>JADYXQ010000130.1 GCA_021772135.1 Candidatus Obscuribacter sp.
GAAAGGAAAGGAAAGGAAACAGAAATGTACAACACACATTGGATCGAACGAAGGGTGAACTCGCAGCTCGAGCTTTCGCCGGAAGAGACCGCCTTGAGAGCAACCTACCTGGCGGCACAGAAGATTGCATTCTCGCTTGTCTGCGCGAGCAATCAGTTCGCGGGAGTCAATTCGCCCGACGTTACGGCATGCGCCACTATCGTACGTGAGGCTGTGAACAAGCCGGAGAAGGACAGGGCCAATGCCATCAAGGCGGCTGCGCTGGCTGTTCTCGACCGGCAGACGGACTTCATCTCCACGCGCTTACACTACCTCCAGCACGCCGGGGCATGGGAGAGCATTCGGCCCACCCTCGTCGCTCAGCTCGAGGCTGTGGCGATTTCCAAGGAGGAGCCGATTTACAAAGTTTATGGGGTGCCTCCATACGTCGACGTTGACCTCTGCCTCAACAAGTGGTCATTTGGCCCCCTTTCTCTTTGTAAATTCGTGCCTCCATACGTCGACGTTGACCTCTGCCTCAACTGCGAGGCGGTGGCCGCCCTCATCGACCAGTGCGATTTAGCCGTCGTCGAGGCGACGCAACACCAATACAGCCGTGCTACGCAGAAGTACGCTGAGGTAGGCTTCCAGAAAGTCTTTGACGCTCTGGCTGCCGAAGTCGCCGGTCAGAACTGGATCTTCAACGCCAGGTGCGCCTCCCGCGACAAATACAGCGCAGACATTCTGGGCGAAGCGCGTGTGGAGAAGGTCTCGTCAACTGAGCTACCGGCAGAGTACTTGAAGTGTTGTGCGCTGGTCACTGCTCGAGAAGAGTTCGAGCGGGTGTTCTGCTACCACACCAGCACCTCATGCCGGACCTTTCATCTTAACGGCCTACACGCGTTTAACGACTCGCAACTGTCGGAATCTCTGCTTGCGGCAATGCCTGACGTGCCGGTCATGCAGCGCATCGAGCATGAGCGCGACACGAAGCTGCGCATCCATGGGCGCAACTGGCGCGCGCATCGCGACCTGGTCGACAGGTGCCATGCGTTGTTCGTCAAAGTCGCCGAGTTGCTGCCTGAGGCTGTCACCGAAGCTGCCGCCATCGACGACGAGAAGATGCGGCGCCGGGCCCAGAACCTGTGCCTGTTTGCCGCACGTCGTCTCAAAGAAAACCAGAAGTACATCCGCGAGTGCGATCTCTTGATCGGCTATCGCGACAACCATTCCCAGGATGTCTCTGGTGCAGTAGGCCGGGGCCATCAGGCATTGGTCGAGCGCATCAGGAGCAAGGAGATCTATCGCCCGAGCAGCCGCTGCCGCGAGCAGCCGTATTGGGGCTGATTCACTCTGTGGTGGTGCCGCTGGTGCGTAGCTATTGGTGCCGTTAGCAAGTCAAAATCGCTGCAAATAAAGGCTTGGTGATTATCGCCATATGCCTAGGTATTAGTCTTTTTTAGCCAGAGCCTAACCAGCAGATGGCTCTGTTCAGACAAGGAGATTCATTTGTTGTTCAGCATCATCACTTCAGTCGCAGCCCTTTCATTTGTATTGTTCGTCTGCGCACTCTCCATGCCCTGGTGGCCCATCGTAGCTTTCGCTGTGGTGCTGCCATTTGTGGGCTCTTCCTTCAGTCGCTAGCCGCGTCCGAATTCCCTCCGATGGTCACGGCAAGGATACCTGTTAAACACCACCGGCGGGGCCATGCCCACGACTGTCTACGGCCAGCCACTGGTGAGCTTTGTGCTCAACAGCTGGCTGGCCACTTTTTTTCGAATTTAGTTAGTAGACTGGTCTATTGGTTTGATTTAAAAGAAATGTTCTCAGGTAGCGGTGTAGAACAGATTTTTTTGCTACCCACGTGTCTAATATGGGTCTACGTAGTCGCTTTTGCCACCAACTCCATGTTCAAAAATTTGCTCAGGATGAGCCATGTCTGGGGGATTCGCCGTATCTATCTGCGCCGCCGCCAGACCTTCTGAAAAAGAATAGGCATGCGTAAAGATGGGTGGAATGACGAACCTGCCTGTTTTGTCGATGTATCCGTAGCGCAAACAGTGTAAGTTTAACTCGTCGCGTTCAAGGCTGCCAGGGCCCCTGTACCAGAGTGCAACACAAGCCAAACCATCTTTGAACGGTGATGCCATGGCAAAGCGCGGTTTGATCACATAATTGCCTTGTTTATCAATGTAGCCCCAGAACTTTTTGCACACTGCCGCCAGTCCTTCTGAATATCTGAGAGCGCCACGATATTTGGTGCCGGTGAGTGGCTTGTCGTTTTTGTCAACGTAGATGTAGTAAATGTATTGAACCAGTTTTACTTTGACCCCTTCGAACAGATTTTTGCTCACGTCTGAACGCATACCGCTGTATGTTTGAAATCCGCTTTCTTTTGCCATAACACCGAAGGTCGACTGACCTTCTTGGTCTTCCAGGTAGTCTTCAGGGGCGTCCAATTTGTATTTCTCGCGCACGGCAAGGTGCTTCTTCTCGTCGACGCTTTCTATCACTTTGCCGCTTTTGTCAATAACCGGGTAGGAGTTCAGAGCCAGAAGGTCGCCGATAAAATCAGTCTGTGCGTCTTCAGGCCATACTGTCGCCTTGCCGTCGTGAAATTTTTCGGCATCTCCAAATGTCGGCGGAATAACGAATTTGCCAGTTTTGTCTATGTAGCCAAAAAGGGGCCTGGGTTTTTTCGGACCGATTGGATTGACCACTCCTAATAGAGATAAACAACCGCCATGTACGGCGAGAACAAGTATTGATGCGCCTATCATGGAAACAGTGGAACGTGCTTCAAACAATTCAGGTGTGAGCGTGGCCAATGCTTTTAAGACAAGAAAGTTGGCCAAGACACCGCCAGCGGCGATGGTAAAAAAAGATGTACTGATAACGGTGGAGCTATCGAATTGGCCACCACCAAGGGCAGCCCAGAACATGCCCATCAACAACGAAAGGCCAAGCACAAAGCCGGCATAAAAGATCACCATACTCAGTGCACCGTATAAAGGCGCAAATACAAATGGTAGTTTCTTGAATTTCAGACCAATTTTCGGAAAAAGCAGTAAGGCCATGACGGTCACAATCACCGTGCTTATGACCAAGATTTGCAGCATGTCAAAATGCACAAAATCCTCCCGAATTTGTTGAGTAGAACCTGCTGCGGCGTCTCTGTCAGGCCTAAAGTCGGGCCAGACTCAAAGTCAGCATTTGTTTGATCAACACTAACTCTTCAGGCATACGATTTTTCATCTTGGCGAAAAATTCACCATGTGATTCAAGTTCTTTCTGCCATAGAGCGGTATCAATTTTCATCAGCTCATCAAACTGCTCTTGTGTGACACTTTCAAGACCTGTCCAGTCGATGTCTTTGTAACGTGGCATCCAGCCAAGCACAGTGTGTGCCGAGCCGGCTGTGCCTTGTACGCGACCCGCGATCCATTTGAGTACGCGCATGTTCTCGCCAAATCCTGGCCAGATCATTTTGCCATCGCTATCAGTGCGGAACCAGTTAACGCAGAACATTCGTGGTGGATTTTCCACTTTATGCCCGATTTGCAACCAGTGATCGAAATAATCACCCATGTGATAGCCGCAGAACGGCAGCATAGCCATCGGGTCGCGGCGCACTTCGCCAACTTTTCCAGCAGCAGCTGCTGTGGTTTCAGAACCAAGAGTAGCTGCCATGTAAACACCAAAGGCCCAGTTGAAAGCTTGCACTACCAGTGGTATCACTGATGCGCGCCTGCCACCGAAGACGAATGCACTTACAGGCACGCCTTCTTGATTGTCCCATTGATCATCAAGTGACGGGCATTGGGTAGCGGAAACTGTGAAACGGCTATTTGGATGGGCGGCTTTGCGTCCACAATCAGGTGTCCATTTTCTGCCCTGCCAGTCAGTCAGTTCGGCTGGAGGTTCGTCTGTCAAACCTTCCCACCAGACATCACCATCTGGAGTGAGTGCCACGTTGGTGAAAATGCAATTCTTCTCTAGTGTTGCAATGGCATTAGCATTGGTTTTCGCTGAAGTTCCAGGAGCTACACCAAAGTAACCCGCTTCAGGGTTGATGGCGTAAAGGCGGCCGTCTTTGCCTGGTCTAATCCAGGCAATGTCGTCACCAACTGTGGTGACTTTCCAACCGTCAAATGATTTAGGTGGAATGAGCATGGCGAAATTGGTCTTGCCGCAGGCGCTTGGGAAAGCCGCTGCAACGTATGATTTTTCACCTTGAGGAGATTGTACGCCCATGATTAGCATGTGCTCGGCCAGCCATCCATCGGTTTTGCCGATGTTCGACGCAATTCTCAGTGCCAGACACTTTTTGCCCAGTAAAGCATTACCGCCATAGCCGGAACCGTATGACCAGATTTCTCTTGTCTCAGGGAAATGGCAGATGTATTTGTGTTCAGGATCTGATGGCCATGGAACGTCTTTCTCACCGGGAGAAAGTGGGTGACCGACGCTGTGGAAACATGGAACGTAAGTGCCGAATTCGCCGAGCACTCCAATTACTGTTTTGCCCATGCGGGTCATCAGTTTCATGTTGACGGCAACGTATGGCGAGTCTGTAATTTCGACGCCGATTTGCGAAAGCGGTGAGCCCAGCGGGCCCATGCTGAACGGAATGACGTACATGGTGCGGCCACGCATGGAGCCTTTAAAAAAGTCTTTGAGAATTATTCTGGCGGTCTCGGGTTCCATCCAGTTGTTATTAGGGCCGCAGTCTTCTTTGATTGTGGTGCAGACGAAAGTGCGGTCTTCAACGCGGGCGACATCTGATGCTTCAGAACGGGCGAGATAACTGCCGGGGCGCTTTTTCTCGTTGAGCTTGATAAATGTGCCGGCGGCGACCATTTCTGCGCACAGTCGGTCGTATTCTTCTTGGCTACCATCGCACCAGTAAATGTGGTCTGGCTGCGTTAGTGCGGCAGCAGAGGCAACCCAGTCGAGCAGGTGCTGGTTCTTGACCTCATAGCTCATGTTGGGCACCGGTGCAGGTTTTACAAGTGAATCCGTAGTTGGCATCGTCGACTCCTAGACTCGGGGCTCTGGAATGTTAACAAGAAACCCGCGTATACCTTCCAGACATCTCTTTTGATTAATACTTTTGCCATTTTGAAAAATCATTGGACAACTATATAAAATCATAGACCAGGGCAAAAAATCCAGGTAACAAAGCCAGGGTTTTACCCCTGACTAAGTTACCTGGACCAGAACTACTGCTTACTTAATTCACACCACCGGCACGAAATCGAGACCGGTGATGGTGAGGCCAACTGCCGACGGCTCGGCGGTTGTGTGGGTGAGCACCACTTCTTTGATCATGGCGAGACCGACCATGGCAGGAAGCGGCACTTCGATGAAGCCATCCGCACCATTGGTGGCTGCGAATTGCACAACGATTTCCTTCGGAATTTTGGTGGCAATCCCGACAGGCTTGAGAGCGATCACCGCGCCGACCATCGCCCCAGTGGAGCGGTAGCTTAGACGCAGCTTGCACCCTGACAGATCCGCTCCCGTCGCGTCGTTCGTCACGAACGCCACTCCGAGAGTTTGAATCTTGTCACCATTGACACTGAACGAGCCACCGTCGCGGACGGATGACAGCTCAGCATCTTTGGCAGTCCAGGCGAAAACCTGACTGTCGCCTGACAAAAAGTTGTGACCCGTACCAGCTTTGAGGTGGTCCGACAGACCGGCGGAGACGCCGGCGTAGTCAGCGTAGCGCTTCATGTTGGCAGGACCTGTTGCCAGGATTCCCACCGCCAGTGAAAGCGTGTGTGCGGTTGTCTGGAAGTCGATGGTCTTGTTCGTGGTCAGGTTGTGACCTTCCCAGGGGCCATGACCGGTGAATAGCGCCGAAATTGCCGTCCAGTTTGCGGCGAGGAAATTCTCCACTTCCACCGGCGAAACCGAGTAGGCAACACCGAGGCAGTAGAGCGACGCCGCATGGGTGATGCGGTCTTCGGTCATGCAGGCAATGTCGGGAATTCCGACTGCGCCCGTGTACTGCATGCCGTCGCCTGTGTAGCTCTCCGAAAGGAAACCAGGCAGCTTACGCCGGCTGGAGAAATCGCAATGAATTGCCACTGCGTTCTTGAGCAGCTGTCTCCAGCTCGGGCTTTCCATGTCTTGCCCTGCGAGCCCCAGTCCGAGAGACTGAAACGCCGAGCCGTCCCATGGTGCCAGAGCATAGACCTGCTCTCCGTCTTGCTTCGTGTAAGCCTTCATCTTGAAACCGAGGTTGCCGACGGCGTTAACCGGCAGCCCGAACAGAGCAGCGACAACTACCGCTGGTGCCCGAAACTCGTTGACGAAGTAGTCCATGTAGCCGGCCTGGAAGTTACCCTGAGCGTCCGACCAACCGATCAAACGGTCTCTGGTTGCGTCCCAGCCGAAGTAGAACAGACCCGCCTTGGGGTCATACAGATGCTGATACCCCTCTTTCTGCAGATTGAGAAACGCCTCGAGCTCGCCGCGAATTCTGGCTACCTCAGGCCTGTCTGCGATTGACGGCGTCAAAAGCGCGCCGATGGTGTGTGCCACCGACGTGGTCAGGTTGGCGTTGTCACCGAAGCAGATGAGCACGATGCGCTGGTCAAGGATAGCCATGACTTTACGCCGCGTATCTTCTTGAGCAAACTCGGAGAGTTCGCCGTCGAAGAAGTTCCAGCCGTACTTTTCACCGCGCATGACGATGGCGTCGGTTGAGTCGGCTTCAGCCTTAAGCCAACCCTTGAGCTGAAGAGCGGTCCAGAGAGCGGCGCCTTTCTCTTCACCGAAGGCGAGGACGAAGGTCGCCTTCTTCACGTCAGAGGTAAGGTGACCAAGCCGCTTGCCGTTGTCGAGGCCCATGAAGTTGACCAGCAAGCCTTTGGCGGCCAACTGATCGTCGCGCTGGTCGCAGCGCAAAGTGCGAACGGCCAGAGAGAGAGCCTTGAGTGCGCGCTGGCGAGAAAGGTCGACTGAGTCGGCCTGACCAGCAACAACGTCAGCCAGAACCTCCATGTACTTGCCGATCGCAGTCAGCTGGGTGAACGTCCGAAAATTGACGCCTGGAGCGACGTTCGCATTCCAGTTCCAGCCTTCGTAGGGATATCCCGACTTGGGGTCGATGGTGCCGCTGTCGGGGGCGAGGAAGCGCATGGCGTTTTCGAGCAGCGCCAGTGCGTGGGTGTGGTCAGGAGAAACCGTAGGAAAGTGAGCCGCTGTTGCGATCACTTCCACGGCTGCCGGTGCGGCTTTCGACGTACGGAACTTGGAGAACAGTGACTGACACAAGGTCCGAAAACTTCCGGCTGTGTTGCTTTTGATCATGTCTCTGTACCAGATACCGCTGTCCTTGACGGTTCTCTTCAGCGTGTTGCGGTCGACGTGGACGATGCCGAAAGTCTTCTCAAACCCGAGGGACCACTCGAGGTTGTCCATCAGACTCCAGGCGAAATAGCCGGCGATGTTGACTCCAGCTGCGGTTGCACTTTCGAGTGCATTGAGGTGTTCGTGAATGTAAGTCATGCGACCGACATCCTGAATGCGACCGCCTTCGATTTCGTCGTCGAGGGCAGCACCGTTCTCGGTGATGTAAATTGGCGGCAGGTTGTACTCGCCATTCATCTGCACGAGCATGCGGGTGAGCGCCGGCGCCTGCATTTCCCAACCCATCTGGGTGGTCAGCGCGCCAGGAAGGTTGTCGATGATGCGGCCGTTCTCGTCGACCACATGGCGGAGATACCAGTTGACGCCCAGGTAGTCGATGGGCTGAGAGATTACCTCCATGTCGCCGGTGCGAATTTCTGCCCCAGTGGCGGCAGCTTCAGCCAGGACAACTTCCGGATAGCGAGCCTTGAAAATCGCTTCCAGGTAGAGCGCGTAGTTCTTCAACCAGTGCGTTCTTGCACCAGCAACACTGCCGGGATTGGAAGCATTGCTTGGTTCGGCCGGCACCAGATTCAGTGTCACGCCGACCTTGAAGTCTTTGCTGATGGCGCGCAAGGTCTGTACCGACAAACCGTGAGCCAACATCAGGTGGTGAGCCACTTTGACGCGCAAGGCGGGGTTGCTGTAACCCGGTGCCAGGCCATCACCGGTGTAGCCGGCGACGATCACTTCAGGTTCGTTGAGAGTGCCGAAATACTTGACGCGATCGCCCAACCGATGAGCTATCACCGCTGAGAATTCGGCAAATGCAACCGCTGTGTCACGGTTCAACCAACCACCGTTATCCTCGAGAGCCTGGGGCAGATCCCAGTGATAGAGGGTGACGTATGGCTCGATGCCGTTGCGAAGCAAGGCGTCTACGAGGCGGTCGTAGAAACCCAGACCCTGCTCGTTGATGGCGCCTCTGCCGAGCGGGATGACGCGAGGCCAGGAAATCGAGAAGCGATAGGCCTTGAGGCCCAGTTGCTTCATCATTCGCACATCTTCTTCCATACGACCGTAGTGGTCGCAGGCGATGGCACCGCTTTGCAGATGCGGCCGCTGTGCGAAGTAGGGCTCCCAGATGGAGGGGCCGCAGCCGTGTTCTCTGCCTGTGGAGCCTTCGATCTGGTACGCAGAAGTCGAAGCACCAAATACGAAGTCAGGACAGAAGGCATACTTGCGAACGGGAACGGGACTGTTCCGCACAACCAAGCTGCCGGTTTCGTGTTTTACGTTTGTCATAAAAGGTCTCCAGGCCCATGTGGACCGTTTTGCGCAAGCAAAAGAGAAAGCAAAAAAATTGCTCTCACTCTGCCGGCGCGGGTTAAAGAAACGAATTGGCAAGTCACAGACTGAAATGGCGCTTGTGCAGCCGATTTACAGTCTTAGTGACGTCGTTCGTGATTGATTCAAGAAGTCGAAAGCGACTGCCTCGTGCTCTTAGACAATGCGCTAGGCACTGGATAGAACGGCAAGGTTAGAGCTGGGTTTGTTTAAAGCTGTTGTAATTACTTTTTGGTGAGAGAAGAGATATTTACCTGAAACTAGTCTTCTCTTGACAGCTAACGCAAGGTCTAAGGCAGTAGCTTAATGTTACGACGGTGGCATGCTTGCGCGAGGGGTGGTCGCAGCAGTGATTCTTGGGAATAAAAAGACAATGCATGACGGCCAGGATAAAACTCGAAAAATTTCTGAAAGCCAAGTTCGCGTCGGACGAGATGGGCTTTGTGTTGTCTGCGGCAAGATCTACGCCGTAAAGTTCGGCGAAAAGCCGCTCTGCCCGCTAGACACCCATGAGCTAATTGCTCTGCCCTATCTAGATGAGACACTGGTGGGCCACTATGTCTACAAGGGTCTGCTTGGTATTGGCGGCATGGGAGTGGTTTACAAAGCGCTCAACTCGTACCTGGATAAAATCGTAGCCATCAAGACCCTCAAGGGAAAGCGTTACACAGAAAAAGAACTCTTGCGTTTTCAGCAAGAAGGTAAATTGCTGGCCAAGCTGGTGCATCCCAATTTGGTATCGGTAATGGATTTTGGCGTCAACAATGCGCAAGAACCGTATATGGTGCTCGAATATCTTGAAGGCAAAAGCTTAGCGGCCTTGCTCAAAGCAGAGGGTGTGCTGGAAATTGATGAAGCGCTGGCGCTAACCTTGCAAGCGGCGTCAGGTTTGGCCCATGCTCACAGCTACGGCGCTGTTCATCGCGATATAAAACCGGGCAACATTTTTATCACTCAAACCAAAGAAGGGCCACTGGTAAAAGTTTTTGACTTTGGTATTGCCAAACTATTTTTCATGGACGATCCCGGCGCCCGCGCCGATCTGACCAAGACCGGAGAGATCTTTGGCAGCCCGCTCTACATGAGCCCTGAGCAAGCCTTAGGCAAAGGCCTGGACGAAAGGTCAGATTTATATTCCCTCGGTTGTGTGCTCTATGAAATGCTCACAGGCAAGCAACCGATCGTAGGCGAATCGGCAATGGAGACTATTTTCAAACATGTCTCAGTTGAGCCGTTGACGCTGGCTGAAGCATATCCGGCGAGAAAATTTCCGCCTCAATTGCAGCAGCTCATTGATTTGTTGCTGACAAAAGATCGTGATGACAGGCTGGCTTCTGCCGAGCAGCTGGTGAGACTTTTAAAGGGCATCATCGAAAATAACAGGGCTGGTCTGGCTGAGTTGAAGAGTCTGGCTGCTAAATTAGAACGCAAAGGTGGACGATTAACCGCTACAGTAAAAATTGATAAAAGCGCAGCTGATAAAGGTGTGCTGAACTGGCGCAAAGTAGCACTGCTTGGTGGCGTTTTGGTCTTACTGGTAGGCGGCGCCGCCGGCACTTTTTTCTATCTACACAAACCTAAGCCTGCGCTGGCAGAGGTGGCTCCCGCAATCGTTGTTAGTGATGTTGATAGACAAAATTTAGTTTTAAATGAGGCACCCAGCGAGCTTGGTTTTATTGACACCGCTCTTAATCCCAGCGACAATGTGCGTCACAATCTTATTGCCGTTGAAATGAAAAAAGGCAGGGGTAGTTTTAAGTTTCTTCAAGGTGTGACATTCAAGCACAAAGATTTTGAAGAAATAGGCAGGGCCGGCAGACATTTGAAATCATTCGAATTTGATAGCAACGCGGGTCTGAACGCAGAAAATTTGGCGTTATTGCAGCCCTTAAATGTTGCCGATGTGCAAGTAAGGTGGGGTGACATTGATGATGCCGGCCTGGCCGCGTTGGTCAAAATATCTGGCTTGCGCAATTTAAAATTAGTCGGTTGTACTTTCCTTACTAATAAAGCCTTAAAAAATCTTGACTCTGCCACTGGATTAACTTCACTGTGTGTTGCCGATATATGCGTAGATGGGCGCTATGTTGGTGATCTATCTGCCGACTGGTTGAGCGATGTTCGATTTTTGGGGATGCGCGACTGGAATAAATATGGTAAACCTCACGTCACGCACAGCGATGTTCTGGCTGCAAAATTGGGCAAGTGTACGCAGCTAAAAACTGTAACACTTGAGGCTTCCGATATCAGCAATGCCGGTCTGAAGGCGCTGGCAACGCTGCCGCATTTGGACAATTTGTCACTGCGCATAAATGGTCTCACAGATAGTGCCGTACCAATTTTCATGCAAATGAAAAAGCTTAAGGTTCTCGATTTGACCAGCACGAAAATTTCTAAAAGTGCTGCAGAACGCTTACTAAGAGAGTCTCGCATTGAACACTTAAAAGTCAGTCCCGGGCCTACGTTTAATCAACTTTCACCTTATTTGAAAGAGCAGATTGCTGGCGGAAGATTGAGTGTAGATTGAGGTCTAATTTGATGCAAAAAATTTATTTCGCCGCCTCAATTTCTGCTGGTCGCGACGATCAGCCCATTTACGAAAAAATCGTGGATGCACTGAAGCAATATGGCTCGGTGGCTACTGAAATTATCGGCAGCCCGGATCTTCTGGCCGCCGGCGAAAATCTGAGCGACCATGAAGTGCACCGCCGCGATGTCGCCTGGCTAACGGAGAGTGATTGTGTGGTAGCAGAAGTGACCACGCCCAGCCTCGGCGTCGGTTATGAAATTGGCCTGGCTACAACCATGAAAAAACCAGTGCTTTGCCTTTACCGGCCGTCCGCTAGAAGCAAACTATCCTCCATGATTGCCGGTTGCTCTCTGGTTCAGGTGCGACCATACGTCGATGCTGGTGAAATTCCCGCTTTGCTGCAAGAATTTTTTAGTTGATATGGTTGCTATGATGGTTAGAGATTTTTGAGACTCTGAGATTGTTACTTGTATGGCCAAAACCGGGCGCGAAATAATCATCAGCGTTTGCGAGCGCTACGCTAATTTGAAAACCTACCAAGATTATGGCGTTATTAAAATGCGCGAGAAAATTGGTGAGCCCAGCGAACAAGCAAAAATCGTGCGCTTCTACACTTATTTTGAGCAGCCGAATTTTTTTCGCTTTGAATTTTATGAAATCAATACTTCCGGCTACCAGTCGGGCTATTGTGACAGCCAGCTAAATTTTATAGAAAAGATCAGTGGCTTTTTTAAAGGCAAAGAAACGCTCACAAGTATGGAAGATATCAAGGCGAAACAGGCATATGAGGCTGCTATACAAAAGCTTGGCCACCGCGGCCCGCTGGCATTGATCAAATCCTCCCTTAAAGCCCCTTCCGTAGCCCCTGTGCTGGAGCCATTCGGCGAAGCGCGACTGATAGGCAAAGTCGTGCACAACAAACAAGTGTGCGATCGTTTGGCTATTGATCTTGCTGACAGTTACTATGGCGAATTTTTGATTTCGCAACGGGGCTCAATTATTATTCGCTCCAAAGAAGCTGTTTGCGTCGGCTCAAAGAGCGCTGCCAGCATTCACTATGGCGGCGTTTTGCTCAATGGCGAAATTCCTTATCAGCGTTTCAAAAAATGTAAATTACCACTGGTGGGAATGTAAACTATAATATGCACTGCTGTACGTGCAGGAGAACCGATGTCGAACAAAATTCTAGTAATCAGTGCCAGCCTAAACCCGGCCAGCCGCAGCCGCATGATGGCCAGCGAAGTTTTTCAGCAATTGCCTGACAATGCCGACAAAGAGTTTCTTGATTTGCGAGATTATGATTTGCCCATTTGTGATGCCGGAGCTTGTTACTCCCATCCGCTGGTCGCCAAGGTGCAGGCCAAAGTAAAAGAAGCCGACTGTATTCTGGTTGCATTTCCTGTCTACAATTATTCGTGCTCGGCGGCCCTGAAAAATTTGATTGAACTCACAGGAAAAGCCTGGGAAGGGAAAATCGTCGGCTTTGTTTGCGCTGCCGGCGGGCATTCGAGCTACATGTCGGTAATGGGCATCGCCAATTCATTGATGCTCGATTTCCGTTGCCTGGTGATACCACGATTTGTCTATTCCGAAGGCAGCAGCTTCTCGGCCGAAGGCTTGTCCAGCGAGAAAGTCAAAGAGCGTTTAAAAGAGTTGGGTGAGACCGGCTTGCAAATGATGAAAGCGCTTTTGCCCACCGCCGTTGTTTAGGCTAGAGCTTAAGCCGGCGCAATCTTAAAGCGTTGGTGATTACCGACACCGAACTCAGTGCCATAGCCAGGCTCGCTACCATGGGGTTTAAAAGTAAGCCAAAAGCCGGGTAGAGCACCCCGGCGGCAATGGGGATGGCCAGGGCGTTGTAGCCGAAAGCGAGCCATAAGTTTTGCTTGATGTTGGTTGACATGGCTTCGCTCAACCGACGCGCTCTGACGATACCGGAGAGATCGCCGTTGAGCAAAACGATTCCGGCGGCGTCCATGGCAATGCTCGTGCCTGTGGCCATGGCTATGCCTACAGTGGCTTTCGATAGTGCTGGAGCGTCGTTGATGCCGTCACCGGCCATGGCAACCAGCTGCCCGTCTTGCAGAAGTTTGGCTATATAGTCATGTTTTTGTGCTGGTGTAACCTGGGCGCTATAGTCGCTAATGCCAAGCTCTCTGGCTACGTGAGCGGCCGTTTGTGCATTGTCTCCTGTGAGCATGTGCACTTTCACTGACTGGCCTTGCAGGGCTGCCAGAGCCGCTTTTGCATTGGCTTTGATTTTGTCGCTGACAGCAATGAGGCCGACTGGAAGATTGTCAATTTGCACCATTACTGGTGTCATGCCCTGGCGGCTGAAAAATTCAATGCGGTCTTGCCAGTGCTTTTGTTGTTCACTGGCAACTGTGTGATCTGGCGCACGGAAATGGCCAATCTCAATTATTTTGCCGTCGATAGTGGCTCTGACTCCCGCTCCCGGCGTGGCAGTAAAATCAGTGGCAGGGCTTAATGCTAGCGCTTTTGCAGCGGCCGCTTGTACCACGGCGCGAGCAATCGGATGTTCGCTGGCCGCTTCGGCCGAAGCGCAAAGTTGCAAAAGTTGGTCGGCGGTAAATTCAGGTGAAGTCTCGACTGCTGATACTACAGGCCTTCCTTCAGTCAGCGTGCCGGTTTTATCAATCACTAAAATTTTAATTTGGGCAAGCGCCGCCAGCGATTGCGCGTCGCGCACTAAAATTCCAGATTTTGCGCCGCGCCCGATTGCCACCATAATCGACATCGGTGTTGCCAGGCCAAGTGCACAGGGGCAAGCGATTATAAGTACGGCGATGGCGTTCAGGAGGGCGTAAGCGAAGCTTGGCTGTGGACCATACATTGCCCAGATAATGAAAGTAGCCGCGGCAATGATCATCACTGCCGGCACGAAATAGGCGGCGATTTTATCTACTTGTTGCTGTACAGGCGCGCGGCTGCGCTGAGCCTGTGCCACTAGTTTGATAATGTTGGCGATCACTGTGTCTTTTCCTACTTTTGCAGCACGCATTACCAGGCTGCCGTTCTGGTTGATGGTGCCACCAATGACAGTATCGCCGCTTTGTTTCAGATTCAGCTGTGATTCACCGGTGAGCATCGACTCATTCACGTCAGATTGTCCACTGAGAACCACTCCGTCGGCGGGAATACTTTCACCCGGCCGCACTCTTAAGCGATCGCCTCTTTCTAATTTGTGTGCCGGTATGTCAATTTCTTTTTCATCTAGTTTGATAAAGTGCGCAGTTTGCGGCGTGATTTTGACCAGTTCGCTAATGGCAGCTCCTGTCTGTTTACGTGCCTTGAGCTCCAGCACCTGGCCAAAAAGTGCCAAAGTAGTAATTACCGCCGCCGGTTCAAAATAGGTATTGGCAGCACCGTGATGCATACCAAAATTGGCAGGAATAATTTGCGGCAGCAAGGTGGCAACTGCGCTATATAAATATGAAACGCCCACACCCCCGCCAATCAGGGTGAACATGTTCAAGCTCTTGTGTTTAATTGAGCTGAGCGCTCGTTCGAAGAACGGCCGAGCGAGCCATAAAACTACAGGACTGGCCAGAGCCAATTGCAAAAGGTTTAAGTGAATGGCGGCCGTGCCAAGCAGGCCATTGCCCGCATCTATGCCCACCATATCGGGCACGGTGAGTAAAAATAGAGGCACAGTAAAGATGAGCGAGAGGCGCAAGCGACGCTGCATATCACGCAATTCACCTTCGTCGTCTTCGCTGACCTCGCCGGCATCAAGACTCTCTAGAGCCATACCGCAGAGTGGGCAGGGCACCATTTTGTCGCTGATCACTTCAGGGTGCATCGGGCAGGTGTATTGTTTTGCCTTGGCAGCAGCAGTAGACTCTTCTGCCATCGCCGACGCTGTCTGCTCTAAATTGGCGTCGCTTTCGCCAGGTAAATACAAATGGGGTGCTCGCGAAAACTTTACGGCGCAGCCGGTATTGCAAAAGTAATAAGTAATGTCTTTGTACAAAGTGCTGTCGGCAGCACTTTCAGCAGCAACCAGCATTTTGCATATTGGATCTTCGAACAGCACAGGTGCGGGCGCAGATTTCTTTGATCCCAATTGAATGGAAACAGGAATACCGCCTTCGACGTTTTTCTCCGAGTCCATTGTTCTCCTTATCTGGCGTGAGTTTTTGCTGACGCCTGAGCGGCCGGCAAAGTTAGTTTTAACAGGTTTTAAAGCAAGAAATAGTAGCCGGATGGCAAGAGATGGCCAGCGCCAAAGTGATGAAGATGAATATTTGAGCCCATAATCGGCTAATCTGAGTCTGTTAACTAATTGAGCATTGCATGGCTGGCAGCGCGAGAACTACTGAAACTGAAGGGCGTAAGCCCAGGCGATCTTTTCTGGCAAGACGCCGGCGCTTTATTAGCCTGGCAATTTTTCTCTCTGCCCTTTACGTGGGGCAATTCTGGTTTTTCCAAAAAGTCTGGTGCACTCCACAAGAATTGTATCACCGCGTTTGGGCCACTACTCAGAGCAATTTGTTTAATCAGTTGGCGTTAAAAGATTGGCCGGCATATGAGCACAAATATGACGAGCGCATCAAGAATCATGACGACGCCATCAAGTTTGCCAATGAAATGCTGGCGACACTGGATGACCCTTTTACCAAACTTTTCGATCAACGAGAAGTAAAAAAACAGTCTGACGCTCATTCTGGATTTTATTCTGGCGTGGGCATGATTATGAACGGCAGGAAAAAACCGATTTTAGTGCGCACTATTTATCAAGGAGGACCAGCTGAAAAAGCCGGTCTTGAGAAAGGCGACCAGATAATGCAGGTGGACGACATTGATTGCATGAAAATTGATGTCAGCAAAATCGGCGAATACACCCGCGCCCACATGGGTAAAGTGATCACTTTTAAGATTATGCGTCAGGGCAAGCTTCTTACTTTTAAAATTATTCCTGTGCAGTTTGTGGCCCAGGCAGTGATTACAAAGAAGCTTACGGCCGATATCGCTTACGTGCGCATTGTCAGTTTTATCAATAGCGATATCACCGCTCTAATTGCAGCAGCGTTCGAGAAAGTAAAAGATGCCCATGCTTTAATTCTGGATATGCGCGGCAACCCGGGAGGAAACGTCAATGCCTGTCTGGCAGCAGCAGGGATGATGCTTGATAGTGGTGAGTTGGTCACTGTTATAAGCAAAGATGAGGGCAAAGACTATCTTTCTATGCGCTACCTGCTCACTGCCGACAGTTTGAAAATCGAATATGACATTCCCGGTAAATCGCACCGCGAAGAATATTCGCCGAGGTCCAAAAATGTCTGGGGGGCAAAACCAATTGTAGTGCTGGTTGATGATGGTTCTGCCAGTGCTGCTGAAATGCTTGCGGCTGCCCTGCACGACAACAAACGCGCCACTATATTAGGTGTGCGTACTTATGGCAAGGGCGTAGCCCAGCTTTACTATGATATGCCGCTGTCTACCTGTCTTTCAGTGACAGCGGCGCGTTATTACACACCGACAAAAAAATGGCTGGGTGATGGCAAAGGCGAAGGGCATATCGATAAAGACGGCAAGATGGTGAAGGCTTGCGCCGCCAATCAACTGCATGGAATTACACCAGATGTTGTGGTGCAGCCGGTGGAGAACCTTGATTATGGCTGCCCGGAAGATAATCAGGTTAATGCGGCTTTGCGGTTTTTAAATAAAACTACCCGTCCACCACTCAAGCTCTGATCAGAAAGCTAAGAGCGCCCCGGGTCTCTATTCTGTAATCCTAGTAGAAAATGGGACAAGTTCTCCAAGTTTCTCACCTTTCCCAGAAAACCCGAGCGTCTTCGGTTTCGGTTCGACCGCTATTGCCTACCACAACCTCTCTTAATGACCTGGCTTTTTTTAACCCAGCAGGTGGTAGAAATGTGGAAGGTGACACCATCACCGTGACAATTTTTGTGGTATCGAGAAATTTTTCAGTGCGGCCCTTGTTGGGAATGCCGGAGATGTAATCAGAACTGAAGTGAGCGCTTGTAAAGGCAATAGGTATGCCACCATTAGTGGGGTATTTATAAACCGAATAAAGTATGCGTTCAATTTGCGGCGGCCCATATGGTCTAAGTTTTAAAGCCTTAATCGTACTTTCAGTGGAGGTAAGCCTGTCGATGTTAAAATTGCCGACTTTCATCGTTGATAATCTGAAATGGTCAGGATCGACCATGCGTTCTTTGCGAGTAAATAAAAAGTCGGAAACAAGCCCAGTATTTTCTAATTCTTGCAGGCTTTCGCAATAAAAAGTTTTATCGTCTTTGCGAAAAACAGTTATCTTCCATTCCGGTGCTCTCGAAACCAGCGTGAAACCCAAGTGCGAAGTGCTCTGCATACGTATGGCATCATCGGCTATGAAAATCTCAAAGCCGCCCATAAAGTTATGAATTTGTGTAAGCTTTAGTACTTTTTGCTGTGCTGGAGCAGAATTAACGGGCGCCCCGACAAACAGAAGCAAGCAGGCGATACCTGTCAACTTTAGAATATAGCTATGGTGGTTGCTCTTCAAATTTACCTAAAACGCCTGATACCAGTTGAATAGTTAGAACTCGCTTACTTCTAAACAATATTCTGAAATTGTAGCCACAGCAAGCGCAATTTAGGTAGGTGGCATGATACATGATGCTTGTGATGATCATGGAATGAACGGATTTGCATTTTTACAAGTAGATCGTGAGCGTGCGTTACTAATCGATCATATTGGCGCCTGCGAACGAATTATAATGGCACCACTTCCTCGAGCGTATTGCATAAAAATACGCCGGTTTACAGCAAAATTCCTAATTACAGATCTTTCAAGCGCGGCAATCGAAAGGCTACCGTAGTACTTTCGCCAGACTTTGAAGTCGCCCAAATTCGTCCTCCGTGAAGTTCAACAATAGCCTTGCATATTGATAGTCCTAATCCGGAGCCTCCTTTAACAATCAGGTCAGACGCCTCAACTTGCTGATATCGTTCAAAAACTTTGTCGAGCATCTCTTCTGGAATGCCCCGGCCAAAGTCTTTTACACTTATTTCCACTTCTCCACCATCGTCCCTACAGCATCTTGCGCCGATTAGCACCTCTCCTTCCGGTTTGGAAAATTTGATTGCATTACAGACCAAATTGACGAGAACTTGCACGATACGTTCAGCATCAACGAAAATTTCGCATTCGGCGTTCTGCCAGACAAGTGTCACAGACTTTTCGTCAGCCATTGGCTCTGTGATTTCCTCACAGAGCTGAAACAACTCTTCAATTAGCACCAGTGATGGATTTAAGGCAAATTGCCCATGACGAATTTTCTCAATGTTGAGAAAATCGTTGATTAGATTAATCATTCGAGTGCCGGCGATATCAGATTTTTTCAGCATCGCAATAGCGCTGTCGGGCAATGCTCCTGCGGCTCCGTCTTGCAGCATTTTGCCAATGTTTTTCATGGCTGTCAGAGGGGTGCGTAAGTCATGTGTCACCATGGCTATAAAGTTTTGACGCGCATGCTCCGCCTTTTTCAATTCGTTTGCCATGATATGGAAGCTCGTGTCAACTTCTCCAATTTCATCAGCTCCTGTATCAGGATCATGAAGTGGCTGCCCATGCGCAATGCGCGTAGCATTATTGGCTAATAACGAGAGACGAACCGTAATGCGGCGGGTTAGTACGAAGGCGAGCATTGAAAAAAGAACAATATTTCCAGCGGCCATACCAAATAGAGCCTGTCTTAATTTTTGCCGTCCTAAAACGACTCGCTCGTGCGCTTTTGCACGTATGTTTGCAGTTTGCCGGCCGAGATCGATTAATTCGTCTGAAAGAACTCGGTAAATTTCGAACTTCATGGCTCGAAGGCCCCGGCATAGACTCACGTATTCGACGCGATTGCCGGCGACAAGAGCTCTAGACGCTCGATTCCAAGAACTTTGCACACGAGAAAACAAGTCTCTGAGGCGCAACGCCGCTCCATGACATTGCTGATCGCCTTTAGTTAATTCGACCAACTTATCGACATGTTGAATCATCGCAGATACGCCAGAATTTGATACACCATTCGGCCCTGTATCATCCGGTGTGCGCCAATCGGATGCGCTGTGACTAACCTTAAAAGCGGTAGAAACAATGGCGCTAATTTCATCGCTCACGACACGGTAATGTTCGGCCTGCTCCGCTTCTTTTTCTGCGTCGTTAGCAAATTTTGCCAGCATGTACACACCAGCCAACTCAAAAATAAGTGGCAAGGTCACTAGAGCGATTACCTTAAAAGTTAGCGAACACCTTAATTGCATTATGCTCTACGCAGCAAATTGGAACTTCATGTTGTCTTTGCTCATATCATAGACAGTTTTTTGCACCAGTGAGCTATATAATCAAGCGGTAGTTTTTCGTGTCGGAATAATCGTCAATGGCAAAAATTCTCTACGTTGAAGACGATGCAGAGCTTCAGTACTCCGTGGCTCTACTTCTAAGAGCCGAGCGGCATACCGTTGAGGCTGTTGAATTCGGCCAGGAGGCTCTCGATAGGCTTGCCAACGCCCAATTTGATCTGATTATTCTTGACATCAATCTAGCAGACGTGGATGGGAAAACTGTTTGCAGTACGTATCGCAGAGGTGGAGGAAAAACACCCGTACTGATGCTGACAGGAAAGGTAGAAATAATCGATAGAACGACCGGATTAGATTCTGGCGCCGATGATTATTTGACTAAGCCTTTTGATAATCGGGAGCTATTGGCACGCGTTAGAGCGCTGATGAGAAGGCCAATAGAGACGGCTCTCTCAAACACACTTCGCCATGGTTGTATTGAACTTGACACAATTACCCGCAAAGTGTCTCGAAATGGAATTGAAGTGTACATGCAACCGCGTGATTTTGAATTATTGGAATTGCTGATGCGACATCCGACACAAACTTTCAGTAACGACGCCTTACTTGATCGAGTTTGGCATGTAGATAACGAGGTCTCATTTAACGCGCTGCGTTCATCAATAAAGCGTATACGCCAAAAAATTGGTGATACCAATGGTGATATCATTGAAAACATCCCAAAAGTAGGTTATCGCATGCGCCAGGCGTGATTACGTGAGATTAATCTGCCAAAAGCACCTTATAATAAGCACCATATATATCGTTATCCGACTTGCTGCTTTGCTTGTCAAACCATTCCTTTGTATCGTTTATCAGTTTGGCAGGCTGATCCTGTGCAGGACCTGCCAAAGTGGCCAAATCATTTCTAGAAATTCCTTCATCCTTTTTCCAGAGCGTGTCATCAAAATGCAACGGCAGTTCATCGTAATGGTGTAAAAGAGCTTTGATGGTGTGAACTCAAAGAGATCGTCGCGAAATTTGCTCGCCGTGCATTCGGACTCCACGGAAGGGTGCCTCTCGAAACAAAACGTCTTTCTTGATTCAAAGCTCACAACATGTCCTCCGAGTTCCACTTGGTACAGTGGGTGGCTGAATCTGGCAGGCAAGCAACGTCGACTGCGTGCTATCAGAATTATTGATTTTCAGAATGTCAAAGTTGTGTTGGAAAGCAGAGCACAACCATACAGAGATTTTTAGCCACTTTTTTGACATACGGCAGTGTCATGCTGAGAACCGAAGCGCATCAGCGTAGCCATATTTCAAGAATAGGAGCGAGCGCTGTGAGCACATTTAATTTAAGATGCAGAGCGAGATTCGATAAAATAAATGCAATTTCTTACCAAGATTTCAGTAGTTACATAAAAGCTCAGAGAAAGTCTATCGAATGTGTTGTTAAACGCGGCACTATATATGATGCCCAGCTGAACAGATTGCGCCTTCTTAGAACGACTGAAATTGCGACTCTGATCAGTCTGTATTTACGGCAATAAATTAATACGCATGATTTAAAGATTTGCCTCGTACCGACTTGTTTGACAAGTAGCGGAAGGCGCTAAAGCGCCTCTGAGCCTTGCTTGCAAAGAAAAGTAAGTTTTAAGAGAAGTACTAAATGCTCAAGCGACTTGAGTGACTGCATAGTGCAGATTAGCCAGATTCAAATTTGTAAGCCAATCACTGATTTGGGCATGCGAAATTGTTTTCGATTGAATAGCAGTTTGTATTCTCAGCACTATTGTCAGTTCCGATGCTGAAATTGTATTTCTATGCACCAGTACTTTGCCGAGAAGTTCATCGTTGTCTAATCCGCATTCCAATGCACTTAGAAGTTGATTTAGATCGACCAGACCAGCCTGCAAAAGCAGATAGCCGAGGCGTTGTCTTTCGGTGTTCAGGTTGGTCACCACTTGTCTGCCGCCAGTAATGCTTTGCTCATTGCACTCGAACAGAGCCTGGCGCACTGACAGTTCTCTTCGCTTGATTTGCAAGACTAATTCGAGCGCTTCCTGCCACTCTCCCAGTGTGATTAAGCCAGCGTTGAAAAGATCTTTGCCTCCAATCATTTGATGAGGAGTACTTATATTGGCTAATTTCAGCACTCCACTGGGGTCAAGAAGTCCAGAAGCGATCAGGAGCAAAACTACGCTATTGGTTATCTTTAAATCTTCCCTTTGCCAAAGTAGCTGGAAAGGGAGTTGAGTCTTGAAGCAATAAGCAAGGATAACTGACGCTCTAATTATTGAAATCTGACTATTGAGCACAGTTTTCGCAGCAGTTAAAGCTGATTCAAGTTCTAACTCGCTGAGCCTTTGAGTAGTCACCAGGATGCGACCAAGAGGTATTCCAGACTTAGCTGAGGCCTCTACAAGCATGTGTATTTCTGCTTGATAGAGTTTTCCTTGAGCAACAAGTATTTCTGCCAACACATCGGAGATCTTTCTTGTCCTCATTTGAAATTTTTTTTGACCTCTCTAGTAAGGACTGAGCTTTTCACATCTTGCAGGAAATTTCTTCCTGGAATTGATTAGTCTTTATGGACATTGGCGGCGGACACCAGCCGATAGACACCTCATCAGTTTTTCTAACAAACATGGAGTTAGTATCCTGCAACCTGCAGTGACTTATATACGAACTAAATATTTCCATCATGCTGCAGGCGGCTTCTCTGCATTTACCAAAATCACAAAAGAAGCCGCTTAGAAGTGCGGCTCTGCCAGTAGGGACAGTGGCAGCTCTGACGACAATTACTGTTCGTTCTTGCTCGATCGCCATTGTAGTTAGCTCTACATATGTTGACGAGCGACACGTCTCGTTCATGAGTCCAATTATCCGTTTGCCGTCGGTATCGAGCAGCCAAGCGTTATCCGCGACTAATTCTGTCATGTAATTTTGGCACAATGGTACGGCAAATTTTTGAGGGAGGTCGACCACGAACGAATGACTATATGCTGGGGGTCCGAATTTTGAGCGTAGATAAACCTTGCCAAAAATGGTCAGACTCAATAATGTTGAAGTGCTGACGAAAGCAGCGAAAATAGTTGACCGCATCCAGTCCTCGGTTCCCAAAGTGTCATTAAAAAATCCAGTGCCTATAAATGAAACTGCTTCAGCCACTACATCTGATATGCTGAACAAAATAAATGAGACAATGCCTACGACTGTAAAGAGGCAGAAAGCCTGCAAGGACGTGTGCAAATCATTATTTGGGTGACAAAGATTTTTCATTTTTTTACTAGACGGAAGAGCCGCATAAAATCTACTCATAATTTATCCTGCTAATAAGATTGGTTGGTTTTCTTTTAACTAATTAAACTATGGCAACATGTCTAAACTGTGTCAGGAGTCGTTAAGGGCCTCACTGTTAATCATAAAATAGCTGAAAATTTAGCCATCAGCTTATCCATCTGCAGCTGCACTGCCGCCGGTGCTCGAGTTACCTGCCGCAGATCTAGAGTATTGTTTACCAGAAGTCGTTAGGACTTC
>JADYXQ010000017.1 GCA_021772135.1 Candidatus Obscuribacter sp.
CACTTTAGACCCAGCCTTCATTTCAAAAGAAATATTTGACCATCCCCAAGAGCAATCTTCGCCCCAGATATTAATTGCAGAGTTAGACTCATTTTTAATCACAACAAAACACTTCTTTTCTTTCAGATTGATTGTTCTCGGCTTCGTGGCACCACATAAAGTAATAGCAAGAGAATCGCCAGCAAACGCCTGAAGATTTACTGACAGCAACACTGTCGACAGAAGGAGAATAACTATGTATATGCACTTCGGCTTACTCAAGAGCTAATCCTGTCTTAGGTATCTGTTTCTGTTTACATACCCGAATTCGATAGTTGGAAAAACCGCGGCTATAATAAGGCAATGAAATCCACAGCCATTTATTCGCTACGCTACCGAAAGCCACAGGCCGTAGCATGTAACTAACTAGTAAAATTGAGCAATCTCACCATATGCGAGTGGTCGTGAAAGTTTCGTGACAGTAGAGAAAATGTTTTCGCTTGCCGAAGTGATAGATTATTGTCTTAGCGTCACCCAATTTGTTGTATGCCACCGTATGTGGTGTAAAGAGATTAAAAGCTTCGGACGTAGCGCATCGTGATACTGACCGGTGCCACTAGCCCCAGATTGCGCTCGGAGTTGAATGGTGCCGGTGTGGCACCGTCGGTTGGCCCCGGCACAGCCGATCGGCTGGCATTTATGTAGCGTGAGAAGACAATAGGCACGTCAATCATCAAGACATCTTTGCCATTGGCATAAGTCAGTCCTGGCCCTACAGACATCGCCCAGCCTGGCTGCCGGTAGCCCCCGGCTGGTCCAATTAGATCGTGGGCTCTTACTCCTTCCCAGCGGCCGACAAGCCGCATTCTTAGGCCCTTAAACTTCGGCTTGTTCCATGTGCCGGGCACTTTCATCGAGAGGCCTGTTTGCACACTATAGGCATCAGAAACTGAGTTGGTTAACTCGTCTAAAAAGTTTGGAGTAAGGGGAACACCTGCACTGCCAATGATTGACGAGGTGCCGTTTGTGTTGCGTGGGTTTGATAGATATGAACCGCCGACAAAAAGGGTTTTGCCCCGCAAGAATCTATTCACTCTAAAAGTCTTGTAGGCATCAACTGTGGCGATAATTCCGGTGCCACCGTCGCCGGGCATCACTGCGGCTGGATAAACCGCCCGACTGGCAAAGTTTTGACCATTGAGGTTGGGAATAACCCTTCGCTCATCCCAATTGCCGGTGGGTATTTTCATGCCTAGACCGATTAAGCAATTTTCAAATGGATGGTCTTTGGGATCGACTAACGATACCTGGGTGACCAAGCCAAGATCGCCCACGCCATTGATGTCCCAACCAGCACGCTGTCCTATACCGGGGCCTTTAGGTGGGTAGATCATGCTGAAATTGTTCATCGAAACCGGCAACGTGCCAACTATTGCTACTCTTCTGCTTATGTAGTAGCGCGCTGATACATCTAACACGCTTTGACGGATGTAGGGCTTCCAGTTGTTTGTGAAAGTTGAATTGTAGTCGGTGCCATTGTATGAACGGTCGGCCCGCGCAGCGCGCCAGCCCACTGATAATTGAAACTTGCCTGACCCTGCTCCCAGACCTGGGACCACACCACGTGCAGCCGCTCAGCCCTGGCCCCAAGCGGCACGTTCGCCTAGGCAGACAAAGAGTGTCAGCACTATCAGTTTAAAAATAGGCTTGATAAAAACGTTCTTCAAAATTGATCGTTTGATTTTCGCTGTGAGGTTGGCGAGACGATAATTATAGCTCAGCTTATTAGCGAACAAAAGCACCAAAAGACTTTGCCACAGCCTGAGCACTAGCGGGCCGCTCATCTCTGCGCACACTAAGCATACTGCCAATAAGGGCTGAGAGCCAACCTGGTATGTTCAGAGCCGGGTCAAAAGGCAGAGGCGTATCAGAGAATTTGCGTTTAAAAGTATCGTAGGCACTATCGCCCTTAATCGGCGGAATGCCAGAGAGAGACTCATAGAACAAACAACCGAGCGAATAAATATCAGAGCGATTGTCTAAGGGGGCTCCCTGACACTGCTCGGGGCTCATGTAGAGCGGACTGCCGAATATTTCACCAGTTTGGGTTAGTTTCAGAGCCGACTCGTCGTAACTCTTGGCCAAGCCGAAATCGACGATTTTAGCAATGATGCGATTATCTCCCCTGAGTAGCATGACATTGCTTGGTTTTATGTCGCGATGCAAAACATTTTTTTCGTGGGCGTGGGCCAAACCCAAGCTAATATCATAAAAAAGAGGCAGGGCCTGAGTTAGATCAATTCGCCCTTGGCGATGCACCAAATCTGCCAGACTCTCACCTTCGATGTAGTCCATAACAATGTAAGCCTGGCCATCTTGCGAGATGCCGAAGTCGTAGATTGTGAGCAAGTTAGGATGAGACAAATCAAAAGCTGCCTTTGCTTCCATTTGAAAACGCTGCACTGATTTAGCATCAGAAGCAAGATTAGAGTGCAATACTTTTACTGCCACATTCTTATTCAAAAACTGGTGCCTAGCTAAATAAACTGTGCTCATTCCGCCAGAGCCCAAGCGATCACCAACTTCGTACTTGCCAGCAAAGATAGAACCTGGGGCAAAACGATCAACGATACGTGAGAGATCAGCACCATCGTGAGGACAAGAAACCCAACCCTCGGGAAATTCTTTGGCACAAGAAAGGCAAACCATCTTGTATCTTAGCCCTTCATCTTGAGTGGCGCTAAGCTCAGCCAGGCTATCTTCGGTCTCTTGTTTCTCATAGCCAATCTTGTCTATTTTTCGAGCGCTGTATGCAAAAATGGCGCTGACTTCTGCAGCCAGGGCGATAAATGCCAGCAGTAGTGCACTGGGCAAGTTTACTACTTCATGAAAAACGGCCTGCTGCAGCCCCCAACTAATTGGCACCATACCAATAAACGCCAAAATCGATAGGCGAAAAAATTTGCCACCAACTGTATCGATGGCAAGCAATCTGGTAATACCAAGAGTGGGTCGAGATAAGAAGATGGAAACTTCCAACAAACAAAAAATCAGGTAGGTCAAATACTTAAAGACAACACAGCCTTGCATGGCACAGAAGCCATCTACAGCGCCCCCAGCTCCGAAGATAAAAGCCAGCACCAAAATTAGACTGGGCAGACCCAAAGCCAAGCTGAGAGTTTGATAAACGAGTGGGCGAATGGCTCCGAAAAATTCAAGAGAAAGCACCGTTAGTGCAACAATCATAAGACAAAATGATGTATCAACAGACAAAAGGCCTGGCAAAGTCAAAAAACCAGCGTCAGCTGGTTGATAAAGCGGTAGGGCTAAGTTCCAGTCTTGTCCCAGCAAGTGCTCAAGCCATAAAGCCGCCCCAGCAGCAGCGCAAACCATTAGCCCGGCTCTACTAAAAACCTGCACAACTTTGTTACTGATATTGATCTGAATCACCACCGGTAATGTCGAGACTGTCAGTAGGCACAACCAAAAAGCTGTAGGAAAGCCGGTCAACTGCTCAAAAAAAAGACGCTTCAGTAGATCAATCGAGAACACCCAGCCAGCAATTACGCACAATGACACAAGACCAGCAGCAATCAAGCTTAAATCGGCCAGAGATGAAATCAAGCGAACTGAGCGCAATGAAACAGCAGCGCTATCGCCCCGATCAAATTTCTCCGTGCGGTTCATGGACCGGCTTGCATACAGACCAGAGCGAGCCCCAACCAAATCGACAATATTAATTACTTTGTTAGGTTTAGCATCATTAGAAACAACAATATCGACTTCTTCTGCAGATGCGGCGCTTATCAAAGTCTTATCATCGTCGCTATTCATATGCGTAGCTACTTGTTTTTGGCATTTTTCAGAGTATTTAAAATTGCAGCTTTGTACGTCTCTTTGGTTTTAGGACCACCAAGCTCATGAACCAGTTTCTTTTTACTATCAAAAATCATTACCACCGGCACCATATCTACGTCTTTGTAATAGCGAATGATACCGAGATCTTCTGCCGTTTTTATGGCACTCTTACCAACCGTGGCTGAAGAATCAATTTCAACAACATTTACATCTTCACCAAGCTCAGAGGCAAGTTCTTGCATTATTGGTCTGACCTTTGTACACCAGGCCTTGCAGTGCTGATCGTAAACCAACACAACTAAAGCTCTCGGTGCTCGCTCTTGGTCGGCTGTGCTGGTAGATTCAGTCGCTTGAGCAATCTCTCTATGGCCCTCACTAGAGCGTGCCAACAGAGGAGTGGACAAAGACATAGCAATGGCGCAGAGGCAGGATAATGCCAAAAGATCGAAAACCAAGAAGAGCTTGACTAGCATAGTCACCCACCGGAAAGATCAGCAGTTTAACTTCGCGGCCCCTTCTGTGCAATAGCACAATGTACGAGTGAGTCAGCCACGTAAGATTATTGTGAACGCTATCGTCGCTCGAAAGTCTGTAAAGAGTAGTCTTTGCTCGAAAGGCTACATATGTCGCTTGCTTTTAATTTAGGCTGGTTTTAAGGCATAATTTAGTGGCAAAATGAAGCCTCTGATTGGGAAGGAACAACTAATGTCTAATCATTTCACTGGTCTGAGTCTTGGGCCACCCCTTGGAGAGCGCCCCATAGTGAATAGCTATTGATTATAACTAGGATTAATTATGCCAACTACAATTGTTGAAGCCGAGAAAAGATTGGCTGGCGAGAAGGCCGCCGAGTTCGTTGAGAATGACATGATTGTTGGACTCGGGACAGGAACAACAGTGGCTTTTCTTCTCCAAGCTCTTGCTCTGCGTGTGAAACAAGGCTTGCGTATTAAAGCCATTCCGACATCTGCGGCCACAGCCAAATTGGCTGTGGAACTGGGTATTCAGCTTACAGATTTTGGCCATACTACAGTTTGTGATTTAGTTATCGATGGTGCCGATGAAGTCAACGGCAATTTCGATTTGATCAAAGGTGGTGGTGGTGCCCTGCTGCGCGAGAAAATTGTGGCGTCTTCGGCGCGCAAATTTATAGTAATCGTTGATTCGCACAAACTCGTGGATAAGCTGGGAAAGTTTCATGTACCGGTGGAAGTTATTCAGTTTGCCTCGCCCCTGGTGCAACGCAAATTAGCTGACCTCGGTGGTCAAGCAAAATTGAGAATGCTCGCGAAGGGTAAGCCATTCATCACTGACGAAGATAATTACATACTCGACTGTGACTTTGGTTTAATAGATAAACCGGCTAGCTTAGCGGCTCAGCTTGAAACAATTCCTGGAATTGTTGAACATGGCTTATTTATCGACTATGCAACTACTGTGATTGTGGGGCGCGGGAATATTGCTGAGATCAAATTTGCGGTGGCGCAATCAATACAATGATCCATCAAGACAGGTGTTTTAATTGCTTTTCCAAGGTGATGTAGAAGCTTTCGTTAAAAATCAGTTGGCGCATGACGAAAAACTGATCGCAGTTAGCTGGCGGAAACGAACAAGTTCAGTTCGCATTAAAGAAACCGCTCAAGGTATAGCGGTACTTTTCGTTTTTATTTTCTTGGTGGTTCTTTTTCACCCAACAGAGGGCGGACACGGATTGCCTCTGCCTGAACGGTTACCCGGAGCAGCTGCTATGTTTGTGTTCGCTGCAATAATTTTTCTTCTCTACTGTCTAAACCTCTACAGGGTTTCGGACAGACGAATATGCGCTATCACTGACCTGCGGATCATCTTGTTTGAATTTCGAGCACCATTGCAAAATCTCACAGCAAGTGACCTCTATGGGCAGAGGCTGAAACGCAAACGAGATATTGACTATTCGTCTATAAAGACGTCGCGAACCATTTCTCAAGAAGATGGCAGTGGACTTTTGATCCTTGAAGTCTACGGCGATTTTAAGCCAAAAAATCCAGCGAATCGCCCGTGGAATCAGTTGCAGCTAGAGCTGGATAATATCGCCGCGCTTGAGGGTGCCAGCCCCTTTAGCGGATCCAGGCCAATGAAGCGCTAGCAGCGGAAACAAGCACTATTGATACTGCCATATTGGCGCTGTGAAGTTCACTAAGACAAATATGGTTAAAGATGCTCGGCGTTAGTCCATAACTTTCTTATTGGTGATGCCCAATTGTCAGAACCCAGACACTTTTGAGCCAAATTGCCTTCATTCTTATATGCCGACGGCGTCGCGAATAATTGTTGTGTTTGGTCTGCCCTGACATCTAGGTTAGAGTTAAACATAAACAAAAATTCTTCTCCGGAAATCCTCACAACTCTTACAAAACACCAGTTACCGACTCTACTGCATCATCCCCTGCCTGCGCCAGCAGAGCGGGTTTCAAATCGGTTTAAAAAGTGAACGTAGATGTAGAACGTCCACCAATTTCCGCCTGCCTCCGCTATCTCTCGCTAGTAATACCCCCGTATCAACATCGCTAGTTTTCGACCCTGGCTCAGCTGGCAGAAGTCGTGGATCACGACTAACATAGGTCACATTCAATCTAGTTCACGACGAGCCACCACTGGTGGTGTTTTAATCCACTTTCCCTGAAAGGAGGATCTCGTGCACCTCTACTTCAACAACCTTCTTGCCAGTAGACTGAAACACAAACGGAGCTCCGCAGGACTAATGTCAGTCTGCGGCGAGATCCTCCGCGATGAGAAGCAACCCAACTTCAGGTGTACCTATAGTCAGTACATCCAACCGCTGTTCAAGCAACTGCCAATCTACAGAGATCATCTTGCTGCGGCGCGCGTTGTGCGTCGGCGAGCGGCCAAGCGTCTCTTTTCATGAATTGCCACCACTAACAATTGATTGAAGTCAGAGATGTCTTTCGATGACAACGTTGCGCTTTCTTTCCTCCTCGGTCGCGCTGTCAACGCTGGAGAGCTGGCCGTCAAGCTCGCTCGCAACCAGCTAGACTTTTTGCCGCGGGCAAATGACTATGAGGATGAAATCTATCAGTGCCCGGAGCCGCGCTTCGACCAGGAGTTCACCACCCATCGACTGATGATGGACGAGATCAACCTTTAGTCAGAGTTTCTTCTAGAGCAGAGAATCCAGATTTCCCTTCTTTCCAAGGAGCTTCAGATGAACGCGAACAGCTATGGCCACGCCACCAGCGTCAAGGGTTTCGGCAACTCCTGGGACACCTGGGCCGTCACTCGCCGGCTGGATGAGCGGCGTTACCCCAACCATCCCTTCGCGTGCTCGGCGCAGCTGCCGACCACCAGCGAGCTCCGCCGCCTGGGCGTCGACCTCTTCGTGCTCGAGCACGAGCTCTCGCAGGGCATGAGCGCCGAGCTCTTCACCAGGGCGCTCGCCCTTGGCGTTTTCGATGTCGATGCCTTCAACAACGGCCCGCGCTACCGGGAAAATGCCGCTGAGTACTACAGCGCCCTGGCCAGCGTGGTCGACCGCTTCGAGGAGCGCCATGCCCGGAAGGCTCGCCGCTCCGCGCGATTGTTCCGCCGCGAAGTCGCTGCCGTCAACCGCGCCCTGGGCTACTTGAGCGAGGCGATCTGAAAATTGGCTCTGGGGCAAACGCAGCCGAGCAAGGCTAGCAACTGCGTTTGCCTCATTAATAGTTTGCGCGATGCCTGGCTCGGTCAACATCCTGAACCTCTTTAAGGGAATTTGCACGATGACGATTTTGAAGACTGATTTCGCCCAGAAGACTGCCGCACTGACCGCGCTTTCGCGGCAGGCCTACGTGGCTTACGGCGATGAAGTGAGGGCAAGCTGGCTCACGGTTACTGCAATTCACAACGTGCTCGTCTACCTGGCGAAGGCGGCCTCATGCCTTGCCGAGTTCCAGACTCGGAAGAAGAGGCTCAGTGACGCCAGCGAAATGCTGGCTTTTCAGCTGGCAGATGGAATTGTTGCCATCGAAACTGCCGTTGCCAGCTACGACATCGAGCGGGTCAAGAGCAACGCCCTCTATGCCACCAAGCTGTGCCCAAGGGTTCAACAGGCTCAGCGCAGCGCTGAGGCATTGATGGCTCTGGCCGACGGTTTGTACCGTGTTGTTCTGGCTGAAGATAACTGCGCCCTGATCAAGCAGGAAGTTGAAGCGCTAAAAGCCTCGCCGCGGCTTCGCACTTACGCTATCGCTCAAGAGACCTTCGTCAATTGCAACGGTACGCCCGCTCAATTTTTCAAAGGCCAACCCTATTTGATTGAGATCAGCTATAAAGACGGCAGCATGCAGTTGGCCTACGGCATGGAGTTTGTGTTCTTGCCGGCCGACGTGATCAAGAAGTCTTTCCAAATCGTCAAGCTTTGATGATGTAAAACTTAGCGATGCACCACGGACGGTGCAACAAACGCAGCGCGTTGTGGGCTACGGTAAGAAATCGGCAATATTCATCACCTCATGACCGACCTGAGAGAGGAAATGCGATGGTACGCCTCGAAGACTGGATCCTGATTGTGGTCGCCGACAGCATCGACGCTCCGCCGGAAGAAGAGGTTCGCTTGCTGTTCGGCAGCGCCTACGGTCACCCGAACTTTCCTGATGGAGAATCGGTCAGAACCTCTCCGATCGCTGGGCCGTCGTTTTTCAGTGAGAAAGACGACTGCCATGTCGTTGCCACTGCCAGCCGTCAATACGCTCTTGGGCAGCCGTGCAAGGCTCATCTTGCCAACCTCGCCGAGCACGGCATCACCTACGATCCGGCTCAGCCGATCCGCGGGTGACATTGAAAAGTTGCAGGTTCAAAGATTGGCTGATCTGTGCATGTCGAGAAAGCCAGGACGAATTTTCAATCGCCTGGTTGGCGTGGCCGTCACCGAAGCGCACCTCACGTGGTGGAAATCGTCTTCCGCCTCGCTCTTATCGTCACTGTCGGACGTCGTCCATTACTTGCTGGGACTTGAGGCTGAACGGAGACAAAGATGTATGCCATCGCTGTGAAGTGGTGCGTGGGCGAAAAAGTGCACCTCGCGGTCACGGGTCAATTTCAACTTCCGTTGTCTGAAAACGACCTGAAAATTCTTGAGCAGGCTGCCTGTGATATGCCGTTCTTTTCGCGTGAAAAGAACGCGGAATTCATTGTCACTCTTCCGGAGGGACTGGCACTTACTGGGAGGCAGGCAGTGCGAATTGATAATGCCATTTTCAGAGGGCTGATCGTCCGAGGGAAAAAGGGCAGTTGGAGCAGTCTGTCCTCGTATCCAGCCTCCGACGATTATCCGACCTGACGTAGGCGTTCTGGTTTACAACACGGATCCGGAGGAGGGCACCATGGGAAAGTCCTACAAGTCTCACCGCGAAGATCGATTCGGCGCAGCTACGAGCTGGGTCGCCCTGGAAGACATTCACATCTCTGACTCGGAGGTTGCGAAGCTTCTCGCTCGCGATTTTCATCAGATCAACGAGATGAGGCAGCGCATTGAACGGGGGGAGGAATTGATGCCGGTCAGTCTGCACGAGCGCGCGAGCGGGGGGTACTCCATCGGAGACGGGCGTCACCGCGTTGTCGCCGCCAGGCTTGCGGGAAGCTGTTCTGTCGCGGCCGAGGTGGTCTAAAGCAGCCGCGTTAACCAGCGACGATTACACTTCAAGGAGCGATCAATGAGGTTCGAATCGAGAGAGGCGTTGGCCGCGTTCTTCTGGGAGAACCCGGGCTTGAAGAACCTTGTGCTCGGCAACTACCGAGGGATCATTCCGGCGTTGCCCGCCTCGCTGCTCTACCTCTAGGTCGACAGCTACCAAGGGGTTATTCCGGCGTTGCCCGCAACGCTGACCTCTCTCCAGGTCAGCGGCAGCGGTAAAGGGGGGAACATCCGCACGGTGAAGGTGGGCAATTTGATCATCGAGCTCCAGTAGCCGAAGCGTCGCATTCCGAGCGTTAACAGCGCAACGCAACACTCGTCTCCTAGACATTCTCTACTGCCTCACCGTGCACGCACTCCAGAGAGGACATGATGGACATCATCCTGATTAGTACGGCACGTGATCGTCAGACCAAGCTGAGCACCGCTGAGCTCCAGAGAGCCGAGCTGGCCATCGGCGACTTTCTCGATCTGCTCGATCGCGAGCTTGACGTGCTCGATCAGGCCGGCCGGCCTCGCCTTGGTTGCCTGGCCGAGATCGCCGCCAACTCCATGATGAAAGAAGTGATGGTGGCCAACCCGCAATTCGAGTTCGAGCAAACCAGCAAAGGGTCTGCCGCTGACCGACGTGGTATCGACGCTTACCTCGTGGCCAAGAATGACATTCTCGAGATCACTCCTGCGCCAAAACGCGGCCGCCGTCGCGTTTTGCCTCGGGTGCTGCTCAAGGCCGGCACGGCGCTGCACATCGATTGGACCCTGGCCATGCGCAACCAATTCGGGCAGTTCTCTGCCAACCCGAAGAAGGATGGACGACCGTTCGTGGTGGCAGTGCCGGTCGTGCTCTTCACCGAAGTGCAAGGCCTCGATCACGAACTCCCGGTCTGGCTGGTGCCAGACGACAGGCGTCGCGACTTCATCGGTTGTTTTGAGCAGGTGATGCGCGCCTGGCTCACCTCGGCCGATTGCTTCTATCAGCGCCTCACGGCCTGAGCGTGGTGGTCGGCCTGTTCTTTCTCCGGGCCATCGCCCCTTAAGTACATCGCTGTGCTTCCGGCAGATCTCAACTTTCAGTTCAGCAGTTCACTTCACTTCACTTC
>JADYXQ010000018.1 GCA_021772135.1 Candidatus Obscuribacter sp.
TCTACTTCTCTGACAAATTTTCTATAACTGTTGGGAAGTAGATCTGGAATGGCACCACCTTTGCCGATATCATCAGCCGATAGTTTGCCTTGATAATATTTGGCCCGCTCTCTTTCAATGTTTTTGTTGAGGTTTTCACTCCAATAGAGCAGTGCACCCATGTTGGTGTCGCGCGGCCGCACGTATTCCTCGGCATACTCATGGGCATTCTCGGTGCGCAGCTGTAATTTTCGCGCCTCTTCTTTAAAGTTTTGCCCTTCTCGCCTGAACTCGTCTTTCGAAACGTATCGCTTCGTTTTTTGATCAAGCAGGCTGCTCCACTGATCGAAACCACCGGCTGGTGCTTCTCTTTTAAAAACCAGCGGCTCCGGTTCTAATTCATTGAGTGATGGATTTTCCAACTTTCTCTTTTCCCATTCGATTTTATCTTCCTCGTATTTAGGAATTCGTCTCATGCGCACGTTAGCTTGTTCGTTAGCTACCTTTTCCTGATCGCAGGCGCTGTCGGCTTGCTTTGAAAGAGCTGCGATAACCTCGTCTCGATTGGCGCGAATTTCAGCGCTACGTTTTATTAGCTCCGAGGCACCATGTGCGGTATTTACGTCAACCTCGGGTAGTGGTGGTGCTTTTTTCATCAGTGCCGGATCGTATTCAGCACTGCCCACGCTAAAGCCAAATTGCAATTGATCCAGCACTTTGCCCTCGCGGTCTTTGATTTTGCCGAGATTGATATCGGGTACAAAAAGCGCATTGGATTTTTTACCATACTCTTTGAGAATGGTCTCCACTTGCACGCGGCGCTCAGCATTGGGGGCGACGATGACAAAACCACCGCCGCCCGGTGAGCCGATGAAACAATCATGCGGCACACGGGCGCGCAGATAATCACCGGCATGTTTGAGTAAAACATTTCCCTGATCATGTCCGATTTGATCGTTGATGCCTTTCATATTATCAAGATCGGCTTTGATGATCGAAAAGCGATCTTTTTTGCTACTTTCTCTGCCGCCTGCTTTACCATTATTCCGCTCCGCCATTTCAGCTGAGCGTCTTAAATAGCGCTGACAGACTTCGAATGCGGGGTTCTTGGTTTGTGGGTTGAGCCACATTTTGTCCAGTGCTTGACGCCGCTCAAGAAACAAGGTTCTGTTTTCGGGGCTGAGATTTTCGTAGCGCTTATATTGTGCTTCAAGATTGCGTTTGTAGTTTTCTTGTTCGCTTTTTGGAATCTGCTTGTATTTTTCCAGGTGATTCTGCAGTGTGCGCATCTCCAGCACAGATTTCAGATCTCCTGACACCACGTGCTTTTCTATCTGATTTTGCAAGTGGTGCAGATGAGCGAGTTTTTTCGGCTCAGCCAGATCGTGAAACTTTTGCAATTCCGTCAGTGTTTGCAATTGCGGAGCGAACAACCTTTCTATCTCAGAGCGGGCAGGGCCGCTTTCAGGACGCTGCGGGTTTCTGATTTCGACATCATAATTTTCAACAAATGCTTGAGGGATATTTTCAGGAGATTCTTTTTTCTCTTGTTTGCTTTTGCGCTCGTTCATCAGTGCGTCGGCGCGATCCATGGCATGGTGAGCGGTATCGCCCGGGTTACACCTGACGGCACCGATGGCAAGTTTGATGAGCAGCTCCGGTTGATTGCCGTTGGTGAAATCAGGGTGCGTCGGCTCTACCAGTTTCATGCCATACGTGCGACCCTGGGCGTCCGGCTCATTATATCCCCGGCAGGCGAGTGTGACTTCGTCAAGTTTAGTCACCAGTGCTTTGATTTCTTCAGGTGTGCGATTGGCGCTCAGGTGTACAACAATTTCGTCGCCGCCTGAACGGGCCAGTAATTCACCTTCCTTCAAACCGACTACTCTTGCTGCGTGTGTGGTCAGGTAGCGCAAAGCATCATCTGCCCCATCGCGCCCCATGCAATCATTGGCTAGCTTGAAGCGGCGCACGTCGATGGAGAGTAAATATCCACCTTCACCAGCTGCTAATTTTTGCTCAAGATGTGACATCAAACCGTTGTAATTGCTATAGCCTGTGACCATGTCGATACCGGCGGCGTCAGCTAAAGAGCGGCGTTTATTTTCGTATTTTTGAGCAAGCAAGCGCTCCATTTGAGGGCTTAAGACACGGCCATTGCTTTCTGGCGAGTGTTCTTGAAATGCTGCCACGGCGCGGCTGACACTATTATCTACAATTCCTGGCAGGGCTTCCGCTGCCTGTGGCATTTTTAGTGATGCGCTGCTCATCTCATTGCGCAATTCTTCTACTTTGATAACGGCGCGTTTTAATTCGCCCAAGTCAGCTAGATATTTGCGCTCTTTCAAAGTCAAATTGCTACCGCTCTCGTTCACACCACGCCGACCTTCAATTAAATCGTTGACATGATAGGCGGCGTCGATACCGGCCTGGAGGCGGATATGGTCAAGATTGACTTTCTCAGAGTTAACTATGCCAGAATCAATGGTCACCAATTTCTCTGCCCGTGACGAATACTTCTCTCTTAATTGTTCTTCGCATTGACTGAGCTCTTTAAGTAAGCGAGCCGGTTCAACGGTGCCGTCCACAGCTCCCAGACGCTCAAGTGCCGCTTCAGCGGTCGAATTTATCTTTTTGTTGATCCTGTTGACAATGGCGGCGTTGAGCAGCCCGACCTGCCAACTGAGAAGCTCGACGCGCTCATGAAGATCGTAAGGCTCTCCTGAATTCGCTTTCAGTCTGTCTTCCAGGCGCTTTATGTGTTCTTCGCCGACGGCAAAGAGAGTGGTGTCGTAAGCTTTCTTGACCGACATTACGTCATGGCTTGCACTTTTATTCCAGGAGTTACCAAAAACTATTTCCATTCGAGTGGTATCAAGTTCATACGTGCCGTCGGTGGCTTTTTTAATGGGCAAACCGTTTTCACCAAAGCGTTCTCTGGGCAATCCGCTGCCAAAATCCTCGGCGGTGTCTGTCGCACGAATATCTTTAGCAATGCGTACATGACCGCGATTAGGATCTAAACCACCGGCGCCAAGATGACTGATATCCATTTCCACTATTGCGTATAAATTGCCTTTCTCCTTAATGGCAAGCAGTTGAGTGGCCAGATCGTGAGCATCTTTTGGATATGCCACCACAAATTTTTCTTCGCGGCCGGTGACGTCTCTCA
>JADYXQ010000131.1 GCA_021772135.1 Candidatus Obscuribacter sp.
ACGCACTTATCCGGATTGACTTCGTCTTCGTAAACGGTCAGCCTCGGCTTGAGACCTTCCGCCAGAATGCGCTGATGGTACATGGCGCACTGTTTGGCGATGTCGCCGGAGTCGACACGAGGGCCGGCGTCGGTGGCTTCAGGCACCGCCTTTAGTGCGGCGATGAAGTTATCGAGGCCAACGGTTTCGGCGTCGATAAGGTCGGTAAGCACGCGAGCGTTAGGCACAGCCTTGAGGGCCGCGATCATCATCTCCAGCTCACAGTCGCTCAGGTTACGCCCCAACTCCTGATTGCTGCTCATGCCTTCGTGACCGAAGGTGCCGATGGACTGGAACATCTCCGGATACATCAGCTCAGCCGAATCGTTCGAAGTAAGAATCTTGTTGCCGCCGGCACCGACGAAAAGGGCCAGCAACATCACCATGTGATTGACTTCCATGGCGGCGCGCAGACCGAATTCGGCAAAGCGCCCCTTGGTTGCCAGCGCCATCAGACGGCCCTTGGTGGCCTGAATGACAGTCTGGAAGTAGTTGCACATGCGCGGCTCGAGGTACGAAAGCACACCGCCGTAGCGACCTTCGAAGGCCATGGACGGCACGCCCTTGAGGAAAGTCTGGCCACCAGGGAAGCCCCAGACATCAACCGGCAGGTAGATGTTCTGCTGACCCTTCTGGTCATTGAGCACCGCTTCCCACATTTCAGCCGGGAAGTACGTCACCTTCGAACTGTTGGCGGCAAAGTCGCGCGCCAAAAGAATGTCGGCGCGCTTGAGCGGCTTGCGGAACCACTGAGCCAGCATCGCTTCGTGACCGGCCTGAATCAGCTGGTCGCCTGCACCCGGTTCACCGATGCCTTTGCGCATGGTCAGGTGATAGGCGGCAGGCTTCATGGCGAAGTCACGGAAGGCGTGACCCATGGTGCGCTTGTACGTGTCGGTGGCCGTGATCATGCCGCCGAGAATGTAGAGACGATCGAAAAGCTCGGCGATCATCTTGGCGCGCTTGGCCGCCAGACGGGCTTCGTAACGCTTGCTCCGAGCGGGGCTGAGCTTATTGACAGTTTGCTTGTTACTCATAGTTTTTATCTCCGATAAAGTTTTGGCCCCCGCATGAGCGGCGACCGGGTTAAAGAAAGAGCAAACCTTTGGCAATGGCTCGCTCTTCGCAACGAAAAATTGACCTAGAGGGAAAAGCGGTTGCGCAGGCCGCGAAGCAGCCTGACCACAAGATTTCCGTACTTTTGACAGGGGGTACAGCGCCGTGGGGTGACCACTGCACTTGCACTGCCGGCAGTATCACCAGCGCTTGATTGAGCACTTGTGAAATACAAACCGCGCTTGCGAATCAGCTGCCAGACTTCAGGCAGAATCATGTACCAGACAGATTGTCCGCGAGCGATGCGTTCGCGAATCATGGTGGAAGAAACAGGCGGCGATGGGCAGAAATGCAGACACTCGATGCGCGCTTGGGGAATGAGCTTGGCCCACTCTTCAATCTGCTCGGTGCTGTGGCCTGGCCGGGCGAAAATGAGGAAGTGGGCCAGGCTGAAGAGTTCAGCCGAGTCATGCCACTTGCTCAAATGCCAGGGATGAGTGGGCTCCAGATATTCGGAGCTGAGCATCAGGTAGAGCTGAGTTTCAGGGCCGTACTGAGCGCTGAGAGCGCGCACGGTGTCTAAGGTGTAGGACGGGCCGGCACGTTTCAGTTCGATATCGCACGCTTCGAAAAAGCAGTTGCGAAAGACGGCGGCTTCAACCATTTCGTGACGGACACGGGCATCGGAGACTCCCGTGCTTTTATGCGGCGGAACAGCGCTGGTGACGAACAGTACTTTGTCGAGACCAAAGGCTTCTCTCGTCATTTCAGCGCACATCAAGTGGCCGACGTGAGGAGGGTCGAATTTGCCGCCGTAGATGCCGACCTTTTTCGGTTGCTTCTGGCCGCAATTGGTCAGTTGCATTTTCAGATTCGTGAGCAGTCGCCAGACTTTTGCAAATGCAGAAAGCCCGGAGCTGCCCTTGTTTGACGTGGGCTTCATATTTTTGTCCTTAGGTTCCTGGTCATCGAGTCGTTGATTTGACGCAATGGCAGGGATCAAAATTGAAAATTACAATTCAAAATCCGGATACAACGACACCACTACGCACGCGCTTAAGCATGTGTTTTGAGAAGAGATCTAAGGTGTGTTGAGGTTCTGGTGTCTTTGAATCAGGATTAAGAGAAAAGGGATAAGGTGCTGATTTAATCTATGAGTTACCAAGAGAATCAAACAAGCGACTGTATCGGTTATTAACTTAGGCGCTGGTAATGTGCCGAAAAAAATTACCGGATCGCTTGCAAATGCGTCCGGAGTTGACATTTCTGAACTAACGCTAATCTAGCGAGGCTAGCGTCAGCGCTCAACAATCAGGTTCTAGCGAGCTTTCGTAGCTTTGGCGCGAGCCTCATTGTTCAATTGTTCCAGCCGTTTTTCTTCGCGCTCGACTTCTTCAGGAGTAGGTGCATAAGGCGAAACAGCGAAACGACTCCCAGGTACGGGTGGTGCCGAGGCTTGCTGAGCCACTTCTACGAAATGATAGACCTGATAGATCAGGAAGACTACAGCAAGTATGAGAACACCAATCAATATGCGGGCTTTCATTTGCCTATATGCTCTCCAGACAGGTAAAAAGGGCTCTCTGCGCTGTGTGCTGTTTGAAATCAACTCCACTTTGAGCAATTCTACCAAGCAGCCACCAGACGTGAGAAAAAGAGCGACAACTATGGCATTGAATCATCGAGAATTTTACTCATGAAATCCGTGCTCGTAAAATCCTGGCGTGACAACCTCGTTGCTTTTACAGCTGCGCAAAGGCATTATTTAGGGAGGATAAACAATCGGCGGCAGACTTCTTTCTCTAAACTTGAGTTCAACAGCAATGGCATCAGTGGCAGTGTAACTCGGTCTAATGGTGGTGCCGCCTGGTCCGTTCGGGGCTGTGCCAAGACCGCTGGGATTTTCGTCGAAACGGTTGGAAACACCGGGGATAGCGCTGTTAGCTTGAATATTAGTGAGCGGTTCGCCACCATGTTTACCACCGTTGACCCGGCCTAAATTTCGCACTTGGTCTTTTAGATATACGTCAAAGGCACCATTGGCCGTAGGGAAAGCACCGCCTGTGACGGCGTAGAGCTGCTTATGACTGGCTGGAATAGATTTAAGAGGGTCAAAAGGAAACGCTTCAATAGAGAAAACACCATTTTTATCGATCTTCATGGCTGTGGTTGAAGCTACTACAGTGAAGTCTGCCGGGGCTTGCATGGCCGTAAACATAGACGACAAATTAATACAGGGGCCAGCTTTTCTGAGCCAATCGAAAAAGGCCAGTCTCAATAAGTGCCCAAATGGTGGATGCTTTCGGTTGCTCAATTCGGGCACCGCAACAAGTGCAGTAGCGCTGATTGGGTAGTCATCGGTCAACGGTGTATAAACCGCATCGGCAGGGCAATTGTATAAATCGACGTGGGTCAACAACTGGTAAAAATTGCCAGGATAAGGATTCATGTTCAATGGCACACCGCCGCTGACACCAAACAATCCGGCTTTTGGTTTTGTATCCACAAGGCATGCTGGACGCGCGCAAGACGTAGCTGTGACCGATCGCACTCGACTGCCGGTGATGGCATCAGTTTCGTTGTAGATTTGCTCGGCTCGGCAACAGACGACTGTAGGAATTTGATAAGGCAAGCCGGGAATGGTAGTTTTGTATCTGCGAAAATCTACCAGTGCCGCTGAATTTCCACCGGCGGCAAAAACAAATGGTTTGCCATTATAGGGAATATTTCGTCCTGATTTATAAAAACCACTTTCTTGATCGGCACTGCTGAGTTCAGCGAAGACCGCTGGCCGAGGAATCGGCATGTTAGTAACCAGATCTTCTACATAACCAAGCTCAATAGTGAGTGAGTTGGCTTTGATATTTGTGGTGCCGTCAACCATTTTTTTTATATTGACTGAATTGTATGCGTTTAAGGCTCGATCGTACGGCTTGATAATGTTTCCGTCTTTGTCGAGGGCGGTGCCACCCGGGGCTACCGCTGCTTGCAGTGCCGTGACCAGAGCCGTTTTTGCTGCCATCACGCGGGCATAGTCAACATTCGCGCAGTTTACTAGAATCGGATCTGTTAATTTATCGCTGAGAATCATCTCTAATCTGGTAGTTGCCAGCAAAGAGTTAATGCTGCGAACAGTAAGCGGATAGCCATCTGTGGCCAGTGTGGCAGAACCATTGGGGGCAAAATCAGACAGTGAGATAAAGCCGACACCGGGACCCTCGATGACAATGTTACCCAGATCTTGGGCAACTGATAATGATGCCACATCGATGGCACTTTTTTGTCCCTGATAGCTTGCCATTATTTTCAGATAGGAAAGGCCGAAAAATAAAATTGGCAAAATGATGGCGATGAGAAAAACCACCGTTAACACAGTAAGGTTGCCTGATTGAATACGTCTGCCCGTGTTTAGCGTATTAATTCTCATATCTTCCTATTGCGCAATCACAATTCGGACAACCATGAAGCCAGCGTTGTCGTCGTAAACGCTGGGGCCGATGGTTGGTGATAACAATGGCCCTAATCCTTCATTGAGTGCCATTTTCAAGTTACTAGTTGAGTTACCCACGGGCAGACTCCAGACTAGTTTGCCTAATTTCAAATAAGAGGGCAGTGCCGGTGGTGACGCATCAATGCGGCCGATCATACAACCCACCGGGTATCCCATAAAGGCAGCCCCAGGCCCACCGTCGGCATCTGTGTTTTTCGGCAAACCGGTCACAGGATCAATACCGTTCGACCATTGGCCGGCAGCGTAGTAGTCCACCATAATGGTATTTCCTGTGCTCACTGCCACATTAGTGCCCTGCCAGCCTTTGTTGCGCGCATCAACTAAAATCACGTCAGAATCAAGAATGGTTTGACCGGCATTTTCGGCAATCTGGTAAATGCTTGGCCGATTCCACAAACCTGGCCCACCACCCGTAAAGAGACCCGGTACACTACTGCCTGCAATGCTATCTAATTGAAAAGGTGCCGCTCCGCCGGTGAAGGCGACGGCGTTATTGATGCCGGATAGACTTTCTGGAATTTCAACTGCTTTGTGCGCGTTCATCGACATCAAATAAGGCTGCCCGATGCCTGGCACGGAGCCGATGAAGGGTAAATTGGAGAGGTTGACGAACGGTGAAAGACTGTATGTGCAGTGCACCTTATACTCGTAGATATTCGCTTGCTGATTAGGTATAGCAGTCATGGCAGTATTGGGACCATAACTCGTGGTGGTGCCTGCACCGCTCGTGAGCGTCTCGTCAGTGTACAGATCAAAACCGTTAGTCATGTATCCGCCCACGGGAGTCATTTGCAAAAGTTTTGACCAGGCACTGCCATTAAAAGCTTGCACTTCTTTATTTGCTTCCAGCAAAGCCTCGGCATAACTTGATTGACCGGCGGCTCGGGTCGCGGCTTGATTAGAGACCAGATAGGTAAAACCTGCTCCTAATACGATTGGCATGAGATTAAGCATGGGCAGGATAAATAACAATACCAGCACAAATAACGCCGGGATAAATTCGGCAGTGCTGGACGCGCCACGTTGCGATCTCAGTTTTAAAACTATTGCTCGACTGGAAGACATGGCTACTAATTTGTGCATCTTTGACGACCCGGCATAATTTGTACCACCAAACGATTTCGCTATCGATGCTATTCCCAAATTCCGCCGGCTCAAACGATTGCGAGCTGTATAAATGGTTAGTTCCGGCAAAGAAAACCCGTTGAATAACAATGCCCCTACTAGTTAAACAGGAGCTTGCCACAAAAGACTGACCACTTTCGACAATTTTGCGCGCACCACTATCAACCGATAAGATGAAACGTTTTGCATCTAGAGAGCGGCATTGTTGGCCCAAGGCAGACTAGCGATTCCTTCGCTTCAGCGATAAACTGGGCGCACTTGCCGTGATTAACTGAAAAATAATGTGTCAAGGGAGCATGTATCTTTGTAGAAGCAGCACACTATCCGCCGCATAGTTCTGATAGAGATTAAAATTGAGCCCGTGATTCAGGAGAGTTAGATTCTATGCCCGGAGACCTTTAGCCAAAGCTGCCAAAAGCCTCTCGTTGCTGCTCACGCAGGCAGGCTCGATCACCGCTTATTTCTTTCAACAAAATTATTGCCAGTGCCAAAAAAATAGCTCCTGACAGTGCTCCTCGAGTGGCGCGAATAACCTCGGACACTCGCACCCGTGCCGCCACTCGGCTGGGGCAAAAAAAAATTTCAGTAAAACTTCAAGCGCCGCCCAGGCTGCTCAAGAAATTTTCGCGCCTGATACTATTATTGGTGGCACATTCAAAATTGTCTCGCTCATCGGCGAAGGCGGCATGAGCATTGTCTATTTAGCTGAGCTCAGCGCCCTGAGGCGGTCCTTTGCTTTAAAAGTGCTGGCTCCTGAACTGGTCAATGAACAAAACTGGTTGCGCTTTCAGGCAGAAGCAAAAACTCTGGCCGCTCTCAATCACTCGACTTTTGTCAAAGTCTACGATCTAGGCATTCACAATCAGCTAGTGCTGCCCACAGGAACGGAATCATTCATCGCGACATCAAACCTGCCAACATCATGCTCTGCACCGTAGATGGTGCCACTGTCGTTAAAGTATTAGATTTCGGCATTGCCAAATTATTGGGCCGCGATGCCATCAAGACACAAAGACTGACACGCATCGGTGAAATTTTCGGCAGCCCTTATTATATGAGCCCTGAACAGTGTTCAGGTGAGGCGGTAGACAGCCGTTCAGACATTTATACGGTAGGCTGTGCTTTATTTGAGACCCTGACGGCATTCGTGCCCTTATGAAATTTACGCCAAAATGCGCCACAGCCCTGAGCAAATACAAAACCCTGCTGACTTATAACGGCACCGCTAGTAATATCAGCGGCGACACTATGGCAAAGGCTAGTTGCTGGAGGCACGTGCAAAAAATATATTGGGATAATGCTCTTAAACCAACGGCCGTGTTTGAAATTGCTCGATCTGGCTCAAAACCCACTGAAGGCAAACGATGTAGAAGCTCCAGTGGGCTGAAACAACTAACTTATCTCAATGTACAAGATTGTGATCTGGCAATTGATGCATTGCCGGCCTTAAAGCAAATAAATCACTGCATGAACTGCAAATATTGAGCGCCATGTCATTGAACCCGAATAGCATTACCGAGCCACTTTACCGGGCAATAAAAAAAGAAATGCCGCATATTTATGTGCATTAACAGGCAAATTGTGCTGCTCACTAGTTTTAGAATTAGTAGACCGGTCAGCTACGGCTCGGGCAAAAAAAATTATGGGCAACCCAGTCAGAGACTGAATCACCCATAATTTAAATTCTTTTCTGCGACCTTAAGGCTTGGTCAAATTGGGAAAATTACCTGATGCCAGAACACCCATGGAGACAACCAGCTGCAGCCCCTGTTCAGGAGAGATGCCGGCGTCATGGGTTTCGTCTTCGGGGACGATCTGGGTGAACCCACCTGTAGGATTTGGACCGTGTGGCACGAAGATGTACAGGATCTTGCGACCGCTGCCTTCTTCTAGCACCTCCTTGGTGACGAAGCCGAGAGTGAGGTGCGTGCCGGGAAAGCGCAGGTAGACGCAGCGCTGGAAACTACCGGCACCACCATCACCAAAAGCTTCCACCATCTTGCGAGCAGCTCGATAGACAGCGTTGACGCCGGGGATGTGGATAAAGAAGTGGTCAACGAGACGCAACCCTTCCTTACCCACCCTGTACGAAGCCACCTTGCCGAGAAACACGAGAATGCCGCAGAGTGCCAGGATGCTCACCACGGAGATAAGCAAGCCGAACCAGCTCACAGCCTCCCATGACGACGGAATGACCTGGTGAGCGATTGCTCTGATACCAGCGCCAAGCCAGTTGTCTGCGAGTTCGAGGGCAAATCCCACAAGCCAGAGAGTGACAGCAATTGGCACCATGAAAAATAGACCCCGCATGAAGTATGTGCGTGTCGTTTCTTTAGATTTAGAGCTCATGAGTTGTCCTTTTTATTGTTAGATCAAAAAAAGAGAACGGATCGTTCGGGCGCATGAAGCGCTGGCGAACGATCCGTCTCTCAAGTTGAACGGTCTTAGTGCCTTATTCAGACACTTAAACCGTGAAGCAGCTTACTTCTCCGCCGTGCAGAAAGCGTGGTCGGTGAAGCTGCGGCCGATGGTGGCGTCGCTGAAGAACGCGTGCACCGCCAGATTGCCCAGCTTGGCGAAGTTCAGCACCACGTAGCCATCGAGACGGCTGCCGCCCGAGTGGGTGGCGCTGGTGTCCGAAGGGTTGAGCAGCACGTAACCTGCCTTGAGCAGCGGGTCGAGGTCGTTGATCACCCCGGCGCCGGCCTTGTCGAGCAGCATGTTGAAGTCGCCGGTGATGAAACCGGTGAAGTTCGCGCCGAGGGCCTTGACCATCAGCACGCACTGCTGGTAACGCACCTTACCCGAAACGGCCGGACCACCGCGCATCGACTTCAAGTGCACCACCACCACCGAGAACTTCTCGCCGGTGACAGTGTCTTCGAGGTTGAGCTGGAAAGCCGGACGCAGGTCGGGAACGCCCTGGACGTTGGCGACGGCATCGTGGGAGATCGGGTCACCGATCACCTTCAGACGCTTGTGCACGAGGAAGCCCACGGCCTGGTTGCGCGTGTTGGCCACCGAGCAGTAACCGGTGTAATCCGGCATGCTGTTGGCGACCTCGTCGACGAAGTCGGGACCGACTTCGCTCAGAGCGACGACGTGGCTGCGGCTGAAGATCTCCTTGTAGGACGCGCTGAAGAAGCGTGCCTTGGAGCGGTCGCCGAATTCGGCGTTCAGTTCGCCGAAGAAGAGCTTGCCGGTCATGGCAGCAACAGGCATGTTGCCGACCATTCCCTGCACGACTGCCAGGACGACGTTGGGGTTGGGCAGCTGCTTGCCACCGCCACCGCTACCACCGCGAGCACCACCGGACTTGCCGCGGGTCTTGTTCTTGTTGCGCTGACGACCACCGCCGAAAAGGGCGCTCAGGTTCGTGCTCTTCGGGTCGAAGCCCTTGAAGCCGAGCACCTGGATGGTGGGAAGGTCGAGGTTGTCGAATTCGACTTCCTCGGGATCGGGGTAGACGACCTTGTTGGCCTCGATCCCAGCGTTGTGCTTCTTGGTCTTCGCGATCAGTTGCTTGCGCTCGTAATCGGTGAGCAGCATGTTGCTCGGGATATCTGCGTTGACACCCTTGATGTTCTTTTTGTTAGCCATGATTGAAACTCCTTTGTGAGACTTGCGTCTCGTGAATGATTTTTTCGATTGCAGAAATCGAAGTTGACCGAGATCAGGCACAGCACTGCGGTACAGCTGCACCATCCGGTAAGTAGCTCGGAGTGCGTTCACCAGAAGTTGCAAAAGCAGCCTCGTGCGCGTTTCTCCAGTAGTAAGAAAAGCGAATGCAACAGACACCGGCAGTTAGAAAACCTGTCAGAGACTGTGCAAACGAATTACATGATTTCCCGAGCGCCAGATAAGAAGACAACCAACGACAACAACATTTTTAGACGCGGTGTTCATCTACTCGCAAGCGAGAAGAGAAAGCGTTGAGTCTAATAGTGCTGAGGTCTTTGTTTGAGGTATCTAATTTGGTTTAAGGGAGGTGATCATGATGTTTCACCCTAATCAAGAACAGTGATCTGTCTCAAGAGCTTCCAGGTATATATGGCTAGAGTTAATATGAGATTAGTGGCCAAACCCTTGTCAGCCGGCCATATCAAACGATGCACTTAGCACAGCCATGAGATATTCCGGTAGCGAGGGCGCGCTATTGGCTAAAGATCCTGAATTCTACGGATTTTTTGCTGTTCGCCTCTCAGGCGAGTACTTGCAAAGCAGCAGATTAAGCCCAGCACATCTTGCTTAGGCATGTTTTCCAAGAGCAGACAACCTAAATTTGCTTAAGGGTGTGCCGTTTTGATAGCTATAAGTGGCTGGTCGTTGGTTGTGACAAGTTAGTATTCAGTTACACCACTTTGATTCCTTGAGCTTGCCTCAATTGCCTTCTTCGAAAAGTGGTTTTGTTCCGTTATTACCAATAGCCCGTCGCGACAATTGAATAAATCTTCCTGGAAAGTTGGTGCTAGTCGCCTTTTCTCTATTGAACACTCTATGGATAAATTTTCGTGCCACCATCTGTGGTGACAGCCTACTTGCCTGCGACAACGCTACCGAGAGTTTTGCGAGCGCCTTTTTCGTGCAAAGAAGCGAGAAGCTCGGTCAATTCTTTAACGAAACGCTCATTGCTACCGAGATCGCCAAAGATATCGGTCATGGCCAGAAGCGCTTTTAAATCACCGCTCTGAGCTGCTTTCGTCAACCTTTCGGCCATAGGATCTTGAATGGGGATTTCTTCTCCTTTTTCATCTTTGGCTTCGAGGAAGCGAATCCAGCTGGCCACGCAAAGAGTCAACCGGCGAATAGGACCATTCAATGCCAGTTGTTCACTAATGGATGGAAAAATGAATTTTGGCAATTTCGAAGAGCCGTCCATGCAAATTCGCAAAGCTTGATCTTTGATCGATTCATTGGCGAAGCGTTCCATCAAACTGGCCTTGTATTCGCCCAGGTTAACTCCAGGTACGTTGTCTATTAGAGGAGTGACCTCTTCGTCCATCAAGGCTTTTAGATAAGGCATAAACTCAGGGGCTTGAGCAATTTCGTAAATATAGCGATAACCGCACAGATAGCCGAGATAACCCATAGCCGAATGTGTGGCGTTGAGCAATCTGATTTTCATCTTCTCGTAAGGAGCCACATCGGAAGTGAACTGCACTCCCACTTTTTCTAAAGCGGGACGTCCACTAATGAATGAGTCTTCCACCACCCACTGTTTGAATGGCTCGGCCACAACGGGGAAAGCATCTTCGAGGCCGTAGGTGGTGCGCACAAAATCACGCTCGGCGTCAGTGGTGGCCGGGGTAATGCGGTCGACCATGCAATTAGGGAAACTGACATTTTGCTCAATCCAAGGCACCAGATCTTTATTGCTCTGGGCACAGAAAGCCAGAAGAGTGCGTTTGGCCACGTGGCCATTACCTTGCAAATTATCGCAAGATAAAAGCGTGACAGGGCCGGCATTGGCTTTACGTCTGCGTTCCAGACCCGTAGCGAGATAACCGAAAATTGTTTGCGGTTTTTGTGGATTTTTTAAATCATTCTGAATGCTTTTATTTTCCAGATCCAGTTCGCCTGAGCCCTGGTGGAAGCAGTAACCACCCTCAGTAGCGGTGAGCGAAATAATTTTGATCGCCGGATCGGCAATGCGATCAAAAACAGCTTCAGGCTGTTCATAACCGAATAAATATTCTTTGAGCGAACCGATGATGCGGGCGCTGCTTTTATTGCCGATGCGCTCCACCAGCGTGTAAAGGCAATCTTGATCTTTGAGTGCTTTATTCATGGCCGCGTCTTGAGGCATGATACCTACGCCGCAAATAGCCCAATCCCAATTAGGTTCGCCTGCTTCGAAAAGATCGTCTAAGTAGAGCGCCTGGTGCGATCTGTGAAAGCCGCCCACACCAATATGAAGAATGCCTTCCTTTAGCTTGGCGCGATCATAGCTCGGCCCTTTTACGTTTTTCGGTAAATCTTTGAGAATGGCACTGGAGATCGGTGTGGCGATGGTGTTCGTCATTTTTTTCACTCTTAAAATAAATGATGCAGCAGCGGCAGCGCACTCTAGAGATGCTGCAGCATATGCTGCCAAGGGCGCATCAAGGAGGCGAGCCAATTTCGCTTGAGATTGTACCGCCTTCAACCGAAGAAAAACAAAAGCAGGGATGACAGAGTTTCAAAGCTTGAACTACCCTACTTCAGCGCAAGCTCGCTCAATTGTAAACACGATCAGAAATCAATCACTTCGCACACCCGTGTGATTGACTAAGAGCCAGTGTTTAACAGGTCTTCAGCAACACACGAGAGCCAAAACATCTCCCTTCCGGCTATTTGACTTGCTACTAAAAACCGCGCCCTTAACGCAGCGCTGATAGATGTCAAGTTGCCACAGAGCCTTGCTGCTACTAGGTGTAAAATCCGTCAACCTAGCTGAAGTTCAGTCTCGGTGGGCATTTCAGTTCAATTCGCTGATCTGGCCAAGATTTCCGGTCTTTCAATGGGGTACCAGTTTCTATTGCCTTTAGATACCGATCCTACTTAGATTCAGGTATCTATTTTTCTCAATAACAAGTAACCAAACAACCCGTTTAAACAAACCCAATAAGCAACCACCAACAAATTCACTCCCGCTACCGCGAGTTGTCGAGCACTTCGGTCTCACTCTTGCCTTAGCTCCTGATTGGAAAAGCAAACACACGCACTGAACTCAGATCAGCTGCGGGCGTTTGTTCAACACGATTAACAACCATCAACACGAAATTCTTGAAGTTTTGCTCTGAGGCAGAAATTCGAGTTCATGCCATCAAAAACCGGCATGCAGGCAGTTCATTGCGAGTCCCTCCGGACAGCTTTGCTCTGCCTTGTTCCCAAACGGGCCACAAGCCCAATTGTTTAACCAGACCTACCGGTCAAAACGAAAAAGGAAAACTATGAAACAAGCTCAAATTCTTGAGAACGCCGCTTCGGCCGCCTACGGCTTCAGCAACGTGCCCGCGCACGTTACACCTGCCGGATACAGCATCACCAACGACAGCAACGCCATCGTGCACATCGGACCCGGCGGGTTCTTCATGGCGCACTTTGCTGCTTTCGTTCACGACTACATGGCCAAGACCGGTGACCTCAACTGGGGAATCACTGTCGCTTCTCTCCGCTCGCCCGGCACCATCACCGGTTTGCGCAAGCAGAACAACCTGTACGTCCTCGTGGAACGCGAAGGCACCGAGCGTAAAGCTTCGGTACTCGCGCCCATCACCGGCAGCATCTTCGCACCGGACGCCCCCAGCAAGCTGGCCGATGCCATCGCTAACGATTCCACGAAAATCGTTTCGATGACCATCACCAACAAGGGCTACTACCTGGTCGACGCTGCAGCGGCGCTCGACTATTCGCACCACGACATCATCGCTGACCTCGAGCTCGAGGTGGCTGCCACGGAAGGTGAGGGCAAGAAAATGCCCAAGACCGTCTACTGGTACCTGCTCAATGGCTTGCTCAAGCGTTTCGCCGACGGCGGTTCGAAAGAGCCTCTTACGGTGATGTCGCTCGACAACGTGCCTGAAAACAGCAAGTCGCTGAAGATTGGACTGCTGCAGTTCATCGAGGCCAGTGGCCAGTCGGAGTTCTCCACCAAAGGCGTGCGCGAAAAGCTGCTCGCCGAAGTGGAAGCCAACGTCGACTTCCTCACCACCCTCGTTGACCGCATCACCCCCGAGGTGACGGCGGCGTTCCGCAAGGACACGGCTGAGCTGGTTCAGTTCGACAGCGATGTGGTTGTGGGCACGGAAGTGTTCCGTCAGCTCGTCGTGGAGAAGGGCCGTTTCGAATTGCCGGACTGGGAACAGGTCGGTGTCGAGATGGTCGATGACTGCAGTTCGTGGTGGGAGCTCAAGTTCCTTGGTCTCAACGCAGCTCACCAGGTGCCGGCCATTGTTGGTCAGCGTCTTGGTGATACCTACGTGCACGAGGCCATGGCCGACGAGGGCATCGCCGCACTGACCGAGATGTTCCACAACGATCTCGGTGTCATCCTGGGTGAAGAGCGCATGGCGAAATACGGCGCGAAAATTCGCGTGCGTTTCTCCGACAGCGCTCCGATGGACACCCTGCGTCGCGTTGGTGCGCGTGGTACGAGCAAAGCGTCCGAGCGGATTCTGTTTGCAGTCGAACGGGCCCTCAAGCTCACCGACGGCAAGCAGGTTCTCAAGGCGCCAACCTTCGTGGCTGCGTGCTGGCTGCTCAACCTGGGCAATACGGACGAGTTCGGTCACACGTTCCAGCAGGACGACGTCGAGCTGCCAAAGCTCGCCGAAGTTCACCAGCTGGTGCTCAACTGGACCCGTTCGGTGAACCCGCAAGCGCATGACCTGGCCCACATCCTCCGTAAAACCGGAGAACAGGTGCGGGACAACCGGTTCGTGCAAATGGCTGGCGTGGACGCGTTCGTTCAGGAACTCTCCTGGGCGCTCACCACGATTACCCACGAGGGTACCAAGAAGGCCATCGCCGCGCTGCTGGCTCGCTAATGCGAGCCGGCGGCAAGGCCGTTTCTCTATATCTAAATCAATCACGCAACAAAACCTGATAAGGAGCTTTAACATATGGCTAAGAAAATCACCCACGTGTTGTTCGACTACGACAACACCCTCGGCATGACCGAGCTGCCCGCGTTCACTGCTTGCTGCACCGTCGTCAACAAGATGTTGGCGTCCAAAGGTGTCGCTCTGCAGTTCACCGTCAAGGAATTGATGACCCGCTTCGTCGGCTTCAACTTCCGTCGCATGGCCTCCACCCTGGCTAACGAACACACGTTCACCTTCAACGACGGCGAGCTCGACCAGCTCGTTGCCGACGAAGTGGATGCCGTGGTCGCCAAGCTGGCAATCGACATCCAGCCCACTCCCGGCGTCAACCCGCTGGTGGCATCGCTGGTCGGTCGCTTCAACCTGTCTGTGGTGTCGAGCAGTGCTCTCCGTCGCGTTCTTGCCTGCCTCAAAGGCGCAGGTCAGGAAGGCTTCTTCGGTGAGCAAGTGTTCAGCGCTGCCTGCTACGGCACCAGCAAGCCGGACCCGACGGTCTACCTCGAAGCGATGAAGAAACTCGGCATCACTGGCGGCTGCATCGCCATCGAAGACTCGAGGACCGGTGCAGAAGCGGCGTTCCGTGCGGGCATCACCTGCATCGGTTACACCGGCGCCTATCCCGAGCACGAGCGCGAAGAGCTGACCCAGGTCCTCCTGGCGGCTGGTTGCATTGCCGTGTTCGCCGACTGGAGCGAATTCGAAGCGACGATGGCGGCCCTCTGACTGACGTCAGAAGGTTTCGCCGGCGGCGTCTCGAACCAGAACCATGCAAAGACCACGAGCGAGTGGCTGCCCTGTGATTGCAATATCACTTCAACCGGCAGCCACTCTTCCTCTGGTTCTCTTTTCAAAATCGAAACATCCAACCGAAAGGAGAATTGTTATGGCCAAACAGAAAAGCTACAAAGTGCGCGAAGGCAAGGCAAAGGGACACAACCTCGTTGTTGGCGTCATCACTGCCGAACAGCAGCGCACCATGCAACGGGCCGCCAGCCGTCAGCGTCAAATCGATTCCGGTGTCAAAATCGGAAGCGGCGCTGGAGTGCACGGTGGCAACAAGGAACAAACCCGCAAACGCGAACGGCGCGAAGGCAAAGTCAGCGTACACCAGGGTTTGGAGTAAACCATCGAAAAATGTCGCTCACGCCCTCGCGGGTTTGACGGCATTTTTCTTTCAACTCATGTTTTATACAATATAGTTGCACAAAAGACGGGCGCCTAGTAGGATACTGTTGGCGAATTCATAATTGCTTAGATTTGAGCCTAGAAGCTGATTACACCCAAAGTTAAGTGTCTCTGAACTCTTCATTTTTTACTTGAGAAACGTCAAAATTCACTACTGCATATAATATAATTAGTGCATCAAATACGGTGGCGAATTCTCGGGAGAAATTGCACATGTCGATGCGTAAACAGCCGCTCGGAGCCATACCTCAGAACACAGCGCAAGTGGCTCGTAGAGTCTTTCGAAAGGGAAACATCTACATGAAAATTGCCGACGAGATTGGAACG
>JADYXQ010000132.1 GCA_021772135.1 Candidatus Obscuribacter sp.
AACATCGATAGTTTGATCGGCCAGAAGATTTTGCCACTTATTTTGATCGTAGACAATGCCGTTGTCGCACGCGCCGACGAGCAAACTTTCGCCGGCAAAAACAGGAGGCACTGCTTGCTCAAGGCCAATCTGGCAAGATACGGCCTGACCACCGGAAATGCCCTCCAGCGCCACCACGTTGACATTGTTAAAGCTGGCGGTGAGGGTTGAAGATAATTCGGCAGTGACATGGTCGCCCTGGGCCACAAAAACATAACGCCTGGCCGGTGGCAAATTATCGCAGGCCAATTGCACCATCGGTTTGCCTGACACCGTAATTAGTGGCTTGGCCGTAGTGTATCCGGCATCGGCAAAGCGCTGACCGCGGCCCGCCATCGGTATCAAACAGACGTCGACGGAAGCTTCGGCTTTGATCTGATTTTCACGTACTTTGCCTGTGGGCAGCAGCATTTTAGCGTCAGTGGCCAGACGAGTGAAATAATCAGACCAGTGCTGGTATTCTTCTAAATCGCGCGGAGTGCCCCACTGAAGCATATGTTCTACTTCATAAATCGACACGGGCAGTCGGTCTTCGACCATCAAGTTGTAGACCATACTGACATAATATTCGCCGTTCACCTGAATATCGCGCTTGATCAGCTCAGCAAAATAATGACGTACATATTCGCCTCGAGCAAAATAGTAAGTGCCGTTCGAGGCAAATTCAGCCATGCGATTATCGGTGAAAGGCTTCTTCTCTTGAATGGCCTGCAGCCAGTGGTTTTCTTCACGGATGAAAGCATAATTGTCGGTGCCGAGCATATGCGGATGAAAATTACGATAAGCAGCAATGGCACCGGCCGACTGCCGCTCTCGCGTGGTGGCAAGAAAGTCGCTATAATTCCAGTGTGAATAAAAATCGCAATAGTTGACGATGATTTCTTCTTCGACGTCAATGCGATCAAAGCATTGTGAAACCGCATATACAGGACCTTTCCGGTGAGTATTAATGCCGATGATTTCGCAACGCGGTGCCGCTTTACGCAAGACATCGCTCAAATTAGTGTTGACCATATGGTCATGATTGACTACAAAAATAAAACGGTCATCTGCGGCAAACATGTTAACGACATGGCTGATCATGGCGGCACCATCAACGGTAACTAGCGGCTTGGGCGCGCTGTATCCCGCCTGACTGAAGCGCTCTCCTAAACCTGACATGGGAATGACTACTTGAGTCATAGCTTTTGCCTGTACTTTTCTGCTTCCCAATTATTCAAATATTTTATTTCAGAGGCGGGCAAATATTTCATTTGCGAAAGTTCGCCACAGGCTTGCAAGAGTACATGCGAACGCAGAACATCTTCGGCGTCTCTACATTTGCGCAATGTTTTTCCTAACAACAAAATATGCTCATTACCGAGCACAATAACTTTGGGTGGGTGACCGTATGTTTTAAAGAATTCAGCCACTTGCTCGACACCCTTTGCACTATCGAGATCGCCTATCGCCAGGCCTGTGGAGCCACAATAGACAAGTTGGTCGGGAGTGCCGCAACCAGCCAGCAAATAGCCGGCATCTTTTTCTAAGCCTTGGTGCAAAACTAGATCGTCGCTAAGGTATGCCAGCCAGCTGGTTGAACAAACTTGATTAACCAGCGCCGAAGCAAAATTGACTAGTTTATAACGATAAAAATTACCGCCCATCGAGCTTGTACCGGTATTTATGCGACTGGCAAGCAAATCGACAACTTCATTGGTAGTTTGCATCACAGCCTGCTTACTGGCACCGGCCACAATCAAGCCATGATTTTCAAGAAAAATAACTGCAGTCTGGCCAATTTGCCATTGGCTCTTTGCCAGCTCTTGCATGAGCACCAGAGCCAGGGCAGCACCAGGTGTCTTGTATGGCACCAGCAGGGCTTGCGGAAATAAGGTGCTTAGGACTTCACGCCAATCGCTGCGGCAGACAACGGCGGCTACCACCACCGGGTGAGTATGGAGCGTAAATTTACCCAGGGCGCAGTGCAATAAAGTTTCAATCGAAGGCCGGCGCGCAGAAGGTGAAAGCGCTGCATTTACGGCGCCACTGGCTTCACTGTCTAAGGCTGCCAGCAGCTCTGGGGCGCTCGAGTCGATGTCTACATATTTTGTTTGTGCTTGATCTAAATAATCTAAAAGCGGCTGCCATTGCAAAGTACAAAAGTCATCTGCGCCGACCACGTCACTCAGTGCCATCCCAGAAGCTTTAACCAACAGTCTGCCGTCGTCGAGCTTAACAGACGAGTTGCCACCACCGGCCTGCACCAGGTCAAAGCGCTCACCGGCAAATCGCGAAATTTCAATTAAATCGAGCAGCTCACTCATCTCAACACCTGCATCAAGCTAAGCAACTGCGAAAACTCCGAAAAAACCGTAACGCCTTCTATTTCTTGTGCTAATGCCACTTGATGTTGCCACTCTGCAGTTTCCAGCCAAAAAGATTTGATACCAATGGCGGAGGCACCGTAAATGTCGCGTTCAATGCTGTCGCCTATCATCACTAGGTCATGATGGGGCAATTTTAGTTTAGCGGCGGCCAGCTCAAATATGCGTGCATGAGGCTTTTCATGACCGCTCTCTTCGCTGGTGACGATAGCTGTAATGTATGGGAAAATTTCAAGAGCGGCAATTTTATCGAACTGTATACGGGCGGTGAGATCGCTGACTATGGCCACCGGCAACTTTACCGATTCAAGAAAAGCGAGACAGCCGGGCCGCAATTGCATGTTTTCGAAAAAAACCGTCCAGTAAATATCTTCGGCCTGGGGAGCCAGGCGATGAGGAAGCAGACCAAAGTTTTCGCAAACTCTTTGAAAATAAAGCAGGCGACTGTGAGACGCGGCCAGGCCGTGCAATTGCTCATTGACCTGCTTGCGACAGGCAATATAGGTAGCCTCTACCGAGGCGAAATCCTGGGCAATTTCCAGTTCAAACCAGTGCAAAGCGGCAGCCAGAGCGGGCAAATGCGCGCGTGGATAATCGTATACAGTGTTATCGAGGTCAAGAAGGATTCCCTTAATCACTGCATCTCTTCCTTATCTTTCATCAAATCGTTGAGCACAAGCAATATGATTAGTTGCACAAAGCCGCGCAAGCCTTCCACCCACTCGATTTCACCATCTATCAATTCTTCCAGATTAGGAATCATGTCGCTTGCCAGTTTTTGCAATAAATACTTGGGCACCGGTTCAGAGAGCGTCAGGTCTTGTTTGGAAAGATTCTCGCTGTAGTCCCAGTGTAAGAGCAGGCCATTATTCATCAGCTCCTGCACCAGTTCTTCGAGATGAACGCTGGAGCTTAGTGAAATTTTCAGAGATAGCTTGGCCTCAGCGGTGAGTGAACCATCGTCAAGTAGAGCCTGTGGATAATACCTGATACAGAGATCGGCAAACTCGCGCTGCGGCGCGATAAACCTGTCTACATCGGTCTTACGACGGGTGACCTGAGCGGCGACCTGTTGTTCTGTATAGCCGCGTTCTTTATGGTCTCGCGTGACTTTCCAAAATGTCTTCAGCTCCACTTCGGGATCCATGAATATTTTGAGATCAATAACTTTGCGCGACTTGGGCAAGTAAAAAGTGTGCAGGCCACTAAGGACAATAAAATCATTGGGTTCAATCAAGGTGGCATTGGTGAAAGCACCGGTATTGTGATCGTAGCTGATACGCTCAACACTGCGTCCCCGTTTTAAATTAAAAAGCGTATCGGCCTGCCTGTGGAGAAAGTTAGCTTTTGGATCAAGGTGGGTAATGTCTTTGCCTTTCCAGTTGGCGTCATTGCGGGCCCACTTATGATCGGCGTCACCTTCCAGCTCTACGACTTTATGAGTGAGCAATTTTTTGACGTCATGAAGTAAAGTCGATTTGCCGGCACCACTGTCGCCACCAATACCAATTACGATGGCACGCTCGCGCTTATAGATGGAATTGCTGCGCACACCGATGCGATAACAAAGCACGATATTGGCCATCAGTGTGGCTTCCAGCAGGGTGAAGACCAGAGAGGGAAGATAGTCACCATTGATTGAAGTGAAATTACCGGGGGCAAAGAAATTAAAGGAGACAACATGCCCGAGAAAAATAATGGCCGGATAATCGAAATGATGGAAAAAGAGGAAGTACAAAAGATAGAAGAAATAGAGGGCATAACCGGCCGGCACAATACGATTGTCACGGCGGCTGTATTTGATCATAAAGAGGCTGAGAAATGGTGCTATCCACACGTACCAGCCAGGTGCCGGAACAATCAGAGCGACAAACAGAGCAAAAACGATAAGCAAAAAAGCATCGAGTAAATCGGTATTGATTTTGGCATAAAGAGCAAAGCGCACATAAGCTATACAAACGGCCAGTACCGGCAAAAATATATGCATAGTGCCGATCTCGATGTATGACTCAAAAATCTGACTCTGCTTGGGATTATGCAAAACAATAGCTTGAAATCCTGGCGACGCAAAAAAAGGCACCACAAATAGTGCCAGTACCAACACGGCAAAGAGCAAATAAATGCCGGCACTTTTGCTTTTTTGATTGCGATAAAGGTAAATAAGAAAGAGGGGCAAAGCAGCAGCCACGTGCGATTTTGTCGCCAGAGCCAGACCTGTCAGCAAAGCCGATTTAAAGGCGTCATGCTTGCGCAAATAATAAATTGCCGCGAACAGAATGGCTGTTGGTATCAAGTCGAGTTGCGAGTGGATATAACAGGCATACAAAATAATCGGCGAAAGAAAGTAATACCAGAAGACTCGGTCGATTCGGGTGGGAAACATTTTCACCAGAAGCCAGGCAATGAGAATATCGCTCAGTAAAGTGGGCAATTTCATAAAGAAATTGACGAGGTACAAATTCTCAAAGCCCAAAACTTTTAGAGGCAGGCAGAAAAAGCCCAGCAAGTAAAGCATGAGCGGCTGATAAGGAAATTGATTACGCTGGGCGCTGGTTTGATAGAAAAAATCCCAGGTATTGTCGAAGTGACCGATAAAATGCTGAACAAAAGGAACAAAAAGGTCGACCATGTAGCCGGAAGAAAAGAGCACCATCAATGCCACTTTAGCCAGCACGACCACAGCGAAGCTAGCACCGGTCACGGGCACCAGTATTTTTAAAGGCCGCTCAGCTTCGCGACCAGCTATTTTTCCGGCGTTTTGTAGTCTTGTTTCCATCCACAAATCATCAATTACTTCCCAGTCTCATATGCCCGAAGCAGTCAGCATCGGAACGCTATTTACAACCGGCCGTCAAACGGCTTACGACAGGTAATTGACTGATAATTATTTGACGGCTTTATTATCTTCAGGATAGTAAAGGAAATCGCAGCGGAACTGGGCCGGTGCTTCCTGGAAATCGGCCGGCAATGGGGCAAATGGCGAGAGCATTTTGACTGAATCGACGGTGCGTTCGATGGCGCGCTGGCCGCCAGTGGCACTCACTGTGTGCACATCAGTGCAAAGTCCCGGACGAGTAATGGTGAACGCTACGGCAACACTGTATCTGCGTTCGCTTTTCAGTGGTCTCCAGCCGTCAGTCAGGCGGTTTTGCAAATCAATGCAATATTGCTGTTGAGCAGGCGTAAAGCTTGATTCGCTCAGGGGCATAACCATCACCCGGTGCGGACCAACTGGCCTGGTCTCGCTGCTGCTGGTCGTCGTAGTTGTTGTTGTGGTCGTGGTGGCCTGGCCCACAGTATCAGTCTTACTGCAACCACTAACCATGGCGGCAGGGATGAGCAAGGAACACAAGAGAACCGACAGGCGCATTGGTAGACCTCAAGGAAGATAAAAACCATTCTACACGAGGCCGAATAACTCATCCATTTCTTACGGCCTGTCAACAGGTCGGCGAACCTGAGCGCCGACACAAAGACCCGCGTCAAAATCCAGGTCGAGGTAAGCGTCATTTAGTACATGAGTCATGGTGTAACTCAGTTGGGTGACCTGTCCATCCACAATTTTGCGCTTGCATGAGCGTGTGCCCAGCAGTTTTTCCATCTGTGCAACATTCTTACCAATTAGTCTGCCCGAACTGAGCAAATCTTGCACCATAGAAAACCGTGAAGGACCAACGGCAAAATCCCAGATTTCGCTATTGAAGGGTAAAGGAGGAGGGCCTTGCATAAAGCTCACCACCAGAGCGGCTATGGCGATGAGGAAAAGCACTTCGAGAGCCACCAACCAGCGAAAGGCAGGTCTTGTGCGCCACAGTGTTTTCCAATCGATTTTTACTTTGTTCAAAAAATTCTCTTCACGAAAACTGTATACGTCCTCAGTTGTTCCATTATAGCCAGAGCACCGGTCGGCCTGACGCATGAAACCTTGCATCAACAGAGTTGGCATCCTGTTTGTCCGGGATGTAGCATAGAAACAGCACAGGATTATCAGCGGATGTTAAAAATACTAGAACAACTTTTTCAAAAAAAAGTCACTGCTACTTTGCTGTGCGCCTGTTGCAGTGCTTTCGCGGATCCGCTAAAAGCTGCTTTGGCAGCAGATGTGAAAGAGCCGGTTCGGTACAAACCAGTCACCGTTGTCAGATATCCAGCCAGACTTGTGCCCTTTATTCGTCGCGGCGACAATTTTATGCAAGACGAAGAATTTATGAAGGCAGTGGGGTGTTACAGCGAAGCGATCAAACAAGACCCTACCGTTGGCCTATTTTACGCCAAGCGAGCCAATGCCTACGAGCTATTGAAGAAACCGGCACTGGCATTAGCTGAGTGGAATAAAGTAGTTAGCCTCAATCCTGAAATCGGCGCCAATTATCTCAGCCGCGGTCGCATGTACGACAACCTGGGCAAAGACAAAGAAGCCTTGAAAGACTACCTGAGCGCTATTACTCACGGTTCGAAATCAGCGAATGGCGACGCTGCGCGCATTTACCAACGCACCGGTCAGTACGAAAAATATATCGCTGCGATCAGCTCTTGTATTTTGGTGAAGCGGCCGCTGGAGCGCATTCCCTTTTATTTTGATCGCGCCGCCGTTTACGACAAACTAGGCAAAACCGCTCTGGCGGCTCAAGATCGAAAAATTGCCAATCAGCTTTTAAACCAGAGTGGTGCGGAGAATATGGATAAATATCCCACTGTGGTGCGTAAAAAAATCGAATGAAACCGATGGTGTCACAGATGGTGCCAAGCATCGAACAACCGTTCGCCTCAGCTAAAATTTTATTGGAGCACTCAAAATGGCGGAGAGGGTGGGATTTGAACCCACGTGGCTTGCGCCCATCCGCTTTCGAGGCGGCGCCGTTATGACCGCTTCGGTACCTCTCCTCATCAGAAGAAGGTCATTCTATCAGCAAAGTGCGATAATTCGGAAAGGCAAACCTGGACGACCTCACAAACTTAATTTAAAATGCTCTCCCAAATTAGATCGCTTTTACAAGATGAAGAAGTAGAGCATCAGTCACTTCTCGAGATAACTATTGCTGGTGGCGCCACTATGTTCGCCTTCCGCACCAGCGGAAGTAAAGCAGTAGATTACTGGCAGCGTTTGCGCATAGCGCTGGCAGAAAACTCTTTTCAATCAGCCGCCAACAAAATAAAACTTGCGCCTGTGATACTTGGTACCGAACAGTCTTTTGAACTGACCATGGAACACCTTGGTGAATTTGAGCAGGCATCACCTGTGGCATTAAAAGAGGTGATTGCCGACGGCGAAAAAATCGACCTGCAAAACTGGCTGGCGGAGCGGCTGGAGCGCTTTGTCTGCCCACCAGGTCAGTGGCCTGCGGCGCTTAAAGTCGGTCTTGTATTGGAGCCGGAGCCCTTGTCCGGGCACGAACCACTGGCTATTTGTATTTGGGATCAGGCCATGGACAAAATGGTGGTGAGCCAATACGTTTATATGGCTTTAGTGCCCACGGCCAACGCTTTTGAAGTGCCGGCGCTGCTCAATTTTGGTGGCGGAGAAAATTGCCCGGCCCAAGCGGTTCATTACGCCATGCTCAAGCGCTGGCAAGAATTCTACGGTGCAACGGTGCTGGCCATTGAACCAAATGCCATCGAATGTTTTGTCGAACGGCCCCCCATGTCAAAAGAACAGGCTCTGAAAATTGCCCGCGAACATTATGGCTACAGCAATGCCGTTATAGACGAAGGCGAGGGAGAAGGCGAAATGGCGCCATACGCCTACGAGCTACTCAACCGTCAATTGTGGAGCTTCTGGTGGGATTAAAATTAAAGCAGCTGCGGCTTACTTACTGAACGTGACCAGGACGGTTGGCAATTTGCACGGCGTTCAGTTCAGCTTGAGTCTTCAAAGTGGCCATTACTTCAGGCATATCAATGCGGCACTGACGACGCACAAGCGGTTGAGGCAACAAGAATCCACCGTCGACGTAGCTGGCATAAGTAACCAGAGTGGTGCGACCACCGTCGAGAGGCTCGAGCTTCCAGTAACCGTCTACTTGTTTGAATGCGCCAGAAACTCTGTGCCATTCCAATGAATGCGGGGCGCTTTCTTTAACTTCAACTGTGTATTCATATGTGCCGGGAATACCAGACGGGGCTAAGACGTGCTTAACAATTTTGCTGCTTCCATGATCTTGCAACAATTTGCTTTTCTTCAATTGAGGAAAAACTTTTGGGGCATTATCGTAATCAGCCAGAATTTGGAAAACTTTATCGGGAGGCGATTTGATCGTCACGCGAGCAACTGTATAAGTTTTTCCGTGGATCAGCTCTTCGGAAAGATTCTCATGATGAGCTTTCGCTTGCCCTTTGGCTTGAGCACTTTGCTCGAGGCCGATTGAACCTAATAGCGACGAAGATACGGAGGCTGCAATAATAAGAGCAGCTGCCGATTTGTTGAGAAATTTCAAAGATTCCTGCCTTTCTAATCGGAAGACCTGATGTCTCGCGAAGAGGAAACTGTCGCCGTGTCAAATACGAGTCAAATACAATACTGAAAGTACAATACTGAAATGGAATTAATTGTCAAACGTGCCATTGAGAACGGTATCACATCGAACTTAAATTAGGTAGCGATAAGGAAGATATAGAAGCGGCTACCGCCATACAGATGCACATGGTGCACAATGAACAGAGAAGGCATTCTACTTGCTATTGACTTCCCTCGCAAGCAAGATTGCTATAAAGGTAACAAATGTCACCGTAATTCCCCCAATTTAGCGCCCTGTATCTCATGAATGAAGCCTTAGTTGTCTATAATCCCACCGCCGGCTCGGCAGCAGGCCCTGAACTGTGGCTGGGCGCCTGCATACACCGCTTATGCACAGAGGGCGGCTATAGAGTGACCACCTTGAGCACCACTGCCGAGACTACGCCAGACAACCTTTTAGAAGGCTTTACGCAGAACTTCGACATAGTTGTAGCAGCTGGTGGCGACGGCACCGTGCGCATGGTAATTCACTCGGTGGCCAGTCAAAAACTAAACTGCAAAGTAGGCATTGTGCCTCTAGGTACGGGCAATTTGCTGGCACGCAATTTGAAAATCTTGGAAGACAATTTGCTCACCGATCCGGTGGACATTGCCCTCGATGTTATTTTGCAAGGCGAAGGAAAATTTATCGATCTAGGCATCATGAACGGCCACTATTTTGCTGCGGCTGCTGGTGCGGGTCCGTTATCAGACGCAGTGGTGACGCCCGGAAAGCGCGACAAAGAAAATTGGAAAATGCTCGCTTACGCAAGCTCCATGGTGCAAACATTAGGTCAGGCACCCGTGCTTTTCAAAGTCACCGCTGACGGTGACATATTTAAAATCGCCGCTTCAGGTATTTTTGTCACCAATGTGCCCGACTTAGGAGTGGGAATGTTGTCTGAATCAGCGTCAATGGACGACGATTTGCTTGACCTCTGTATTCTCTCGCCACGAGAATTCGGCGATTATCTTAAATATGGTTTTCATTTTGCCGCAGGTTCAGGTGGCATCACCGGCGGCAAAGCACCCTATTATGTGAAAAAAGTGAAAACCGCCGAAATTGAAATCGTACCGCGACGACGGCCGCTGTCATTTATCGAGCAAGGCTTTAACCAACTAAAATATGCGCTGACCGGTCAGCACGAAGGTCGTAGCCCCCAAAATCAAGGACTAGCCATGATCGACGGCGACGCCTGCGGCATGACGCCCATGCATATCGAGTCAGCACCACAGGCAGTGCAAGTGGTTGTACCGACACAAGCACAGCAACAGCGTCAGTCCTGGTTGAAATAAGTAGTAGCCATCTGCAATTGCTGGTCACGATTGTGGCAGTCGCCATCAAGCCTGGCGGCCAGGACGTGTTTGAGCACCGCACCTAGTTGCGGCCCTGGTTTAAAGCCACTGGCGATTAAATCGGCGCCACTGATATCAAGTTTGGTATCAGCCAATTCTTCCAGATAAAGTTTAACGGCTCGGCGCAGATAGCTGCCCACTTGCCCCACTGCCGCAGCAATCGCTAAAGACTCTCGCGGACGTCCCTGCATCATTTCAAATATTTCTGATCTTTTCAGATCGCCCATAGCCAGGGGCATCTGCCGATGTAAATCCAGGCCACTGACGATTACTTCTTTTTGATGATTAGTGAGCATCAAGCGCTCAAGCAAGCCCTGCAAGCGCTCCACCGGTAAGTCGCTAAGAAGGGCACCTAGATAAACGACCCAGGGCACATCAACGGTATAACGAGCCAGCAAGCGCTCAGCACGACGAATAGATTTACGCTGGCTTTCGCCATATTCCAGCTGGGTGTCGAGATAACGAAGATTGCCACCCAACTCGGCTAACAGATTTAAGGAATTGAGCCTGAGCGGCGACTCAAGAATCATTCTCAGTTCGGCCTTGATGCGCACTCCGCCCAGATCATCGAATATTCCCATTTGACTGGCGCGCCTGGCCTGTTCTTTGGTCTTAGCGTCGAGATGAAAACCCAGCCGGCCGGCAAAACGTGCCGCTCTGACCATACGAGTAGGATCTTCAATGAAACTAAAGGGATGCAAAATGCGCACCACTTTCTCCTGAAGATCACCGAGACCATTAAAAAGATCAATTAGTTGGCCGAAGCGCTGAGGATTCAAGGCCACAGCCAGAGCGTTTATCGTAAAGTCTCGCCGCAGTAAATCTTGATCGAGACCTGACGCTTCCACTTCAGGCAAAGCGGCGGGAAACTCGTAAAACTCGGTGCGGGCTGTAGATAAGTCAACTTCATGATCGCCGCACTGACCGTGGTAGATAAGGTTTGCCGTTTGAAAGCGATCGTGGCTGGCCACCAGTTCAAATTTGGCCGGATAGAGCTCAAGCAATTTGTCGGCTAACTGTTGCGCCGTTCCTTCAATAACAAAATCAAGATCAAAAGTAGGAATGCCTAGAAGCAAGTCGCGCACAAAACCACCAACGGCATAAATTTGCATACCAAGGTCTTCGGCGATAGTACCAAGCGATCGGCAGAGCCACAGCGTGTCTTGCTCGACGCGCCCCAGTTCGCTGCTCAAATTAGAAGAATTGGTAGAGAGGGCCAACATGTTTTTGCCAAGATCTTCTTCACTGGCGTAGGCCGCTCCGAACAGACTTTTTAGCACATCGCGCCGAGAGACCAGACCGACAAGAGCACCACTTATATTGACAACCGGCAAGCGGCCGATGTCGTTTGCGGCCATCAATTCTTGAATTTCACTAAGTGTGGTCTCTTCCGAAATAGTGATGACAGGTTGGCTCATGAAGCCTGAAACCCTGGCGTGTCCTAATTTATGATGACTGGATTGATCGATGTCACGGCGCGAAACTATGCCCACTATTTTGTCTGCTTCGGCTACAACGAGCCCGTCTAAATTGTAGCGCAGCATCAGACGGCCCGCCTCGTCCATCGAAATAGTGGGCTTGACCGTACGCACTGGGCTCACCATTAGATCTCGGGCCAGGGGCTGAGGAGCGGCCTGTTCAGACAAAATCGCTTTGACCTTCTCGGCTACAGCATCAACACATGCCCCTTTGGCTACAGCCGAACCAGCGCCTGGATGGCCGTCTCCACCAAAGGCCTGAACCACCGCGCGCACGCTCATTACCCGCGGGTCGGCACGGCCGACAATATGCACGCGATCTTTCATCAGGGCCACCGTAAAGGCGCCGTCGGCCGATTCGAGATCGAGCAATTGTCTCGTCACCGTAGCCAGACCCTCCACATATTTAGGCAATGAAGCCCGGGCCACCACAAATTTGTGACCTTGAATATGTAAGAGTTCCACCCCTTTAAGCAACTCTTCTAAAAGTTCTACTTGCTCTTGCTCCATTTTCGGTTTGATATATTCGCGCACCACAGATAAATCAGCACCATGCTGAATTAAATAAGCAATGCACTGGGCGTCGCGCGGAGTGGTGCCGGCATAAGTAAGACAACCGGTATCTTCGAAAATGCCTATGGCCAGCAAGGTGGCATCGAATTGCGATAGCTCGATTTTTTGCTCTTTGATTTTCTCAACCAGAATAGTGGTGGCGGCACCGACATTTTCAATTTGCGAATCTTTTGTGGCCACGGCAATCAGGCCTTCCCTATCACTACTATGATGATCAAAAATAGTAAGCGGCCGTGTCGGAATAATTTTTTGCACAGCATTATCAAGACGCTCAATGTGCTGGCAATCAACCAGGAAAAAACGAGTTACTCTCGTCAGATCGAGATATTTGATTTGCACGATGGGCAAATAGCTGCGATTTAAACTGAGAAAATTGCGCACATTACCGGACAGTGGATAACCAAGCACCATGCGGCAAGACGGATACAACTTTGTCAGCGCGAACTGCGCTGCCAGAGAATCGAAATCCATATTGCTGTGGGCAAAAGCTATTTCCAATTTTCTGCTCTTCGTCTCTTGTTTTTACGTCGCCCTTTAACCGGACAGCCACTGCATTCTATCTTGTGCCCGGTAATTAGTCTTTAATTAAGCATTCGAGCGGCTTTTGCAGTTTATCAGCATTCTTTTCGGGGTATCTGTTGACAGTAGAATGCATAAGTAATTAAGACTAGCAAATACGAATTGAAGACCGGGTTTTTGAAAACAGCATGAACACTTTCGACCTTTTAGGCCAGACATATTTGATGTGTACGGTGTTCGGCTGGGGCTTCATCGTATTTTCACTCGTCATGGGGCATTCTGGTCACGAAGGCCACGCCGATGACGGCGGTCATGCCATCAGTCATGACGATTCTGGCGGGCACAGTCACGGAGTGCTTGATGCCGCCCATGGCATTCATCATCTTGACGGCGGAGGCGGGGCAGCCCATGTGGGACATGGTCACAGCGGTTTGACCGGTGGCCATCATACTGCCGGTGGACATGACGACGGACATGACGGCGGGCATCACGACGGACATCAAGATGGCGAAAACGGCCGCACCGGCACCAATCCGGTGATTCAACACAACGAAAAAAATCTCTACTTCACTTTGCTCAGCCTCTTCAGCCCAATGTCGCTTTCTGTCTTTATCGGCTTCTTCGGCTTTACCGGGCTGGCATTGCGTTCGTTTTTCCCCTGGATGTCGTGGTTCACGCTGATTCCGGCTGTGCTCGCCGGAATTGCCGCTACCAACGTGATGAAATACGTTCTGGCCTGGGCTACCAGCAAATTAACAGCTTCCAGCTTGACCAGCAGCCAACAAGCCATTGGTCAGATTGCCGAGGTCAACACACCGATAAAAGAAGGTCGTCTGGGAGAAGTGTCATATATTATCGGCCTGACAAGATTCAACGCCGCTGCTCGCCCGGCTCAAGCCGGTAGCGAAATTGCTCGCGGCGCTAAAGTAATTATCGTCGAAACTGATGGTCCGGTGGTTCTGGTTGAACCATTTTCAGACCACCAACTAGATGGTCACTGATGCAGTCATAAGCGGCACCTGACGGTTTCCATCCAAATTAAATTCGGGAACAAAGACTTGTCAAGAATATAAAGGAATTTATTGGTATCCCATGGTAGGCACCACACTCGGTATAGGATCGAAAAGTCGAATTGGAAGTCAACAACAAGGTTTTCACTAAAGAATAGGGAATAAGTCCATCGAGGAAGCACCGGGTAGGTCGCCTTTCGATGGCTTTTGGAGGAACGCGAAAAATGGATCCAAATATAGTGCTCTGGGGTGGAGGGGCGATTATCGGCATAGTCGTGCTCAGCATCTTCTACTTCTTAGCGAATGTGTATCAGAAATGCGGGCCGAACGAAGCAATGATCATTACTGGTGCGGTACCTGGTGGCATTAAGGTGCTCAGAGGTGGTGGCGGTATCGTCATTCCGGTGATGCACCAGCGACATCTTCTGTCATTGGAAGTAATGACAATTGAAGTGCACTCCAACGCTGCCATGATCACAAAAAATGGTGTTCCAATTTACGTTGAAGGTGTAGCACAGGTTAAAGTACGTGGTGACGAAGAAGCCATCGCCACAGCGGCAGAACGCTTCCTCAATAAATCTATGGACGAAATTGCCACAGTTGCTCACGAAACTTTAGTCGGTCACTTGCGAGCAATTTTAGGCACCATGACCGTAGAAGAGTTGATTCAAAGCTTTGATTCATTCGCTTCGAGAGTACAAGAAGTATCTGTTGCCGACCTGGCAAAAATGGGTCTGATTGTAGATTCATTCACCATTAAAGAAATTCGCGACTCGGTTGGTTATTTAGAAGCACTCGGTAAAAAGCAAACAGCCGAAGCAAAACGTAGTGCCGCCATCGGTGAAGCTGAGGCAACTAAAGAAACACAAATTGCTCAGGCCAGCGCATCGAGAGACGCACAGATTGCTCAAGCTCAAGCTGCTGAAGAAGGTGCTAAGGCTAAACTCGCTGCCGATACTCGCGTAGCTGAGTCGTCTAAAAACTTCCAGGTGTCACAAGCCACCTATCAAGCTGAAGTAGCCAGAACTAAGGCGTCATCAGACATGATGTATGAAATCGTCAGAGCGCAATCACAACAAAAACTGACTGAAGAAATGCAGAAAGTAAAAATTGTAGAAGCGCAAAAAGAAGTTGAACTGCAACAAGTCGAAGTTATGAAGCGTCAGGTGGCCCTTGAAGCTGAAATCACAAAACCAGCTGAAGCAGAACAATCACGCATCAAGCTCATGACCCAAGCCGAGGGTTTAAGACGCACGATGCTGGCCGAGGCAGATGCACAATCTGTAAGATTGGCAGCTCAAGGTCAAGCCGAAGCAACTAAATTGAAAGCCGGAGCCGACGCTGATGCCCGCCGCACAATGGGCTTGGCCGACGCTGAAGCCAATCGCGCCAAAGGTCTTGCCGAAGCACAAGTTACAGCCGCTAAAGGTCAAGCCGAAGCCGACGCCATGTCGAAAAAAGCTGAAGCCTACAAACAATATAACGATGCTGCCGTTATGCAAATGATCATCGACAAGCTGCCTGAAATGGTTCAAGCCGCTGCCTCACCACTTTCAAAAGTGGGCTCAATCACCTTGCTTTCCAATGGCGGTGATACCACCGGCATGGGTAAAATCAGTGGTGATGTATTGAACGTAGCCGCTCAAAGCTTGAGCATGATTAAGGGTCTCACCGGCATCGATATCACTGACGCAATGAAGCGCAGAGCCGGCGTAAGCAATGACGGAGACGGCAACGGTCAACAAGCGGCTGCCAGACCTGCCGCACCAGCGGTTGCGCCTTCTGCGCCAAGACCGCAACAACAACCACCAGCCAATCCCAATAACTAAAGGTCATAGACAATCACAAGACGGATTATTGTAATTGGCGCAAGCGGAGTCGGCAAAACCACTTTAGTGGAGGCGCTGACTCCGCTTCTGGCATTACCGGTGATACCAGAGCTTGGTCGCAAGTTGTGTGTTGAAATGGGTTTTGAATATCCTGGTCAAATACCTGATCAAGAAAACTTTAAACGCCGGGTGCTGGATGAGCAAATTGCCGAAGAGCGTCGCCTTGGTGCGTTTTTGGGTGACAGATCAACAGTAGATGCCTGGGTTTTGTGGCAACGCTGGAACATTTGCCAGGCCATGAGTTACGACACGGAAAGTTTTTATTTAAAGGCGCGGGCGCAAACCGAATTTTATACCGACATTATCTACATTCCGCCAATGTTTGTAGTTGAAGATGATGGTGTGCGCTGGACTGATGGCGACTATCAAAAACAAATTGACCGACTGGTGCGCATGACATTATATGAATGGAATTTGCTTGATCGCACGTACACGGTTAAGAGTGTCAATGACAGGTTGGCTGACGTTTTTAATTGGTTGAAATCGCGTGGCGAAGATTAAATGGTTGGATGGTCTGTTTTCAAAAATGAAACGTTATCGTTTCATTTTGAGAAAGACGCAGAACACCCATCTCAGACTGAAACGTTAACGTTTGAGTCTGAGAAAATCAAAGGACATTGATTTTGAAAAGTGAAATCAGCCCTATTGAACCAGAAAGTACTACTCTGACTGCCAAAATTTCGGTAGGCTCGCGATTGCTTGTTGCCGTTAGACGAACTTTTGCAATGATTATCGACCTTCTTCTGGCAACGATCTTGAGCTCCATTCCTGCGCTGTATCAGCTTTATTGCCTAGGGCATTTTCAACCAAGGCTTTCGCAATACATGTTGGTGATTAGCGCTGCAGGCGGAGTCTCTGTGTTAATTTTCACATTTTTGCGAGCTGCTTACCCGGGTTATCCGGGAGTGGAATGGATGTTCGGCAATACGCAAGTGCTCTGCGGATGGCTAGTCTCGACGGTAAGTATTATGACCGCAGGCTATTTTTCATTTTCGAATAAAAGTTATCACTCATTGCTAGATTACCGCCTAGACACAATATTGGTGCCGTCGACAAAGCAACAAGAGAGTACCGCAGCCATCGCAGTAAAACACGGATGATAGAGTGGTATTAGCAGCCGTAATACCTTTCCACAACACGAGTACAGAGAACTATAGACGCTTCATGACAAATTTCTGGCCACACCCACTTTTAGCAACATTAGCCGCAGGCACAGCTTTACTGGGCAACAATAACTCTGCACAAGCCTCGGGCAAAGTTGCCGAGCAGAGTGCCAACGGCAAAATAGCCAGGGCCGAAGCACAGCATAAGCCAACCATTGTTTCACTGGCTCCAAGCAACACCGAGCTTTTATGCACTGTCGGCGCCGGCAGTCAAATTATTGGCGTCTGTTCCTTTTGTGATTATCCGCAAGACACCAGACAAATTACCCAGGTGGGCACATTTGTTTCAGCAAATTTAGAGCGGCTGGCAAGGCTCAAGCCAGACCTGGTACTGCTTGTCTCCGGTCAGGAACAGTTAGCGGCAAAAATTCAACATCACAAATTCAACACGGTGTTGATTGATAATACTCACCTGAGCGATATTAGCAAAAATATCAAACAACTGGGCCAGCTGACCGGTCACAATGAATCAAGCGCTCAGGCCGCGCAAAAATTTGACCTGTCGCTGAGCAGCCTTGCCACAATCATAGATAAGAACAAAGACAAACCAAAGGTATTTTATTGCGTCTGGCCACAGCCACTTATGACTGTCGGAAAAAACAGTTTTCTCAACGAGATTATCACTGCCTGTGGTGGCACTAACGTGGCTGGTGAAATCAATGTCAGCTATCCAAGATTTAGTTTAGAAAAATTGGTTCTTAGCAATCCAGACGTGATCATTTTGCCGTTTGAAGCTCGCAACCAATCTTTCATCAAAACTCCACCCTGGAGTCGACTGAAAGCGGTTCGCGAAAATCGCGTCTATTATCTGCCTGATCAAAAGAACGACATGCTTTCACGTCCAACCATGCGCGTTATCAAAGGAATCGCCTGGTTAGCGGGAATCTGTCATCCAAACAACAAGGTTGAGCTTGAAAAATGGTCACAGCAGCTTGCCGGAGTTTCATTGCACAATGCTAATGTGAAAAATTGAGCATATTCCCACCTGAAATTCACGTGGGGACGCCTAAATTTGTTCATATCCAGTCAAAGCGGGCCGAAATCCAGGCAGTTTGGCCCAAACTCTGGGCACAGTCGACGGTCTAGCGCTCATTAATTGCTAATACGATTTATTTACCGTTATCAATGACTTAGGCTCGAAGGCGTTCAGCATCGCTATAATCGGCTAGTAAAAGGCGAAGCCCCCCTTTTGTGGCGCTGGTTTGCGCACGACACAGGTAACATGAATCACTTAGTTGTTAGCGGCATCAATTACCACTCAGCTCCCATCGCCATCCGGGAACAGTTCTGCATTCCGGATTCTTGCATCGGACACGCCCTCGAGGGCCTAAAGCGCTTTCCCCACATTAAGGAAGCGGTTATCTTGTCAACCTGTAACCGCACCGAAGTTTATGCGGTGGTGGATGACGTGGCTGCTGGTCTCAAAGAAATCGACATGTTTTTCGCCTCGGTGCAGTCGGTCAGTGACCACGGGGCGCTCAAACCAAACTTCCGCCTCTTGCGCGACGATGTTGTTTTGCATTTATTGCGCGTGGCAGCGGGCTTAGACAGCATGATTCTGGGCGAAAGTCAGATTATGGCTCAAGTAAAAGCGGCACACCAGGCGGCTCTAGAGCGCAGATCGGCTGGCCCCATACTCGATATGGTCTTCAAACTGGCCCTCAATAACGGTAAACGCGTGCGTTCCGAAACTTCCATGGGCAGAAGAGCAATTTCGGTTAGCTCAGCCGCCGTAGAATTGGCCAAAGATCTCGTGGGCAGCCTCAAGAACAAGTCTATTGCCGTAATTGGTTTAGGCAAAATGGGCCAGATTTGCACCAAGCACCTGCTCAGCGACGCCGGCGAAGGGCCGATTGTCTTGCTCAACCGCAATCAAGATCGGGTTGCAGGCTTTGTCGCCAACAAACTAAATAACAAAGAACGATTGAAGACAGGTTTCGCTTATGAAGAACGCACAGCCATTGCCGCGCAAGCTGATGTAGTTATTGTCGCTACCGGAGCTTCGCAATATGTTCTCGACCGCAACGAGCTAGCCGCCCAGCGCCACGCCAGGTCGCCCAAACAAATCATCATCGATATTTCGGTACCACGCAACGTTGACCCTGCAATATCTGAACTCGACGGCGTCAGCCTGTATGTGGCTGACGACTTGAGCAAAATCGTGGCCAATAATTTGGCGCAGCGCGAATCTCTGGTGGCAGACGCTGAAGTAATCATTTATGAAAGCCTTGAAGAATATTACAACTGGGAGCGCTCACAATTAGTGGTGCCTACCATTGCCATCTTAAGAGAAAAAATCGAAGCCATTCGCCAGGAACAGATGTCGAAAAACAGCATCGTATCTGGTGTCAATGCAGTCGGCAGCGGTCAAGACATGGAAGTTATCAGCCGAGCCATCGTCAATCAAATTTTGCATCATCCTACTGTGCAACTAAAGGCTACTAAAGACTACGAAATCTTGAGACAGCAAGCCGAAGCTCTGCGAACACTCTTTAACCTCAATCCGCTGGCAACTCTTACAGGGTTATCTAAAACGGCAGACAAACAATCGGCCATGTGCGCCGAAGCCCGAAAGAACGCCGCTGCTTACGATCATATTCGCGAACCACACGAACAGCCTGGGATCTTAAAATCCCGTCCACTGCTCAATTAGATGAGCGATGATAGTGACTAGCTTAAGAACAAGCACAATTCGCGTCGGCACCAGAGAAAGCAAACTAGCTCGTTTGCAGACCGATATCGTAATATCGACTTTAAGCAATAATTTTCCTGACATAACATTCGAAGTGCACCCGATCACCACTGGCGGTGACAAAGTACTTGACCGTCCGATTGTTGAACTTGGCACTCGCGGCGTCTTTGTCAAAGAATTAGAAGAAGCCTTGCTTGAAGACCGAGTTGACTTTGTCGTGCACAGCCTCAAAGATCTGCCCACAGATTTACCCGCCAACCTGACACTGGCAGCGGTGCTCAATCGCGAAGATCCCCGCGATGTGTTCGTCAGTCTCAAAGCTCAATCTTTTATGGAACTGGCTCCCGGCAGCACTGTAGCTACGTCGAGCAGAAGGCGGGCAGCACAGCTAATGGCCTTGCGACAAGACTTACGCTTTGTCGACATGCGCGGCAACATTCCTACTCGCGTGCGCAAACTGGAAGAAGGTCAATGCGATGCCATGATTCTGGCGGCGGCCGGTTTGTTACGCCTGGAGCTGAATGACAAAATAACTGAATACTTGAGCACTGATATTTGCACTCCTGCCGTTGGTCAAGGCGCTCTGGCAGTCGAATGCCGCAGTAACGACAAAGAAATTTTGACAATGCTTGCTGCGATACAAGATCAACAGGCCAAAGCAGAAATAACTGCCGAAAGAGCATTCCTCGATGTGCTTGGTGGCGGTTGTTCGGTGCCCGCCGGTGCGTTAGGCCGCCTCAAATCGCGGGCCGCCGATGAAGTAATTAACGAGCTATTGTTCGAACCTAAAGGCGATATTCTCACTCTCTCAGGTTGTGTAGCCGCCCTGGACGGCAGCGAAGTCTTCCGCGACTCGATTAGCGGCCCGCCTGAATACGCTCAGCAACTGGGCCAGGCCCTGGCTAAAAAAATGCAAGAAGCCGGTGCTGAAAAGATCTTGGCCGAGCTGCGCCTCACCACACCAAATGTAGTATCACCTCCGTGAAACAGAATCGTGCGTCCAGGCTTACTTAATGGGCTGCGAGTGCTGGTCACTCGCGCCGAAGATCAAGCCGATAGTTATAGAGAACAACTGGAAGATGCCGGTGCGCAAGTTGCCGAGCTTTCCGTTATCTGTATAAAACCGGCCGGCGATTATTCAGCCTTAGATGCGGCACTGCAAAATATTTCCTCTTATCAGTGGATTGTTTTCGCCAGTCAAAATGCGGTCAATTACACCTGGGCAAGACTGACGCATTTAGGGCTTGATAAAAGTTGCTTAGAAGAGACCAAAATCGCCAGCATCGGGCCGGCCACCAGCCAACTGCTAACCAATCTTGGCTTGAGCGTGGTCTTTCAACCCAGTGTTTTTGTGGCCGAAACTTTTGTCAGCGAATTTCCCGCTTACCCTGATCTGGCCGGAACCCGCATACTCTGGCCAAAAACCAATATCGGCCGCCGCCTTATTGCCGAGCAACTGCAAGCAGCTGGCGCGCAAGTCGACAATGCTATTGCCTACGAAACCGCACTGCCTGACAATGCCGGGCAAGTGGCAGAAAAACTGATGCTAATGCTGGAAGAAAAATCTATTGATGTGATCACCCTGGCCAGCGCCCAAACGGCAAAAAATTTAGCCTTGCTCATCGATCTGGCATTGCAACAGAAGTTTGCATCAGGCGGCTCTGAAGAAGAAAAGAGCCAGGCGAAAAAAACTCTATTAGCCAAAGTCAAAATAGCGGCGATTGGTCCAATAACCGCTGCAGCAGCGACCGAGAGCCTGGGGCGCGTCGATATAGTCGCTGATAAGCACACTCTTGACGGGCTCACCGAAGCACTCTTGGCATCATTAAAATTCCCACAGAATCAGCAATGATGGCTATCCACATCCATCTATATATTTAGATGCGATATATTTAGTAGCGCTATTAAGCAGCAAATTTTGCCAAGAATAAGGACAATTTGATGAAAGAGATTGTTTCGCCCGCCAGAGACACAGAGTCTGACAACAGCACCTATGTCTTGCCCCGCGTCACCCCAACCATGCGCATGCGCCGCCTGCGCGCCAAAGCGCCGCTCAGAGCCATGGTTCGCGAAACACATTTACGGGTTGAGCAACTTATCTATCCTTTCTTTATTGTGGAGGGAACGAATATTAAGAAGCCCATCAGCTCAATGCCCGGTATTCATCAACAAAGCATCGACGAAATGCTCAAAGAAGCTGACGAAGCTGTACAGCTGGGTCTGACTGCCGTGCTGCTTTTCGGCATTCCTTCAAGCAAAGATTCTCAAGCAAGCGGCGCCTGGTCAGACAATGGCATTGTCCAGAGGGCCACCCGTGAGTTGAAAAAACGATACCCTGACTTGCTCGTCATCGCCGACACTTGTCTCTGTGAATACATGGATCACGGCCATTGCGGTCTTGTGCACGACGGCAAAATTCTCAATGATCCCAGTTTAGAAATTCTCGCTCGCTCAGCGGTTTCTCAGGCTGCGGCCGGCGCCGACATCATTGCGCCATCAGACATGATGGATGGCCGCATCGCCGCTATACGCGCCGCTCTTGATGCCAACGGTTTCGAAAACATTCCGATTATGGCTTACAGCGCCAAATTCTCATCTGGCCTTTATGGACCATTCAGAGAAGCAGCCGAGTCAGCGCCGCAATTTGGTGATCGCAACAGCTATCAAATGGACCCTGCCAACGGCCGAGAAGCCTTGCGTGAAGTGCTTCTCGACATCGAGGAAGGTGCCGATATTGTCATGATCAAGCCCGCTTTGCCATACCTTGACGTTATCAGCCAGACCCGCGAACTGACCAAACTGCCCATTGCCGCCTATAATGTTTCTGGTGAGTACTCAATGGTCAAAGCCGCTGCCGCCAACGGTTGGATCGACGAGAAACGAGTAGTGATGGAGTGCTTAACGGGTATAGTCCGTGCAGGTGCCGACATGATCATCACCTATCATGCTAAAGATGTAGCTCAGTGGCTCAAGTAAGGGTCTAAGATGAAGACAAGCACAGCTTTTCAAATCAGTTTCGCCAATGCATTTGCAGACCTCTATCTAGATAAAGAAAACGGAGAATTCGCCCTCGATTTTCGCCGGCAGGAAGTAACAATCTACCTGAACAATACTCAGTATCAGGCTCTTGTTTTGCTGGTACAGCAAAGCCTTGAAGACGAAACTTTTATCGAATATCTCGACTGGCAAAAAGATCCGCTGCAATGCGAAGAAAACCAGATGTTCGAAGTCTGCGGACCGGATCACATGGTTTGCATGTCGTGCTCGCCCAACTGCGAGCGGGTCAAGCTCACATTCGATATTGGCCTGGCGATTGATCTTTCGTTTGCCGACTTCCAGGGTCTTGCCAGCTTGATTAAAGAAGCTCAAGCAGATTTAGAATGGCGCCGCGAACTATTGCGTTTGAACAGTGCCGATTCTGATATTGATTCAGATAGCGACAGTGGCCCAGGATTTGCCGCCGGCGGCCACGACTAAAAAAATATCAGGCCAGGTCTTTGTAGTTAGCAATTTTTCGCTTGAGCAATTCATTGCCGTAAGCCAGGGCCATGCGATCGGGGAAAGATCTTTTCGGAATAACCCACATGGCACGGCCCTGAGCGCCGTAGAGCAATATGTATTCCAGTTCGGTTTCCCAGCATTCTTGAAAATGCCACCAGGTGACGACTGAATATTTTTCGCCCATGCGCAAACCGCACGATTCTTCAGTGAGCTGAAAAGTGAGAGGCTTAGTCAAACTCTTATCTTCAGCAATTCGCCGCATAATAGTTTTGAAAAGAACGAAAGCATGAATAAGCAATATCGGCACGTAGAGCACAAACCAGAGACCATACTGGCGCAATAAACCCATAGTCAAATCTAAACCATCGGCTATATAACCGACGGTGAAAAAAGCCAGTGGTATCAACAAGGCATGAAATAAATAAGCCTTAGCCAGTAGAGGTAACTTCTTGCGAAAAAAATGAATCTTCTCGGCGTCGACAATTTCTTCGACTCTGTAAACTACTTCTATGGCCAGTCCTGAACTTCCTTGCAAATCTACCACGGTAGAATTTTCTTTTTCCCCCTCGGCTTCGCCTGATAGCACAGCCGAAAGCGGCGGCTCCGATGCGAGAATTTCAGCTGCATTGACTTCTTCGGCATCGAAAGAATAAGGCTGATCGGCAACCGAAAGGGCCTCACCGTCAGCCGCTTGGTCAGCACTAGCATTTTTATTTGCGGCCAGCGCTTCGGCTTTGCTTTCCTTCTTATATTCTTTGCCGTCAATGGTTATGGACAGCACTTCTTGTTTTTCGTATGTAATACTACTATCGGCGCGTCCTTTGCCGACGTGCTTATAATTGGCAATATGGCCTTTGAGAAGTCCGCGTACTGCTTTTACTTCTGTGGCAGAAGCGAAAGCCCGTTTGGGCAGAATAAAAATTTCGTTAGCGCTTGATCCAACGCAAAAACTTTCATCTGTTTCTAAACCAATGGGCAAATGCTTCCAGTCGATAGTACCCGACCCACCGGTAGATGTGACTTTGAGCCCATTTTCAGAAAGTATGAAAGTCATGGGTAAATGAAAAACCGGCCGTCTGGAATAACTCTCCATGGCATTTTGCTTGGCCAGAATCCAGATTACTAAAGTGGAAGCAATAGGCATAACGATTGGCGCTAGAAGGGCGAGAAAACCAATCAGGGTCTCAAGCGGGCTCGAACTGGTTGGAGTGTTATGTGTCAATACAAAAACGAGAATACAAAAAACAGGCAAGCCAAAAGTGAAGCTGAAAATTGTCAGCAAATCTCTAGGCATGACGACGTCTTTATGCACAGACCAGTAGCCGTTGTTCACTTCTTCGGGCTGATATCGAACTGAAATAAAAACTGGATCGACCATGAGATTCCTACTTGGTGGCAAAGACAACCGGTGAATCGTACTCGACACCCTGGTGTTTATAGACGTGGCTAAATCCGGCCGCCAGGCATAGGCTGGTCAATTCTTCGAAACTAAAGATGCAACCGTCTGTAGTGGCGAGGTACATGTTCAGACCAAACATCAAAGCATAAGGCGGAGCGGTGCGCTCGTCATTTGGCATATACTCGGCAATCTCAAGAGTGCCGCCGGGCTTCAAGGCCGCGAAGCAATAAGCAAGCAGTTGCTTGGTCATTTCCAGACCTTCCGAATGAAGAATATGACCGAGAATAATTACGTCATAAAGGTCGGGGGTGAGCTTTATCTGGCGCCAATTGCCGGGCACTTCAGTGTATTGAGCGGCCACGTCGAAGCGCTCGGTGATTCGTCTGGTTACGGCCAGCACCGCGGGAAAATCTAAGGCAGCAACATGATTGTCACGGTTGTCTTGAGCAAATGGAATGCTCCAGACAGCTGAGCCGGCAGCTAAATCTAAAACGTTCAGAGCTTTCTTATCGCTCTTATTGCGCTCTTTTAAATACTTCACTACATCGGCGGCGATGCAATAATTGAGTGGCACAATTGCTTCGGCCAGATGGGGAAAGATCTCTTCTGCTTTGGCATCCTCATTGACTGCCATCACCGGTTTCCCTGTGCGAATAGTCTCTCGTAAATTGCGCCACATTTTATCCAGCTCATCGTGCTGTTTGAGGTACATGCCCATGAATAGCGGGCTTTCAGCGATGAGATAAGTCTGCGAAGCCATGTTCAATTCATAGACAGGTTCGCTGCTGCGTGCATGACCATTGAGATCGGAGCGGTCTAAAAGTTTCAGTGCCACCAGAGAGTCAGCCAGTAAGCTGACGCCTTTCTCTTGCAGGTTCAGTTTTTTGGCTATGGCGGGAGCCGACGTTGGGCCTGCGGTAAGAGCTTCGAAAATGCCCAACTCCACAGCACTTTTCAAAACTTGAATTGACCAGCTACCCTGCAAAATGTTTGTGATAGAACTGGGTGGCATCAACCGCAAAGTTGACAGATATTTCAACATATAATTTCTCCGTCCAAAATCGTCTCACATCAGAGTAAAGAAACTACTTCCTTTACTTCTTAGCAAGATGGTAAAGCAAAAGCCGGTATTTACAATGCTCTCCCATTGATAGGGTATTTCGTCTATAATTCTCAAACAGATCGTTGGGTAGCGGCGGAGGCCGACGAACCTGGTCAGGGGGGAAACCCAGCAGCCATAAGTTGAATTCTTCGGGTGTTGCCCAGCGGTCTGCTTTACACATTAATCTACGACGACGACGATAAAGAAAATGCCGAAATCAAAAAGCTCAAAAGAAGCCCAAGACACGCAGCAAGACCCAAGCCGCACTCTGCTGGGGCAGATTCTCGTTGAACTTGATTACATCACTATCTATCAGCTAGACGAGTCTCTTCGCATTCAGCGCGAAGACAAAGAGCACGATAGAGATCCCAAGCCGCTTGGACAAATTCTTTTGGAGTTGGGCTTCATTGGCCCCAACCAGTTAATCCGAGCGATTCAGGTTCAAGCTGAATACCGCAAGGCTCAAGCCGGTAAATAGGGTATTCCCGATTCCAAGAGGCTATATAAGAGGTTAAACTTCTTATGGATCTTTTGGTAGGTGTCATTGGTTTGGCGGTAGCTCTTTGAATCTGAGTTCAAGGCTCACTTTTGCGCTCATTGCCGTAGTGGTGATCGTGGTCACTGGCCACGTGCTTTATTCCGTCTATTTTGATTTTCGCGTCACTCGCCTTGATGCCGCCGGGGCGGTGGCCAATGTGAAGGGCCCCCGCCTGACGAACAGCCTCCTGGCCGCCCAGGATCAAACAGAGCATTTAAACGCTCTGTTGCTCAAAGACTCACGGTTTCTCGCCGCCTTCGACAGCAAAACAAAGCCGAAGCCGCTGCAGCGATCAGGGCAAACGAAGATAAACTCTTCTTTCCCGGTAGTGTGCAGCTCACCGACGATAAAGGCGTTGTCATTTTCAGCACTGAAACACCAGGACAGGCCGGTTACTCCATCAGAAAAGACAGCCCGGCCATCGAGATGGCCATGGCCAATGATTATTACAAAGGCGCAACTTTCAGCGAAAAGACCGGCACCCTCTCCATCAGCATGGTCAAACAATTCGGCTTCAATGGTCATAAAGGTGTGCTCGCCGTCAATCAGCCACTCAATACAGATTTTTTAACAGCTCTGGCCTCAAGATACGGCATTGAAGATCCGCGGCTGTTGGGGGTGGAGCTGGCGGTTTATTCCAGTCAGAAAAATAACACCACCGCCTGGTCGCAGGGTATTAATCAGCTCAGTGGGCCGAAGAAATTTCTGCTCGATTTGAATTCACACGATGCCGGCAAAGTGATCAATCGCACAGCCCTGGGCACTGGTATCGAGCAGCTCGATAAACTGTTAATTCCTGCTCTTGGTTTTGAAAAAGACGGTGCCTGGTGGAATTATTTACCGCTGATGCATAACAAAGAGTTGATTGGTTACATACTTGTTTGTAAACCAGTGCCGAGCGAACAATCTAAATTCTTTGAAGTGCTTTTACTGGGCGGATTGGTTGGTTTCTTGGGCGGTCTCATCGGGGTATTTCTAGCGGCTAAAATCGCCCAATCAGTTGACGCTCCTCTGCGCTTTTTAGTCAGACGCACCCAGGCGATCGCCAACAACAAACAAGTGATACCACCGCTGGAAGGTCTATCAGGAGATTGGTTGGAGCTAGGCGAGCTAATCGACACAGCCGTGCTGTCAATGCGTTCCACGACGCAGAGCCTCAAAATTCAGTTGAACAAACAAGCAGAAGCGGTGAAAGAAAGAGGCATCATTGCCGAACAATCGACCCAGCAAGTAGACACACTCAATCGCCAAATAACAACTCAAGCGCAAAAAGTGGCGGAGCTATCGCGCCACGTCAATCAGGCTGGTCGCCAGGCATCGGTCTTGCAACAACAGTTGGATGCTGTTCTGCAAAGTTCTACCGAGGGCTTTTTGATTCTTGATCAGTACGGCAACATCTTGCATGCCAACCCTGTCTTTCTAAACTGGACCGGTGCTACCGAAGGCGAAATTGCCGGACGCCTTTGCTTTGATCTCGTCCTCAAGCCAGGCGAGACACCACAGAGCCACGGTATGGGCCAGGCTTTCGCCCAGCACGGCGGCGACCCGCACGCACTTATCAATCAGTTCTATCCCGAAGGAGTGGTCTTCCACCGCGGCGGCGACAAAACCTATCCAGTAATGGCGCACTTGCAACCGCTTTCAGGCGATGACGGATCTGTAATCGGCTACATCATGGTGTTGCGCGACAAATCGCTGCGCAGCGAAAACCAATTGCTGCGTCAGGAAATCGTCAGCATGCTGCAAGACAATGTCAGAGGGCCGCTCACAGGTGCCGAAGACAGCTGGCATGCCATTCTCGCTAATGCCCGCAACACTATGCACCCTTCAGTGGGGCAAGCTCTGGCCGAACTGCATTTACACTATGAACAATTAGTCGGTGTTGTTGACAGCTTGCTGATGATGTACGGCGGCTTCGTGCCACCACCAGCAACACCAAAAGAACAAATTGCGATTACTCGCCTGGTGGCTGATTGCCTTGAAGAAGTGACGCCACTGGCCCGCGATCGTCAACTGTTACTCGACTACAAAACAGTGACTGGCCTGCCGCCTATTAGCGGCAATAGAGAAGCGATTACTGGAATATTGAGGCAAGTGCTCGAGCGTATGATCATGGTCACCGCCGCTGGTGGCCGAGTGCGGGTAGAAAGTCAACTGCGCGGCAACGAAATGCGCATCGGTGTATCTAGTTCAGGGCCAGCCCTACCAGAATCCGAGATTGCCGAAATGTTCGTCGGCTTCGTTGAAGGTAGGCACAGTCAAGATACTTATGGCTCACGCCTCTCTATGTATTTAGCTCGCAACAATGTCGAGCGCCTCGGTGGAAAAATCTGGGCCGAGTCAGAAGCTGGCCGGGGCACCACTACTTACTTTACTTTGCCTACTAATTAAATTGCATGGCGGCTGTCGAGCGAGTTAAAAAACCTGGCTCTGAGCCAAAAACAACACCGAAATGGCTTTTACTTTTTGTCGCTTATTTTTTCTTCGGCTTAATTAACGGCACCTTTATTGGCCTCACCCCTGCGAACGAATGCTTGAATGGACTGGTCCAGGTGATATTTTTCTGGAGCCCACTTGTAGTTTGCATCACCGCCATCCGCTTCGCCGCCAGCAAGCGCAAAAAGCTACTGATGTTACTGGCACTGTTTCCAACCTTGTGGTTTGCTGTGCTTCCCACAGTGATGTCCGGTGCCTGGAACATGCTGACAAAAGGCTATAATCCCAGCGTCAGCCTGGTTTCAGAAAGGCAAGAAGGCGAGTGGAATATTTGCCAATATCATTTCACTCCTAAAGGTTTCGGCGAACCGAACGATTATCAAACGAAAGAAAAAGCAATCGGTTATGGATTTAAAATTGTCCGCAAATTTTAAATCGTGGCTTCGCCACTAATAGCATTAATGCGCTCTTCGACCACTTTGGCCTCATCAGCACGCAAAGTTTTGCGCAACATGATTTGATAGTTTTTCAAAATCGGCACCAGATCGCTGTGCTTACCACCAAGCAACTTCTCGCGAATTTCCAAAGCGCGGTGAAAAAGAATTTCTGCTTTTTCCCAGCGTTTTCTGGCACAGTTTAAAACTGCCAGGTTGTGCAGGTTTATGGCCGTCTCCAAATGCTCTTCACCATAGAGCGCCAGCTTTATATCAAGGCAGCGTTCATAGAGATTATCAGCGAGAAAATATTTTCCTTGCAATTGATAAAGCGCTGCCAGATTGTTCAAGCTCTTGGTCAGACGCACCAGATCTTCTGCTTCTACATCAATCATTTTGTAAGCGGGGCGAAGAAACTGTGTTGGGCTCTGGGGCTTTGTATCGATAGCAGCTTTCGCCAGAGTGGCAATTGACTCGATGATGCTTTTCTCTAAATCTTCTTTGGCTTCTTCGGTGACCACACCAGACAATTGCTCGGCCATGATTAAAGCTTCAGTGAAGCGCATCTCGGCTTGTGTATAGCGACGGATCTCAAAAGCGGCATGGCCTTCTTCAGAAGCGGTCTGCCATTTTTTGATTTCGGCCTGCCGTTCAGCAGAATCTGCTGTTGCCGCTGTCGTGGTTGCCGTGCCGTCGTTTGCGCTCATCGGGTAGTCTCGCTGAAAAGTCTGCGTATTAGTTGAACCGGCCTCTAGAGCCTGTCGCATTAGTATAGCCACAAAATTCATTAAATGGCTCTTGCGCATACATACATTTGTATGTATGCTAGAAATATGCCCACCGTTACTGAAATAGAAGCCAAATCAATCTTAACGCCGCAAAAGGTAGGCTCCCTGGCCAGCCACTTCGATTATTCACTTAATCCATATGCCGGCTGTTCCTTCAAATGCTCCTATTGCTACGTTCCGAGCTTTCCTTCAGCCCGCCATCAACCAGAAGATTGGGGGGAGTGGGTTGAAGTCAAGGTCAATGCCGCAGCTCTAATTCGTCGTGACCGCACTAAGGTGTTCGGGTCGAAAATATTTTTTAGCTCCGCCACAGACCCTTATCAATACTTAGAACTTAAATATCGCCTGACCCGCTCTTGCCTGCAAGAATTATTGCGCTATCACCCGGCGCAGCTGGTGATGCACACCCGCAGCCATCTGATTTTGCAAGACATCGATTTACTCAAACAATTTGGCGATCGGCTCTCG
>JADYXQ010000133.1 GCA_021772135.1 Candidatus Obscuribacter sp.
AAAAAAACGAACTCAAGAAAACTAGCTGCATGATACACTCAATTCAAATCCGCACCAGAACTGGGATTGCCAATTTCAACTAAATATGGGACAAGCCCCGTTGGATCTGTAAATGACGGACCTTCAGCAGACAGAGTTAAAATTTTTCCACTGGCATCCATCTCGCCGTCATAAATCCACATGTGCGTCATCATCGAACCGATCCATGTACCAAGATATCGTTTCTTAGCAGGGTCATAACCCAGACTGATCATCGTAGTGCCGATGCCGCCGTCGGGCATTGCGCCCTCACCATCGCCGACAATCCAGAGTCCACCGATGGAGCGAACAGTTTCTATGCCGCTCGATTTCATCGGTGGATGATCTGGCCCCATGGAACACTCAGTCTCAAAAGTCCAGTCGCCTAGAAGGGCGGTGAGCCACTGGTGCTCTTTTTGCGGTGTTGCCAACTTGCATGTTTCCTGAGTATTGTTCGCTACTGTCTCGGTCATGGTCAGCCTCCAGCTCGATTGGAAGCAGTGAGAATACCATTACTTTCTACTTAAAGCTTTCCAGCGGGCCCTTATTCTTGAACGCATAATTTGTGTTAGCTTTACTGTGTTGGCGCGAGCCTGAATGCTGGTAACAAGTAATACTGGTGAACAGCTGAATATTAGTGAACAAGTTTAAGCTAACGACTGCTCTCATTCTCTTGCTCTGCCCGCCCGGGCAGCTGCTGGCGAGTGCTGTGGCTTCTGACTGGATTGATGAAAACGTCGATGAAATCAAAGTCAAGCCGCGAGCAAGAACAGCCCCGGTAGCTCCGTATGCCGACGAAAATTATCTCGATACCACACAGAGCGCTCGCCGAGCGCGCTTGCGCCAACCGGCACCAGAGTCTGAAGGCGAAAGTGAGAACATTCAAGATAATCAGGAAGAAATTACTCCACCAGCCCCGGAACTGAAGATAGGCAGCGGAGGATCTGCCCGAATCGTCGGCGGAGTCAGCTCAGCCACGGTGCGCTCAGCAGGTTCTGGGCAAAGAACCAATCGCGGCCTTGACGGCATGGCTGCGCAATTTATGCGCAGTGCCCCTTATCTGGCCCAAGCACGCACGACTACAGTGCAACCGGCACTTTTTAAAGCCTGGCTTGAGCGAGCTCACGCCGGTGAAAGCACTAAATTTTCAAAAAATACCATCGTTGAAATAAAAGGCAAATGGGACGACTGCGGGCACATTCTGCGCAACTTCGGTTTGCCTTTTACAAAAATCACGCAGAACGAATTGCCCTCAACTGACCTCACCGGCACCAAAATTTTGACCATCAATTGCGGTTGCGTTTTAAATCAAGCTGCAATTGTGACGGTGCGCAGGTTTGTTGAAAATGGCGGCTATCTTTTAAGCACTGATTGGGCGCTAGACTCCTGCCTGCAAAAAGCTTTTCCTGGTTACGTAGAATGGAACAGCAATGAAACCGAAAAAGGAGTTGTTGACGCAGTCGTTGTTGATCGCGATCCAATACTGCTGGCCGGTGTGCCCAAGGTGGCCCACTGGCAACTGGAAGACAAAAGCCAGATGGTGCGTGTTATTAAAGGACGATCGGTGCAGGTGTTAGCCAGAAGTCGCGAGCTCGCCAGCCAGGATCAAGACCGCCTCGGCATCCTTGCACTGTCATTCCCGTTTGGCCAGGGCCGCGTTTTGCATCTCGTTGGGCATTTCGATAATAATGCCAATCTTTCCTTTAACACCGCCCTGCCTGACCCTGCCCCGATTATCGGCATTGGCCTGAGGCAAGCAATCGCAGCCAATTTTATTATGGCCGCCCTTCACGGCGATGTGATCGAAAGTGCCCAGCAACAGCAGTCGCAATCTAAAGAACAGTAAAGCCCAGGGCATCGGTTGCAGGGGGGAATATACTGAGCGAATTGAAGTCAAGCATTAAATTGTCCCAATACGTGGCTGTTTTCGGCAATTTTCGGGTACATCTATAGAGAATGGCTATTTGTCTGACGGGAGATCCACTATGTCGGTACGCAATCATGCAGAATCTAACGATAATCTGGCCAATGACTCGCGTGGTCAAGTAGGCAATCCGCAGCTCAAGCCCGAGAATTACCAAACTGGTGTCAGCACTGACGCTGCAGATCGCATCCGCCAGTCGGACACTTCGGCTTTTGCTATGGTGCAGGGCCTCGGCGCCATCAATGCCAACAATGTCAAATCAGTAGACAATATTTTTGGGCGCAATGAAGAAATGACGGCTCCCCGCCTCAAATTGTTGGTCAATGTTTTAGAACTGAATAAAGAAGCTCCAGGAAAATTTGGCAGCGATCAAGGCGCATTTTCTCCAGACAAGCTCGCCAGCATTGGCGGACACTTGAAACTTTTAGCTCAAAATCACAGAAATCCGCAAGCTGCCGCAGCCATGATTGCCGTTGCTGACAAATACTGTTAGTTCTTAGCGTTTTTAATTTCGTCAGCGTCGTTTAGTGCCCAGTCGTAGGGCAGATAATCGAGCACCAATTTGTCTTGCTTGCGAAATTTTGCAATCACATCACGTTCGTCAGTTGGCACGTAAAAGCTTACGTATGACGCGATGATGTCTTCGTCCATGGGTGGTGGAAAAGTACGCTTGGCATAACCGGCCTTGCTGGCGAAATCGAGCGTAAACCAGCTGAAAATTTTGTTCACTCTCATAAGGCCGTTATCAGGATTTACAGTGAGATTATTTGGATCAGCAAAAAATTCGCGCGTGCACTGATCGAGGCGTTGATCAATATCGGCGGCCACAAATGGATGCACTGAAAGTTTGGCGCAACTGCGAGCAGCAGGCACCACGGCAAAGTGAATACGCGGATCTGGAAAATCATGGCGCAAGCGCTCATGTTCAATGTCATATAGATTTATCGGGGCACCCATAATTTTGAATTTACCGTTCTCCCATTCGCCAGGAATTTGCCTGAAGCTGCTGGGCGGATACTGAGACTGGTTGCCCTTGATTGGATAATTATCGAGCACCACTTTTATGGTTAATGCATTATAGGCATTGATCCAGAATGCTTTTTTCTGATCGGCAGTGAAATGCTCATATTCATGCGGTGACAATTCAGAAAGCTGTTGTAGAAACTGATCCAAACCTGCTGAATCGGCCTTCCACAATTTGTAGTGAACATTGCCGTTTTCGAGATATTTAGCCAGTTCTCGCCCAAATGCTGCATAACTGTGATCAAATTTGGCAGGCGCCTTAACTTCTTTCTGTGCCTGTGTCTCTGAAATAATTTGCCGATTCGAAACTTGCGCTAATATATCGGCCTTCTCCCCCATGGCTGAAGCTGGAAGAAGTGCAACCATGAAGCTGCAACAGGCTGCGGTTAAAAAACTTTGGTGATGCAAATTTGTCAATCCGATTGCAAAAGGGGAAGAGAGGACGGTGGTTCAAATGCGTATCAGTATAGGACAAGACTCTAGTTTTGGCATGGAAAATGGCACCGTAGAATGCAATACATAACCGTCTACTCAATTCTGACCGACTCCGCCCGCATTCCCTGGATTCATCTATTTTCCGGCCTTGTCATTTTTCCGATATTCATGTATGCGGTCTGGCGAAAGGGCCCGAGAGTCATGCTGTGGCCTCTTCTTGGGTGGGGACTGGTGTGGAACGGCATCACAATTCCCTGTTCCTGGCATATGCAAAGTGCACATGTTGAAGCTCAGAATTTATTACGCAGCGGTCAATGCCAGGAAGTGGCCGGACCAATTGAGCAGTTCGCTCCAATGCCTTACGGTGGCCACGCACAAGAGTCATTCTTTGTTAAAGGGGTTCATTTTGACTATTCGGATTCTAACAACTCCAAACCCGGATATAACAAAAGCGAGTCTCACGGTGGTGTCTTGCACAAGGGAATTTCGGTTCGCCTCAAATATCATAAAGACAGTATTTTGCAAATCGAAGTGCCGAAAGTTGAAGATGCATCAGTCAAGCAAAGTCATTAATTGATTAGTGTTGCTCACTGACTAAGCGTGAAAGTGCCTGCGGGTCATAGGCCGGGGCCGAGCAACGCCCAGCAGAGCAAAAGAAAGCGGCAGGTTTTGCCAAATGAGGCAACTCGACTTCGGTGTTGGGAAGCGGACCTTCTTTACTATCCCACCATTCTACTCGCGCATATGTGCGAGGAAGAGCGATGGCACTACGAAAGAGCACAGCGGCATCAGCATTTGATTTTGCACCCACCACGGTCAGATGAGCTGGTACCGCATGTAGTTCTTTGTCGGCCAATAAAACTCCGCCCACAAATACTTTGCGTTTGCGCGCAACGGCCGGTTGGGATAAATAAGTCATGGCCCTGTCAGCCATGGCCATATATTTTTTGTCGCCCGTATAGTGAAAAAGTAAATTAGCAAAACGAGCAAGCACGAGGTTTTCATCTAATAAAGGCTCTGGCACCGCAACTCTGCGCTGCCCAATCGCTGCACTGGCAAAGCCTCCCTCTTGCCCAGATTTAAAATGTGCGGCAATAAAATTGGCTGCCAACTCGGCGCGACTGAGCCATTTGCGCTCACCAGTAACACGATAAAGCGATAGAAAAGCACGCCCCATAGCCAGTGTATCACCCAGGTAAGGCCCGGCATTATCGGTCACGCCATGCTTGAAACCGCCATTGGGAAGAGTTCGGTTGGCCAGCATAAAATCAGCGGCCAGCATCGCACGAGCTAAATAAATAGGATCAGCGCAGGCAGCATAGAGTTCACAAAGACCATTAATAGCCCAGCCGTTTTCACGAGCATAAACATGCTTATCAATAGTAGGAATGCCCAACTTTAACCGTTCTGCTTTATTCAAACTGAAATATTCGCCGCTGTGCTCACCAGCTCTGAGATCAGCATCCTGACTCGTATAGAAGCCGCCGTCTGGTGAGGTGAGATAGTCATTAAGATATTGGGCAATTGATTGCGCCGCAGCCAGATAGCGTTGATCTTTAAAGATTCTGTATCCGAGGGAGAAAATACGCATATTCTCCGCCTGGGTTTGCATGATTTTCTCAAAATGAGGATGCACCCAGTCGCCATCAGTCGAATATTGATAGACCCCACCAAATTGCGGATCGAGCAAATTGAGTTCGCCATCAAGAGCCCCCCTGGCCATTTTAGCCGCTTCCTGATCGCCGTCCGAGCTTTGAGAAAGGGCATATTCGGCTGTGTCAAAATCGAGAAACTTTTGGTAGGTGCCCCAGCCACCATATTTAGGGTCATAACCGCTGGTAAATTTGCTCAGCAATTCGGCACGAAGGGCCGCACTTAAAGCTGGTTTTGTCTCAGCGTTCTGACTTGTATCAGAGTTTACACTGGTTTCAGAGTTTACACTGGTTTCAGCTGCAATGGCCACGTTATCGGCCTTAGCGGCCTCTTCAGCGCTGGGATCTTTGACAATGGCAACAAGTAGACGAGCCATGCGTGCGGGGTTTATACAACCTGAGCGTTTGACAATTTCGCCGCCATCACAGTTGAAGACAATGGTGGCAGGCCAACCATAATCTTCATATTTGCTACTCAAATCGGGCCTGGCATCTTGGTCTACCCGCACACAAATAAATTTGTCATTGAGTAATTTCACTACTGCCGCATCAGCATATGTCTCTTTATCCATCACATGGCACCAATGACACCAGACAGCTTCGAGATCAACTAAGACAAATTTGTTTTGTTTTTTTGCCTCGGCAAAAATCGACTCGTCAAAATCGTGCCAGACTATGCGTGATGCATCAGCCCGGCAAAAACTCGGCGATGCAGTCAATACAAAAATGGGTCTTCGCGGATTTGTGTGGGTGATTTTACTAAATCTGCCATCAGTACTGGTGGCTCGATAATTTGAATCAAACAATCAGCACTGTGCCGTTATTT
>JADYXQ010000134.1 GCA_021772135.1 Candidatus Obscuribacter sp.
AGTAAGTAAGTGAGTAAGTACAGCACGAGCAGAGCCACGCCCACAGAAATCCGGGCGGAACAACTTCACCACCACCGAGCTGGGTTTGTCGGGCTAGCTATTTTTTGGGGCCGGCGAGTGGCACGGACATAGCCGCTATCACCAGTAGCCAGAAGAGAAAAATCACGACGCGAGCGCTGTCAACATCACGATCACGCATTCCGGGTCTCCTGATGCAAAAAAGTAAAGGGCACGGGATCCGACGCTTTGCTAGACGCGGGTAGCGCCGGGGCCACCCACTTGTAGTTGTTAAGCTCAAGACACTTCAACCCGGGTTATCCCGGAAATATTTGGCCCGCTTCTCTTTCGAAGGGAACCTCAGGCTTTCATGCTCGTGTTGTTCTTGACGCCACACTTTAGCAAGCGCAGCCCGGCCAGCCTTCGAACTTTTCAGGAATCTCGCTGCGCTGGTGCGCCACCGGCTGCGGTGCCTTTCTCGGCCTTACCGCTGGCGGCTCCAGATGATCTTCTTCAAGGTCTTCCCTGACACCCTGCGACCACAAAGGATCTATGGTTGGCAAGGCAGATTGCGAGGGTCTAGAATTGAGCATCAGAACTCCTTGCATATGAACGCTTGCGAGTCTGCAGCTCCTGCACCCGAGCGGCAGCGAGCACGGCAAATGCTTCCTCAAGGTGAGGAAGTTCTGCCACCGCATTTACATACTGATCAAGCGCGACCCTCTCGCTGAAGAGTTCCTCCTCATCGTCCTCTTCGCAGGCACCGAGGAAGGTGGCAATAGCACAATCTAATTCATGCCCCCGCCGAGACACCTCCTGCCAGGTCATAGTATTGGGCACGGCGTAGAACTGGCGAACCTGCCGCGCCAGCGAGCGACGCAATTGAATGAAAGCCAACCAATCAACCCGATCAACTGCCAAAATGTCGGTGTTGAATGCCTCCTGTGATATGCGGTTGACGATAGACGTGCTCAAAGCAACGTATTCTTGATGCAGCAGGGTAAAGCCGTCGAGTGGCTTGGCCAGCGGTGGAGAACTGGCCACTGGAGCGGGATTTCTGCGGTGTCGCCAGAGATAAGCCAGGCACGAGATCACACCCGTGGCCCCAGACACGAGCATTAAACTTGTCTTGGTCAACCTGTATGGCATCCAGTCAAGGTCAGGGTCGAAGGCATGCTTCGACTTGCGATCATCATATGTTTTGGAGGGAAAGATGATGATCGGCTCGACTTTTAGAGCTTGTGGCTTGGCTTGACCAGACCGGTACATCAAAGTGACGTAGGCCACCCAGGCATTTTGCGGCGGCAGGGCACCATGACCCTTGAGCACCAAACTTTGCAAATTAAGCAGCAGCTTGTGCTTCGTGGTGCCGTCTTTTTGACGTCTGCTCACCAGGCTGCGGCCGACGATTTTCATATCGCCGGCGCAATTGATGTCAGTCTCAAGAGTAAAGTTGGCCGGCATCTGCATGGTAATTTCAACGGCAATCAGCTGCCCTGTGCGAAAACCAAAGTCAACCCGGCCAACTAGATCGACGTCGACCTGGGGTAAATTTGGCAGTGCTAAATGAGGCTTCTTTTGGCTCGCCAGGGGCGACAGCGGCATTGGCCGCCAAATGCCGCCGACAGCCAGCACCACTGCCACTGTCATTGCCAGAACGGCGCCGGCGTACGAGGCCAATCTCTTGATAGTGCGGAACATCGTAGCTCCTTCAAAGATTAGCCCGGTGCGTTGGCGCCAGGCTGGTCAGGCGGTAGATTGTCGATTGCTGATATTTTTGATTGACGGCTCCGCCCGGTGCTGAGGGCCGCGGCGAAAAGAGAGAGGAAACAGAGCAGGGTTGGATAGATGAACAGCTGTTGTTCACCAGTTCTACTCACAGTCTCCACACCTTGCACCAGGCGGGGCAGATCAACGTCGGCCGCTGTGCTAATGCGTTGATATCTCGAACCCAGAGCTGCTGTTCCTTGCTGCAAGACCATGAGCGGTTGCTCTTCGAGAGCGGTCTGAGCAAGCACTTCCCTTCCCTCAACAGGGTCAAAGTAAGTGTAAAACTCTCCCTTCTGTAGCAGCCTGTCAGACACGCTCAGCTGAGCGACGGGGATGTGAGTTGGTTTGGTTCTGCCGACGCCAAAGATGAGCAACTGAATTTGGCGCTTGTTACAGCCTTCAACTACTTCGGTGAGCAACTCTTTGTCATCCATCCCGCCATCGGAAAACAAGACGACCACACGTTTGTGGTCGAGAGCGATGTTATTGCTGCGCCGCTCTTTGTCGGCACGGTCAAAATATTTCCAGGCCAACTTGAAGGCCAGAAACATTTCTGAACCATCACCCGGGGCGTCACTGACTCTTATTCTCTTGAGAAAATGCTGGGCCGTTTTTCGCTGCCTGGTGAACAAAACTTGTGGGTATGCTTGCCCTGCGAAAGTAACGAGACCGAAAGGGCAACCATCGACCACAGGAATAATTTTCTCCAGGATGCTGTCACAGGAAGCTTTCAGCCTGCTGCAAGGCTGCCCGGTATGACCACCGTCAAGAGCAGCCATGCTGCGGCTATCGTCAACAATGGCCACGATCTCGCTGCTGTCTGCAGCAAAACGAGTGTCGACCGACGGCAAGGACGGTTGAGCCATGGCGACTAAAGCAGAAGCAAAAAAAAGCACGACCAGAAGCAATTTGCTGCTACTCCAGGCCGCAGCATTGCTCTGGTTGACCTGCATTGGTCGCCGCGTCCATTGATCGCAAAGCAACTGCCGTCGACACGTTGCCACCATTGCCAGTGCCAGCGGCAGCACCACCGACAGTGGCAATAGGTAAAACAACTGAGGGCGCTGAAAGTGGAATTGCTGCACGTCCTGAAAAGTCATAAATTCCCCTTAAAGCTTATGTGCGGGCTTGCCCGGATTTTTGCCGCTCGGTGAGTTTTTGGGAACCTTACCCTTGTCGTTAGCGCCGCCCGATTGACTATCTTGCAGGCGCTCCAGGTTATAGGTAGCCACTTTGTTGTCGGGGTTAAGCGCGGCAGAGAGCGCAGCTTCATAGAAAGGGTAGGCCTCGCTACTTTTCTGTTGTCTTTCGAAGCTATTGCCGATCATCACTTGAATGACGCTCCCTCGTTCTCGATATTGAGGACGAACGGCGCCACTCTCGTCGCAGCAGGCGGCAAAGGCGCGTTGAAAAGCTTGCCTCGCCTCAGACCACTGTTCTTGCTTATAGAGCTCGTGGGCATGATTCCACTTGGCCTCTAAACGGTCACCGCAGGCCCAATCTTGATAGTGGTTGACGCCGGAGACCAGTTGGGTAAGCAACTTCTGAGTAACCGTTTCACCAGCCAGACCGTTGAGAGGCAATTCTTCTTCGCCCGGTGCGTGGCCGAAGGTCACAGCCTCAGTGGCGGCGGTCTTGTAGTCTCCTCGCCACATAGGCAGGTCATATTGAAAGAGGCGCAGCAAGCCGGTGCACAGGAGCGCGCCAGAGCAAAGCATCAAGGTGCAAACGACAAAGCACCGCAGAGCTTTTTGAAAAACGATCATTGTCGGTCTCCGAGTTAGATTCCGTGAAAGACAGCCTCGCTGGAAAGCCAGGCTAAACCGAACAAGAGACCGGCAGCAAGTGCCATGTGGAACAGCTGCTCATGAGAGGCCAGGGCGGCAAATGGTACGGGCCCGGTTTCCAATTTATCGATTTGGCGAAAGCATTCTTCCATGGTGCCGCTGGCCACAGGAAATACATGCTGCGGCGCCACCCGTTCGCAGACTTTGACGATGCTCGATTTTTCCTTTGCGGAGGTGAGGTCGCCAGCCACAGAAATTAGATAGAAGTGAATCCTGGCGGCTGTAAGCACAGCAACTAGTCGGTCCTGTACCTCCTGGGTCAACAAGTCTTCTCCATCGCTGACCATGATCAAAACATTGCAACCAGTAACGCCCGACTCTTTGTCTAAATCGCTGAAGCTTTGCGCCGCAAAATCGATGGGGCCCCCGGGTTTGGTACCAAAGTTGGTGCCCATACCCAGGCCGCCATTGCCACCACTTCTTTCACTGCCGGTGGGCGCAAATTGAGAAATCAGCATCATCTGCTCGAGATTTTGGTCGAAAGGCTGGCGCAGGCGCGTCACCTCGTCAAAGTCTGTCCAGCTCATCAGATCACCGCTTTTGTGATCAAGGCGCCATTGAACAAATCTGCCGATGGCAGCCTGCGCCACGTCAATGCGGCGCAGTTCGCCCTCCTCACGCACCACCCCTCCCTCACCCGGTTCTAGCCAATCATTGCCGCCAGGCGCGCGCTCAAGTGCGGCACCTTGCCAACTTTTGCCCATAGAACCCGAATCATCTAAAGCAATTTGAATGCGGCGACCGGTGGTCACCCCGCCTTGCTGGCTAAATTTCTCCAGCCTTGGCCCACAAAGGGCAATCACCAGACAAGTAATCGCTCCGTAGAGGAAAACTTTAGGCAACAGCACCATAGCCTGCCAGCTGCGCGCACGGGGCAAGAGCGGCAGCTGAGTGTGTAGTAGCAGAGGCACCGGATTGTGCTTGCCACGCAGTACTGCCAGCGGTGCCATGGCCAGAAGCAGCAGCATCCACCAGAGATTGTTCCAGACCACGAGTGTCTCCCCTGCTTAGTTTGCCTTTGAATAATCGCGCTCATCCAAACAGCCCGATTTGCGCTGACATTTCAAGACGCGCAGCAACCGTTTACGCAGCAGATGCTCGTTGAGAGGCTCAATGTAATCGTCATCGTTGAGAAGACGTTCACACTGAGTCAAAGACAAAGGCGCGCTGTCAGCCTCGTGCAATATCCGCTGGCGTAAATCGTCAGGCAGCCAGTTAGCCTCAATTTGGCCAGCTGCACCAAGGAGCGATTGGCGCAACTCCTGGGCATCACCTGCGGTGCTAAAGGTGCACCATTTGCAGCCAGCTTGAGCAAAAAGTTTATGAAGAATCGTCTCCTTCTCATGAAAAGCTTGAGCGTAGTCACTACAGTTCTGTCGATTGACCTGCACTGCAACCGAACTTGAACTTGAACCAGAACTTAAAAGTGATTGTCCTCCGCCAACCTGTAACATCCCTGGCAGATGCTGCAACCAGCGCACATACCAGGGTAGGTTGACCGGCCGCAATTGCAAGCTGCGCTCGCGCGGATCTTGCACTACGATGCAAACCCGCTGTAATTTTCTGGAGCTAGCCAGAGCCGCCTGATCTTCGGCCGAGAGCTTATCGAAGCGGCTGATGATAATCACCAGAGCCTTGGGGTGATGCGGGATGCGGCGCAGAGCTTGCGCCAGACCAGTGCCACTGCCAGCAGCAATAGCAGGAGGCTTAAGAATGGCCGCCATACTTGGCTGCACCAGCCGCGAAGCGTGCCATTCGCCGCTGGCGGGCAAGATTTTAGTGATGCCGCCACCATTATAGGTAAGTACCCTTGCGTAATCACCGGTGGTGGCGGCAGAGGCCAAAACCGATCCGGCGATCACAGCAGCAAGTTCCCTCATGGTCAGCCACTGACTGCCAAATCCCATCTCGGCCGAGTCATCTACCAATATATGCACTTTAATGCCCTTCTCAGCCTCCCATTCGGTTTTGACGAAGCGACCGGGGCAGCGGGCAGACAGCCTCCAGTTAACTGCACTCATGGGCTCGCCTTCCGCCAGATCGGGAAAGCCTAGATATTCACCGCCCTGACCCTCGAACTCACTGGGATGTTCGCCAGGCTGCAAGCCGTTCACCCGCAGACTGGCGTAGAAAGGTGTGCCGACCACCAGCGCACGCAATGACTTCAGTGAGCGCATGGTTCACTCTTCCGTAACGACGATTTGGGAAAGAATCATTTGGATCACACCATCGACAGTTTTGCTCTCATCCACCTGGGCCTCATCAGTGAGCTCCACGCGATGCCGCAGGCAGGGCATCACCAGGCGCTTAACGTGGTCTACATTGATGCGGGGGCTTCCTTCAAGGAAGGCAAGCACGCGACCCATTTCGAGCATCGCCAGGCTGGCTCTGGGTGAAACCCCGGTGGTAACGTAGTGGCGCAGCTGGTTAGTCTCTTCCGGGTAGCTGCGCATCACCACTTCTCGGGCATAACGCTGCGCGGCGTCGCTCCAGGCGACTTGTTCGACCGCGGCACGAATCGCTAGCACATCATCGAGGTTAATGACAGGCTCGATGGCGTTCTCGTTGTGGCGATTGCCCTTTGTGGCAGCCAAAACCAAATCAAGCTGGCTGCGGGTCGGACGCCCGAAATCCATCACCGCACCAAAACGGTCGCGTTGAGCCTCCGGCAAGGGGTAGACACCGACGCTAAACCGATTGCCCGTGCCAATCAGCATGAAGACTGGCGCAAGGTCAACGCGGTTGCCCTCCACGGTAAAGTGGCGCTCTTCCATAGGTTCGAACAAAGCCGCCTGAGTGCGCGGTTGCGTTCGACTGATTTCATCGAAGAGCAAAATGTTGGCACGTTGATTGAGCGGGCCTGGGCGAAAGATCCATTCTCCCTTCTCTTGCACGTAGCTGCCGTGAATATGCACCGGCAGAAGGTCGGGCTCTCCCTGAATGCGCTGAAAATTGGCGCCACCGATCAGTCGCGCGAGAACCTTTGCCGACCAGGTCTTGCCCGTGCCTCTATCGCCGAGGGCGTAGAGATTCCAACCGGCAATCAAACTGAGCACCATGAGCTGGGTCTGCTCAGGACAGCCGAAAACATAGCTCCGCAGCCCCGCAAGCAAGGCCTGCAATTTATTTCGCTCTGGGCTCTCAAGAATGCGTCGTGGCATGAGAATTTACTCCGCTCGGCCAGTGTAAAAAAGGTCATCTATGCAGCGTCACCGGAGGGTCTGGTTCTGATTCAGCCGGCAAAAGCGGGCCGAAAGTGATAACTGGTTGGAACTGCTCCGACTCCTGATCTTGATCGATGTTCTCGGACAACTGTTTGATTGTCCACGAGACAGTGGTAGCCATGGCCGCGATCAAGGCTGCAACCAGCGCAAGCGCCACGGCCACCCGTTTTCTGCGCAAGCGCCGACGGCGGCGACGCACTTTCACCGGCCGCCGTTGTAGTTCGAACATGACACCTCCAGTGGTCAATTCAACGTAGGGAAAAGCGCTGAAGAGAGGCACTACAGGTAGTGCCTCTCTTCAAGACAACGTCAGCGCGGCGAAATCAGCATGGCGCACTGTTCGCGCATGGAGCGCTGGGCCAGGTCAAAGTGGCGCTGGCGCTTCTCCGCGGCCAGGGCACAGCCCCAGCTGCCACGAGGCTTCTGCTCTCCACCGGAGCGGCCGCTGCGGTGCATGACTCGCGGCCCGACCACGACGAAGTCGCTGGCGCGCCGCCGGGGGCGGAGTGCGGCACCGATGTCGCAGGGCCGAGGCTGGAAGTGATTGAGCTGCGTCGACGGCTGATTGAACATGCTCAACATCATCTGCTCCCGTGCGAGTGTGGAAGTGAAGTGAAGTGAA
>JADYXQ010000135.1 GCA_021772135.1 Candidatus Obscuribacter sp.
CGAATGCGTTCACGACTAACACCGTATTTGGTACCAAGCTGGTCCAGAGTTTCGGGCTCGTCACCATCGAGGCCGTAGCGGCGGGTGACGATGTCGCGTTCGCGGGTTTCCAGTTTATCGAGCGAACCGGCGACCTTGGCCACCAGATCGTTACCGATCACAGACTGCTCCGGCGAGAGGGCGCCTTTGGGCCAACTCAATCACAAGCTTAACCGGCACATTCATGGCAGCAGCCACGGCAGTGTCGGTGGGCAGGTCGCCCTGGCGACGGATGGCGGCGATGGCCTGATTCATTTTGGCAATCTGAATCGACCGGTTGGCAGGAATGCGAACAGCAAGACCGTTCTCGCGCAGATATTCGGTCATCGACTGACGCACCCACCACTGGGCGTAAGTCGCGAAGCGATAACCGAGTTCGGCGTCGAACTTCTCCACAGCTTTGATCAGCCCAAGATTACCTTCCTGCACCAGGTCTTCCAGGGGCACATTGGGGCGCACGTATTTCCAGGCAATGGAGACAACCAGGCGCAGATTGGATTTGATCAGAGCTTCCTGGGCACGTTGGCCTTTGTTTCCACCTTGCTTGATGCTGGTTGCCAGTTCGATTTCCTGCGCGGGGGTGAGCAGAGCAATCTTGCGGGCTTCCCTCATGTAAGCGTTGAATACTTCGTTGGAGTCGTTGGTGCGATTGCTAGTGGCCATTACGAAACGTCCTTCTTTTGTTCGCGTGTGTAGCTAATGAGCCGACACAAGGCGAATCAGGGTGGAGATGAAGATAGGCGGATAGTTTTGGTGCTTGAAGTAATTTAGCTTGAGGACAAAGAGGAGAAGTAAGAGAAAGGCGGTAATGCTTATGCCTACCAGGCCCCAGGCAGCTAAAAGAAGCAGTAAAATATTACCTTTAGCTAAATAACCAGTAATAAGTACTAGATAAGCGTTTACACCTACCTAGCAAGGCTAGCGAAGCCAAGGTTCACATTCGTAGTTTACGGCGACAATGGCGCGGGAATGAAAAGTCAATGAAAGATAGTTTTGTTCAAACACTGCTCGCCGCCGCACTGCTCTTAGCTGTGAACATGACGCCGGTAATTGCTGCTGAAGGCTATGTCTTAAACGGCAAGCCAATCAACGAGAGCCAGTACCAGGCGGCCAAACTCGTTCAAGAGAGCATGAAGCTTATCGAAGGCGGAAACTTTGAGGCTGGCCTGACCAAAGCTCGCGAAGCAAAAACAACAGCACCAGATTTTTTCTATTCCTCCGCCGCTTTAGGCATCGCGGCCGCGCGCTCGGGTCTCTACGACGAAGCCATCACCAATATGCGCCAATCACTGGCATTGCAGCCGAACCAACCAGAGACATTGTGGAGCCTTGGTGCCACCTTGCAATCATCCGGAAAAACCGATGAAGCCATCATCATGCTCCGCCAGTTCCTCACTAAATATCCGAAAAATCCTCGTGTGCCGCAAGGCACAGCGCTGGTGGAACTGCTTGAGAAGCAAACCAAAATGAACGCCAAGATTACAAACCATAGCGAGCAAGATTACTTTGCCGAAGCGGTGGGACTGAGAACTATGCGCTGGGCCGACAAAGATATTCCCATCAAAATTTTTATTGCCAACCCAGACAAAGTCACTGGTTTCAAACCAAGTTACTCAGTGCAATTGCAAGAAGCGCTTAAAGCCTGGGAAAACGTCAGCGAAGGCAAAGTCAAATTTGAACAAGTCGACTCGCCGGTTAAAGCCGCGATCACTTTCAAATGGTCGGATAATCCCAAAGACGTATCCAATGCAGCAGAGGGCGGAGAGGCAAGGCTGGTGCCGCTGGGCAACACTCTAGGTTCGGTGCGTCTAGTGGTGCTCACGGTCAACAACATGCCTGAGCTGAAGCTCACTGACAGGGTAATTCTCTTTATCTGCCTGCACGAGTTAGGCCATGCCCTGGGGATTGGTGGTCACAGCCAATCTCCAGGAGATATTATGTACAGCAGCCTGCCGCTCAACTATGAGCATTTCAAAATTAGCGATCGCGACGCCAAGACTTTAGTGAAACTCTATTCGACCGAAGTGACCAATACTGCCGAAACAGTTGCGGCAAAAAACCTTATGTCACTTTCTGATGTCACCAATGCCAGTGATCTTACCGCTATCAATGCCCGCGGCACCGCCGCCATGAATGCCAAAGACTACAACAAAGCGGTAGAGATTTTTAAAGGGGCGGTAGATAAATATCCCGATTCGGCGGTGATGAAACGCAATCTCGCTGCGGCTCTCAACAATAGTGGATTGACTGCCCTGAACGCCCAACAATTTGAAAAAGCAGTGGACATTTTTCAGCAGGCGCTGGTACTTAACCCGGAGAGCAAGCCAGCCAAGCTCAATATTGCTGTGGCTCGCTACAATACCGGATTGATATTGCTGCGCGAAAACAGTCTTGACAAAGCTGAAGTAGCCCTGAAGCAGGCGGTGGAAGGTTTCGAAGCAATCTCCAACCAAGCTCTTTTACTTAAAGCCGCCGGCAACTACGCTTTTGTTTTGAAAAAATCAGGCAAAGCCGACGAAGCCAAAGCGGTGGAGAGCAAATACAAAGTGACATCCAACTAAAACAGTTCAATTATGTGGTGCTTCACGCAGCTCATGTGAGCGCTCTCCACTCACCTCACGCGATGCTATTACCACTAAAAGAAGGCCTCTGTTTGGTTTTTAATTGAGATCTAGCGTTGCGGAGGCTTAGGCTAAAAACATCTTCTCCCCCCATCTCACAAAACCCTCAATCTCCGCTACAAACACCTGAGCCGGAATATGTAAGCTTTCTTAGCAGCCAGTGTGATCGTTTTGATCATCAGTCGAAACGTCCCCGTTAAACTGCCCAATTTCATCAGTCAACTCAATTCAAAATGCAAACAGCCATACCAGTTTGGCTTCAAACTACACTCTTCATCGCAACCATTCTCGTTGTGATTATTCTCGTCGTCTGCGTCGTCACCACTATCCAGAACCGCCTCAAACGTACCATGGATGCGCATAAAGATGCCGCACGAATTGTCGAATCAATCGCCAACGTGCACAGTCACTATCACGATCGCTTCATGCCCGCGATGTTGCGCCGCGTGCTAGTGGAAGCTTACGAGGAATATCAAGACATTCGCGCCGATTCAGCCGTAGTCTGGACCGGAGCGGAACTCAATGCCTCCATCCTCGCAGTTAACGCCGTTATTTCACGCATTAAAGATGCCCAGGATGTATCGCTAATCAACCTCAACTCGGAAAAGGAACGCCAAATTCTCAACCGCGAAGAAGCTGAAAGCAGCGAAGAGTGCCTGATTGAAACAAGCGCCATCAACGAGCAGTTCGCCAAAGATCTGCGCATCCTCGAAGAAGCCCGTGACCGTAAAGTGCAAATCATCGATGGTCGCCATGCCAGCAATCTCGGCCGCATCAATCGCTTGCGCCAGGACCTCCAGCGTCAGCAACCTTAATTCAATTCAAACAATTTCGCACTATGATTTCAGTCTCAATTATTTTGCTGCTCGTGCTTTTAGCATGGTGGCGTTACAAAATTTCTTGCTGGTTGCAAGCCGCAGCACAGTCGCTCGACGACTACATCTTCGCCGTCGAAGAGCGCTACCGTAACCGATATATGACCTACGGGCTTTATCTCGCCATTGAGAAAACTGACCCAATTTTTGATATCAGCGATCGAGAATCAGGTAGAGGAGTGAGCCCTTGGACACTGACAGCTTTTGAAAAAATGGTGCACGCAGCTAAAGAGTGCATTGCCGCTGAAGACCAGCGTGCTCGTCTGCCCCTCGATTTCAAAGCCGATTGGGCCGCCAGCAGTGACGATTTTAAACGCTTCACGCAAACCCGTCTCAACCACCTGTACTTCGGCCCAGCATGCGAAGGAGATTTGCCAACTTAAGCGTTCAGTCAACGCAGAGTGTTTAAGTTAGTAAATCAACAAAGCCAATTTAATCTAGTTTAGTTTCACCATGAGGAGCATTGCAAACCGCAGGGTTTTCACTGCTCCTCATTTTCCTGCCACCTACTAATGCTTGTAGCACGATGGTCGACGATTAGAAATGATGCTAACCTCAAATAATTCAATGTGCTGAAGTGGGGCAAGGTGAACAGTTCCGCAAAAGAATTATTCGTTCGAGCAGTGAAAACCAAATTGCTTGCAAGCGCTATGGTTCCGGCAATCATGCTTATTTGCACGCCCACTCTATCGGCCCAGACTGTCACGGCAAAGGACAGCCCCATTTGCGAGAAACTGACCAATCGCGCCACAGATCTGCTTAATCACCACCAGCTGCAGCAAGCTCTTCCGCTAGCAGAATCTGCCATCAGGCAAAGCCGAAACTGTGGTCGAGCCTACTTGCAAAAAGGCTTTGTGCTGGCCAATTTAGACAGACCGGCTGAGGCCATACCCTTTCTCAGAACAGGGTTTAAATTGAAACCAGTGCCGAAGACGTTGAGCCAATAAAGTTCTAACATCTAATTATCAGCGCTGACAAAAACAATTTTGCCTGACAGATTTAGGGCGGGAATAAGTTTCCACTTACTGCGCTCTTGCGCAATTGCATTGCTTTCAAAAGAGCTGCGATCACTTGCTTTAGAAAGCGTTAAATGGAAAAACTTTCCATCCGGGCGTTTCACGTCACCGTCCACAGCTACGATCAGTGCCTCCAGACTGTGGTCACAAATATAAGCAATGGCGGTGAGGGTGCGCCAGTTCACATTTTTTTGCGCCAACGGATAATCTTCGCTGACACCGTAAGCGATGGTCACGTGGTCGGCCCTGACTTCGGCAAAGCGGGGAGGAAAAGCTTGCAGCACATCCATCTGGGCGCCGGGAGACAGTTTGAAAGCCAGATACTGAGTAAGCACGATTTTAAGACCTGCTGCTGCCACACAGGTCTTTAGACGGCTGAGTGATTGGCGCAGCATCGGGCTGTTCTAGTTTTTGCTTCGGCTTAACTTGAGCCATCTGCACACCCAGCATCACCAGTACAAAACCTAACACCTGCGGCCAGCCTAGCGCCTCTTTGAGCACCAGAGCAGCAATTAGCACCACAACCGGTCTTTGAATTAAATTGATAATCGACATGCGCGTAGCACCGAGAGCCTTAATTGCAGCTATGAAAGCCAGATTGGCCAGTGCGCCCGCCACGCCCATCCAGAGCACAAAAGGTATGACGGAAAGGCTGACAGTGCCGAGCCAGGGAGTGAGAAGCAGTGAGATCAGGCCATTGATGACAAAGATATTTAGTGATACCACTCGCGGATCAGCCTGACGCAGAATGGATTCGATTTTTATGCGATAAACAGTGGAGCTGAGCACCGCTGCCAGTGCCAATATCACGCCTAGAATACTGATGGCGGAGCTGCCCGGCAAGACATTAGCAGGCAAAAAATTAATCTGCAGAGATATTGCCACACCCGCTAGAGAGGCCAGAAGCCCGTGCCAGAACCAGGCGCCGCGACGATCGTGACGGCGAAAACAATTGACCAGCGCCACCACTGCCGGTGTGGAGGTGATAATTGTAATTAGCTCAACGGCGCTAAGTTTTGTCAGAGCGAACAAACAAAAAGCATTGGTGGCAAAGAGCAATAAGCTGACGGTAGCAATGGAGCTAAACTTTGCTTGCTCAGGTCGCTTCCAGCCCCGCACCAATATCAACATGACAAATGCGGCCACCAGATTTTTAAAAACCAGCAACTGCAAAGGCGTTGCCTGGGCCTGAAAACCCAATTTAATCAAAATCGGTTCTACCGATGCTGCTGTTAAGGCCAGCATCACCCAGGCAGCGGTAGGCATGTGAGAGCGATTAGCGGCCATCAGGAATTCAGAGCCTCACGCACAGCCTCATAACTCATACCGGCAAAGCCAAATTGAGCCAGGGAGCGTCCAGTCTTAGGGAAATCAATTCCGGTAAGAACGCCGGCCAATGTCACCACAGAGTCAATCACCGGCACTTTAACACCAGCCAAGGCGGCAAACTGCTGCAGCGGTATGAGAGTGGCAGTGACGTCTTCCACAAGAAAACGGTGATCTAAAGACGGCGGCGACTGGCTGAAGCGATAGTTGGGAACAGTCTGCATCGCTTGATGCAGCGAAGTGGTATCACAACCATAATAGCGATTAAGCAAATCTTTCATGGGCACGAGAGTGGCGTCATAGGCCGCGGCCAACAAATTGAACTCTTCTTCGATGCGATCGAGAATAGCCACAGTGCGCGAGGTCAGGCCCTTGTAATAAAACAAGAACGACTCCTGGCGATCAATGGCATTCATATTTGCCAGTACCACAGGAGCATGAGCCAGGGCGCCAAAATCGGTCAGACCGCGTTCAATGATATTGCTGGCCGGATCAAGCCCCGGGAAAAATTTGGCCACGATGGCACCTTCGGCATCGGTGACGCTTTTGCTGGTGCCTGAAAATAGAGTCCAGCGCTTGAAGCCTCGAATCCAGATACTTTCATCGTCTTGAGTGCGACAGGCAAAGAGCGAATCGGTTTCCAGCACCGGTACTGCCAGACCGCCGGCTTCCTTAACTGCCTGAGCAAAGAGCAAAGCGCCGCCTAATTTTCCCGAAAACAAAATCACTTTGTGATGGGCCTCCAAATAGGGAGCCAACTGTCTGGCTACTTCTTCGTAGGCTGTGGTTAATGTGGCGACAAAAATCGTATCTACTTGTGAAAGGAGCAGGGCCGCATTGTTGCTCACCTGATGCAGACCAAACAGGCCTTCAATTTTTCCCGAAGCTCGCACCGAAAGATTTTCAGCAAGGGCCGGTAACTTGGTTAAGTCACGGACCAGCATCGACACTTTGTGACCCTGGCTGGAGAGATATGCCGCGAGCGCCCTGGCCGAATTGCCCCCGCCGATGATCCCCACTCGCGCTACCTGACGATGAAGCAGCTCTGCGTCATGGGGCGGAATAATAGCCTGGGCAAATTGAAAACTGGTCTGCAGCATACGGCCTCCTTAAACGAGGCTAATAAGTGTAGCCAATTCACCCCTGACAAGTATTAAATGCGAGCTCGCGCGGACCAGGTTAGGCTAGTGCACGGCAGGTCAAGATGGCGAGGTTCTTCGTATAATCGCCACTGAGCTCTAAATCTGCCGGGATTCAACTTAGGTCTTAACAGCGCTTAATGCGTATAAATAGGTATTCCTTTCAATTCCACCACCGAACAACAGATTTCAGCGAAACCCAGCAAAAAACAGCCAATCAACTCTGCATCAACACCCGGCCAGCCGTTAAACGCATGCCGGAATAACACCGCCAAGATTCCACCTTAAAATGAACCAAATTTATGAACAGAAGAATCAACCCCCATAACGTACCGGTCGATGAAAACTCAGATTCAAGCGAATTTCGCCTCAAGCTGAGCAATCACTCCTACCGTTTCCTCACCGTCGTCGTGCGCGACAACGAAGTTACCGCCTCACTTGAGGAAGAAGAAGTGGGCAAGTCCAGCAGTCAAAGCTTCTTTCTCTACAAAGACGGTCAGGTGATTCGCTGCAAAGGCAGCTACATCGCCAGCTTCAGTTTCCACGACAACACCTATCATCTCTACGGCCACGCCACTCGTCAGTAACGTCAATTTTCTACATAGTCATCAACCTCTCTTCAAGGAGAACAAACAAACCAACTCGCAATCAGCACTAATATGAAAACGTCCAATCCTAATAACTCTTCCGCTTCCACCGCATTCGTCAACACGCCTTTCGCCGCTCTCACCCTCGGCAGTGACGGAGCGATTTCACTCAACACCATAGCCCCTGAAGCCCCGGCTGCCATCCCCGCACATGCACCAGCACCTGTTGCTGTGGCCCTGCCCAAAACTTCTGGTCGCCGCCCTCAACCGATCGTTCGTCGCCAGAGCGGCCGCGGCTTGTTTCCCAGGCCTGCAGCCACCACAGCCGTGACCAGCGTCACTGTTGTTGCTGCAGTTAAGCCAGCGGCCACGTCGGCTGACAAACCAGCCGTTGTCGCCGTCGTCAAAGCACCGCAGGTGGTGACCATCTTTGACACCCTCAAGCAGGCCATTGTCGAGCGCAAATCTGTGCACGGCGTGGTCAAAGCGGTGGTGGAAAACAACGGCCGCATCTACGGTGTGCGCGTGCAACTGGAAGGCACTGACCTTCTGGCCTTCGCCCCCTTCTCGCGACTGGGTCTGGCGATCACCGAAGTGCACCCCCTGCTCGGCACCACCCAGGCCTTCAAGGTCATCGAAGTCGACGAAAGCAAAGGCAACATCGTGCTCAACCGCCGGCAAGCGGCTGTGCAGGTGAGGCTCGATCAACTAATCGAACAGCTGCGCGTCGGCCAGGTAGTCTCGGGCACCATTCGCAACCTTGCCGATTGCGGTGCCTTCGTTGAAATCGACGGCGCCTGCGGTTTGCTTCATGTGAGCCAACTGCCCGGCGGTCTGGAGTCGGTCAAGAAAGGCCAGGTGGTGACGGTCAAAGTGATCAGGCTCAATAAGGCCCGCCATCAGCTCGGTCTGTCTTTGGCCTGATTCCCGATTCAAAGTTGCAAATTAGTAGATAAGTAGAGGTCCGGGGAGTCGGCTCCATGCAAATGGCAGTCGGCTCCCCGGTGGGCAGGTGGGATTATTCAAACAATAAAAAGTAAAAGTCTGCAATGAAATTACAGTGGGCTGGCATGGAAACGTCGTTTTTGGTAAGCCGAACAGATTTCGCACCAAGACATGATGGTTTATTCCTCATGTCTTTCACTTTTTTTTGGCAGGAGCTTACTTGCGTATATAGTACTAAGCGGGCTTAGATTAACCTGCTGCTCGTACTTGGTTCTGATCTGTAACGTTAACGTTTGAGTTTAGAAATTGCTCAAGTCCATCTTTGCGATCAAAAAATCAATTAGGCAACTGTTGCACACAAGCAACGCGACCGCTTTTCTCTCCCTAGACTTAAGGAGCAAAGTCGGTCGTTCAAAGGGTAGACAAAGATGCAACAACTAAAAAAATCGCTGGTGGCGGCGCTCGCCTTGATTTTGTTCAATCACAGCGGCGCACTGGCAAACCCTCTAGTAGAACAGTACCTGCTCAACGGCAAATTAGCCGCCGGTGAAAGTGCATTAACTAAACGTTTGCAGAACCATCCACGTGATGATCAAGCACGCTTTGGTCTTGGTCTGTTGCAGTTTCTCACTACCGCGGAAACCGTCAGCCAGAGCTTATATCGCCACGGCCTGCGTACCTATTCAGATACTGGTTTTGTACTTCCTTTTCTCAGTTTACCGGTTGTAACCAACCTTGAAAGCGAGAAAATCAGCTACTTGCAATTGCGCCAGATCATCGAGCAATTACATAAGAACCTACTGCGCTCTGAAGCAACTCTTGCTTCAATCACTGATGAAGATGTTCGACTGCCCTTGCATTTCGGCATGATCCAACTTGATTTGAGCGGTGACCAAAAAGCCGGCAGCGAAAAAAGTCTGTGGAAAGTCTACGCCAAACTTACTCGTCAAACAGATATTCCCTTAGAGAAAGCGCAAAAGTTCTACATCAAATTTGACCGGGGAGACGTTCACTGGCTGCGGGGGTATTGCCATTTGCTCGCATCTGTCTGCTGCATTTATTTGGCTTACGATAGCAAAGAAATTTTTGAAAGAACCGGCCACATGTTTTTTACTAAAGTTGAAAGCCCTTATGATTTTCTCAAAAACGGTAAACACCTGCGCCTCTTTGGCAGCGGCGACGTGGAAATTTTTGACCTGATTGCTTTTGTGCATCTTGTTAATTGCGAAGTAGTGGATAGTCAAAAAATGAATGAAGCACTGACACATCTTCAGGCTGTAGTCGATGAGAGCCGAGAAAGTTGGAAGCGCATCATGGCCGAAACCGATGACGATCACGAATGGTTGCCTAATCCTAAACAGACCGGAGTGATGGCCAATGCTAAGGTGACCGAAGCTATGGTGGCATCGTGGTCTGAAATTATGAACGAGAGCGAAAAGATTCTCAAAGGTGAACTATTGATACCGTTCTGGCGTGGCGCTCAAACCAGCCGAGGTATCAACTTACGCAAGCTATTTTTGCAGCCGCGCAAATTTGATCTGGTGCTCTGGATTCAAGGAACTGACGCGGCGCCCTATCTGGAAACCGGCACAGTGACTAAAGACGCCAGATGGACGGCATTGCGCCGAGAATTCGGCGGCCATTTTCCCGGTTTTGCTTTATGGTTCAACTAACAATTTATTTTGTGCGACAACTGCCACACTAAGCTAGATTCCTCAGCCACGGCCCGAAGAGACGCCGCCTCCCCCCGCCGACGCTCGGCTGAACGACGCAATAGCACCCTGACCGCCGTAAGTGCGGTTATTGGCGTAATACGAGAGTGAGTCTGAAGCGTATTGTGAGTAACGTCTGAGATTAGGGTCTGTGCCTCTGGCCAGCACCCATTGGAAATGCTGATAAGCCGGACCGAGCTGGTTAATGCCCTGATAACTCAAACCGAGATAATAGTGAGTCCACTGACAGCAGCCGCCGCTGCGGTCACACAGTTCAAAATTGCTGATGGCGTCGCGAAAGTTGCCCTTTTGATAGGCTTGAGTCGCTTTGACAAAATAGGGCGATTTAACTACCGCCTGCTCTCGCGCTGACGTTGATGGTTTCTTCGCCCCTTTAGCTTTGGCGTGAACACCATCAAAACAAGTCGCTGTGATTAGAGCTGCCACCAGCAGTATCAAAACTTTCGCTTTATTCGCCATCACCACCTGACCTATCAAAGACTCGCCCTAGTGTAATGATACCTTACAGCTTGACGACAGTAACGATCGACTATGATCATAGAAGCTAAAATATCAAATAGGCGACAAAGACTAGGAACCCTGTAGAAAATGGACACCATGCTGAGAAAAACCGTTGCTGACATTCTGCTCCTTCTGTTGATCACGTTGAGCTTAGGCCATGGCGATGCACTGGCCGCAAAAAAGACTTATCTCTCTTTCGACGACCCGGTCGCAATTAAAGACCTTGCCCACAATGTGCACAAAAGAAAATTGACGGCGCTTAACAACGTTATTGAAAAGATTCCCAAAACATCCGGCTATGATCGCAACCGTCAACTCTGGCTCGCGTCTTTTAGTTCGGCCTGTGGCCGCTATGAACAATCACAAGCAATATTCGATAGTATCTCCAATATTGAAAACGCGCCGCCTCAAGTGCTTGGTTATGCAGCCCGCACTTACGGTCAGTGTCAGCAATTTCCCAAGGCAATCAAGCTGGCCACCATCGCCCTTAAACAAGGTGCCAATGTAGAAGCCTATGTCGCTCGGGCCGCTTCTTACGCTGAACTCAATCAGTGGGGCAAAGCTGCCGTAGATTACGAACTACTGGCTCAAGCAAAGCCTTCCAGCGCCAGACAAGATCTGGTCAAGGCCAGTCGTTGCTACATGAAAATGGGCAAAGCTGATCTGGGTTTGCAAGCCACCATCAAAGCCAGCACCGCCCCCAGTGGCAGCCGCGATCCGGCCGTCTTTCTTGCTATGGGGGCCTGCCAGCAGAACCTCAACCGCTGGAAAGAGTCTCTCGTTACCCTCACCACCGCCGTGAATTTAGCGAGAGAAAGAGAGTTGTCCGAAGAATCCGAGGGCAACATGCTCATGACTATGAGTTTGAATGAGCGGGCAAAAACTTATGAAAAACTGGGTAAACCGGCTCTAGCTCTAGCCGATCGTAAAGAAGCGGAAAAGTTTTCTCACGGTATAGCCGACGATATCATCGGCAAGTAATTTAAAATAGTGCACGTAAAAGGCAGCGTAGAAGCCCAACCCAAATCAACTATAAAAAACTTTTATCACTATACTGAGTAATAGAAAAAAATAAAAAAGAAAGAAGAAGGAGCTTGGGCTCCTCCTCTTTCAAAAAACTCGCTACTGCATGTCTGCGATCAAAGCCTTGAGCTCTTCTTGCAAGGTGAACTCGCAAGGGTCGCTAAGGAAGCTTTCGATGCATTGCAACCGTTCGTGCTTCACCGCCGTCACCCAGCTTTGCAATTCGCTTGTGGCATCGTCGCGGCGCCAGGCAATGCTCTGGAGAGCACTTTGCTTGACGGCGTCGGCATCACGCAAACCACGCTTGAGGGTCAGGGACGGTGTGTCAATGGTAGCTGCATACGCCGATTGCGCCTGGGCCGATCGGTTGTTGCAACGCAAATAAGCGGCCGCTACATCCTGGCGGTAACGCGCCTGGGCCGGTGCACGCAAAGTGGCGAAAGATTCCATGCACGCCTGATAGGCCTGGTCAAAATGCGCCTGCAGTGCGGCAATTTCCTCGTGCAAGTTGAGTTCGCGGTAGCAGGCGTGAGCCGCTTGCCACTGGCCTTGCAGAGAATCTAGAGCAGCAGCTTGTTTGCCGCCGTCCACCAGATTATCGGCCTCGTCTTTCTCGCGCAGCAGTTGCTGCAAATTGGCGTTGAGCTCGGCATTGATATTGCGTCCTTCGGTTCGCAACTGCTCAAGTGCCGGCGCCGCAACCTGCATGTAAGCTTGATTGCAGGCGGTCTGCGCATCGCTGTACGCACGCAATACCAGAGATACTTCTCCGTCGAACTTCTTCGTCAACTCCTCACGCTTCGCGGCAATGCGTGCCAGGGTTGCTGCCATGAGCTCCTTGTAGTGGCCGAAAAGCAGAGGATGCTGCAGGGCAAAACATTCAGCCGAGATTACGTATTTTTTGTTCAATTTGGTCTTCCCAAAAAAACTAACGATAAGCCCGCGAAGGGCCAGAGATTTTCATCTCTGGCCCCCGCGGGTTCTTGCGGTCTTGTCAGACCTTTTTCGCATCCCGCGCCCGCGGAATGTCTTGCACCAACGTGCCCAGCCCCAGAGCGGCAGCTTCCGCGGCCGTCATGTAGCGGTCCGGACCCTTGCTCCACTCGTCCACCAGCGCCGGGGTGAATCCGGCAGCGGTGGAGAGCAGCGCGCGGGTCTGGGAGTAGAGCGCCTTGGCCACGGCCACATCGTAACGCACCACATCCAACTCGCCCTTGAAGGAGCTCGAAGGCTGATGGAACATTAGAGTGGCCTGCCAATCGATCAGCACCGTGCCGGAGTGCAAGGCGCAAATCGGGAACCAGATGGCGCAGGAATACGCCTCACCGATGACGTGAATGGTGAGGTGGTGCCCCTGGCGCTGCGCTTCGCAGAACATGCCGAAGAGACTGAGCGCTTGCACCACGGTTCCACCCACCGAAGTGAGATAAAGCCGCAGAGGGCGATTGGCGTTCTTCGGGTCTTCCAGCCAGGTGTTGAGCCAGGCTGCTTTGTTGAAGACATCCACGTCGCTGGTGAACGATCCGTTGAAACGAATCGATTGTTCCGGCAGTTTTGCTTTCACCACCGGTGATGGCATGGCCAGCACTTCGTCCACCAGACCCAGTTCGAGAGCCTCTTGAGCGGTGATGTGCTTGGCGCGCCAGCTGCGTACGGTGTCAGCATCGAGCTTGCCGTTGCTGCTTCTGACGATGGCATCCACCAGTTTTGTGAAGAGATTATCCTGATAATCGAGGTAGCTCTCCGCCGACGTGATCGTGCCTTCGGTAGAGACGAAAGGTTGACCGAAGACGAACGAACCGGTGGGCTCGATCAGGCGATGGTCTGCTTCCGCCATGATGGCGTAGGTGAAGTTGCAGAGCTGCCCGAGCACATGAACATGCACTTCGTGACCTTCGGCGCGCACCTGACGGAGCAAACCGCAGAGGCCGAAAATCTGTTCGGGAATGCCACCGCTGGAGGTGACACGGATGAGCAGCGGACGATTGTTGCCGGCGTTGAGTTCGATGAACTCAGTGATCAAGTTGAGAAAATCTCCCATGGAGTTGTTCATGCTGCCGTTGAAGATGAACACTTGCCTGGGAAGAGTGAAGACGGAAGAGTCCTTCATAGTAATGTCCTTTCTTACATTTTTCGCTGCCGTGAGGCCGCACGAGGAGCTGTGAGGCTCACGTTTTGATTACATAAAAATAGTTGCCGTCTTGCGACGGTTTCCAGAACACAACTCAGGCTTACTCGCCGAAGCGCGTCACTGTGAAGGCACCAACCGGGTCGTAGACATCGGCGCCGGGAGCATTGAAGCCCAGTTGGCGACGCTTGTCGAAGCGACCATGGTAGATTTCCTCGCCGGGGCGCGGGTCTTTGACGAGCACGTAGCCCATGGGAGCATCCTGCGATTTGCCCTGGCCGACGCCGAAACCGGCATCAATCAAAGCGTCGCTGGCGGCAAAGCCAATGGGCGCGCGGTCTTGTACCGGGCGGCGGACGATGTAACCGTGCAGCGGTCCGTCGCCGTCGCAGGGCACGGAATCGCAACCGCACTGTTGGTCAGACCAGCCGGTCGTCTTGTCGAAGCTGGCCACTACCATCAGACCGCCGCTCTCCGAGAGCATGGCGACCTGAGCGTATGCATACGCAGCGGTACCGCCCTTGGTGGCGACGAGCTTGGCGTTGACTTCAACCAAATGCTTTTTGGCATCGTCCGCGGTGGCGAAGGGCGCAACGTAGTTGTCCATGCCGCCCGGCGTACGAGCCAGAGGAGCGACGAACTGATGATGAGCGAATAGATGGAATCTGCGTGTCATGCATTTTTCCTTGTGTTGTGATGCGCTTTTAGAGCGCCTCGGTTCCGATGGGCGAATAACCAGGACCGGATTGCTCCGGCCCTGGTTTATTTCAATCTCTGCTGTACTTAGACCAGCAGGCCACGCTGAGCCATCACCGCAAGCAAGCTGGCCGGGTCGGTCAACTTGACGATGGAGACCAGCGACTTGTCGATGCCGGCGAGAACTGCCTGGCAATCGGCGACGATGTCATCGCACACCTTGGTGTCCTTGTTGGCCTTGACCAACTTGGCACGCTTTTCGCTGGCGGTGTCGGTCCAGTCGCCGTCGCGGAACGCCTTGATGAAGGCATCGGTCTCGCGCAGCGAACCTTCCACGGCGATCACGGGGATGCCGCGCTTGAGGGCGCCGTAGATCTCGTCACGGGTGATGTCGCCACCGTTCAAGGTGATCACGGCGGTGTTGTAGCCCGCGTCCTTCAGGTCGCCCATGAAGTCGAAGTAGACGGGAACGTCGCCGTCCCAGTCCATCTGCTGCGAAGCGTTCACCTGGATGATCGCGGCTGCGGTCTGACGGTAGTCGAGACGCGTGCCCACGGTGTCACCCACAACCAGCCCGCCGTGCTTCTTCTCGAGCGCCAGGTCGGCGGTACGAGGAGTGGTGCTCATGGCCACGACGCCATAGGCATCGGCCAGCACCGCCGGAACGTTGGTCACCATGTCATTGGCCAGGTTGCCGTCGTCGTCGGCATTGGCCGTACCGCCCGAGAAAACCACGCCCTTGTACTGACGGATGATCTTGCCCGCCGCATTCTGTTCCTTTTCGGCGAAACCGCCCAGGAAGAAGGGCATCATGGCAGCGCTGGCTTCAGGGGTGAAACCCTTGCAGCCGCCGGCCACGCGGATGATCGCCTTCTGCTCCGCCGAAGTGGCGAACAGTTTGAAGGCAGCAGGGAGAGCTTCGCCGGCATTGACGACGACGAGGAAACAGCCGCGGGGATCGATTTGCTTGGTCATAATTTTGTCCTTTCAGGTTTTGCTGGTTTTTTAGAACCAGCGATTTAACATCCGAATTGTTGGATGTAGAGTTTGGTTTACTCCGACTTCTACTCCGTAAGAGCAGAATAGGCGGAGCGGTTATGTGGATGCTCAGTCGCGCTGTCCGGTTCGGGCAGATTAGCGGTTACCGATTGAGCAGTCTCCTGCCAGCCGGGTGCGACGATGGCTCCCAGCTCAAGCAGTTTGGTGCGCATGCTGTCGACAGTGTTGTCGCAAACATGCACATGGGGGTGCTCATCAAGAAAGTCCTGGTCGCAGGCAAACTCGCCGGCGGTGCCACCACTATTTTTGACAAGCAAAACGCGATAGAACGGATCTTTTCGACCCAACTGCGCCCACGCCGAAATCTCACGAGCGGTCACCGAACCACCGTTGTAGGCAATCAAAAGGCCTGGCCAATGGTTCTTCGATGGTGCGTCGCAAATGTCGATGCAGCGTTGATACTCCGAATCCCAGTTGGCCAATTTGTCCACCGTGGGCTGGAGCAGAAGCACGCTGTGCTGCACCGGATGGATGATTGTGACGTAAGGGTCTTTTTCACCCATCGAAACAATGGTGCCGTGAGGAGTTGTGCGCAGATGGCCGGCCTTGGCTACGACACCCAAGATACGGGCATCAGGACAGCGTTCGGCCAGTGCGGGAAACACTTCAGTGATGCCGAGAAAGATTTGCGATGGATCTTCTTTGCCAATCATTCTCGTGCCGCCGAAAAGGCAGAAGCCTTCGAACTTTGGTGAATCTTCGTCACTGGGGTCGCCGCCGAGAGCCAGTTTGAGATTCTCGAGGCCGTAGTAAAACTCTGGTTTCATGTTGCCGCATCCTCCGGTTCCGCGCAGCACGAAGTGCCGAACGTTACGGAAGAAGTTAGCAAGGAATTTCTCGCACGATTGTCCTTCCGATTGAACGAAAAGAGTGGGCGAGGCATCCATCCAGCTTTGTGTTGATGTGTTAGACGACATGGTTGCCTCCTTTCGTTTTGGAATGGTTACGTGCTTTGTTTTTGTGAAACTCGATTTGGAACAGATACAACTGATTTGGAGTGGACACCCGGGGAAAGGCGCACACTAATTGTTTTTTCATATGCGTTTCCTTTTGTGGGTGGCAACAAAAAAAACATCAACCAACCAAGCGCTAATCTGACTCGATTCCACCCCTCCGACTGAAAAAGTCGATAAGAGTTTGATGCGAGTGCAGGATGCTTTATTGTTTGGCGGAAAGTTTTAGGTGTTGGAGAAGTTGAGAATGTATTTGCACACTACCGCAGCACGCCAGCTAGAACAAGGTAGATACAAGAAAGATACAAGACGTTAAGCAACTCGAACCTTGACTTTGTTTAAGCTTAGAAGCTTGAAAGAGCAGTGAAGCAGCGAGTTTTATTAGCTTTAAAAGCTCATTTAGCCTTCACTTAGAGATTTCGATAACAGTGGGAGATGCACCACTCGTGATGCAAAACAACGCAGCGTTAGCTCGCGCTAAGGCCCTATAAACCACTTTGAACCAGCAAATGAACCAGCGTTCAGTAAACCGGCTTAACGCAAGCTGCAAATAAGCCCCTGACGGCAGATGAGCAATTCTCTAAAATTTCTACTGTCGCACTGGCCCGGTTCGCTCAGCTGGCGATAAGGCTAAAAGCAGGCAACCGTGGGAATGTTACGCGTTGTAAGGTGAAGCCATTTTACAAAAGTTTCGCTGCGCTATAGCAAAGTCTTTTGTTAGCTAAGGGATATACCCCATTTCTCATTTACAAGTAGTTCTCCAGCCAAAAGACCCACTATCTTACTTTTCAAGCTACATCTGAACGACTTCCAGTCGCAGGAGAAAGCCGTGAAAAATAGATTGCTTGCTCAAGCAAATAATCACTTGCTCTGGTTGGGACAGCATCCCAAGCCCCCGCCCGAGCCCCGCTTCCTGAGCCGCTTTCAGTGGCGATACAAACGCTTTCGACCATTTACCTTACCAGTACGCCGGCTCAATTCGACCTCGAAAGCATCTGCCGAAACCTTCGACTTGATGCGAAATTTGCTCACCAAGTTGCCACCATATCCGGCGGCAATAATGGCTGCATATGGTGTTGCTGTTCTGCCCGTGCACAATCTCTGGGATGAAGCCTGGTATATGCTCGGATGGGGCGGCGCCCGCGGCCATGATCGTACTGACGGCTTTGATTACATCGGCGGTACGCGCTCGGCCTCTACAGCCAGTCAGAAGAATTTCGCCAGGCCTGGCAAGAAGATCAAAGCGCCCTCGAAGGCTCTTATCGCCATCAGTTCAAATATTTTCTACAACCGGATGGTGCCGGTGAATCGGAAGCATTTGCAGAATGCTTTGCCCTCTTTATGGTCTGCCGCTGTTACGACACCGGCAAATATTTCGATTTTAAGCACTACTTTCCGCGATCTTTCGCTCTCGTCAAAACCCTGGCCGAGCGCCAGCTGACGGGTTGTTTCGAATCTCAATCAGGAGATTAACCATGTTGAAAAGCATTCTTGCTTATCTCACGGGGCTGTACAAAAGCCCGGTTTTCCGCCGCACGATGTCTCAGTTTTGTGTGCTTGCCCTGCTCGCCGGCGCATTCGCATACGTTTCCTTCAACAACGACACCACCATCGCCCGCACTACCAGCCTCTCCATCCCGGCTCAATATGCACGTCTGAAGCCGCTTTCGGCCGTGCAACTGGAGCAGGTGCTGCGCAGCCAATCCAACACTGTCGAAGGGCTGGTTTTGATCAAAGGCACCAAGAGCATTGTGGTGCTCGGTCAAGGTTTCGATCGCGACAATGTGGTGCTCGAAGCTGATATCGACGTCATGGAAGGCCTCGCCAAAGCCGCCAAAATACCAGTCACTACTCAGGATGCCGCCGTTGTTCGGTCCATTCCTGACTTCGCGGTGACTATCTGGTGGTTCCTGGCAATCGCTCTGATTATCTGGTTCCTGATTTTCCTCTTCAAGGGCCGCAAGTCGGAAGGCGCTTCCAGTCGTTTTGTGGTCGGCTGGAACGCCTACTACAAGGGCCTGCAAGCGCTAGTCGCCAAGACCACGCTGCGGCGCAGTCGCTTTTACGGTCTGGTCTGCGGTGTGTCGATCCTGGCTCTCACAGCCCTTTGCCTGACTGGTGTGCTCAATAACAAGAACATGTTGGTCTTGCCGTCCGACTTTGCTGCAGCCGACAGAGCCGAACCCTATCAGGTGGAAAGATACCTGCAAAAGAACGCAGCGAAATTCAATCGCGTGGCTTTCGCCCCCACAATGAATGCAGCCTATGTGGTGCTCAACACCAGCGGCACTCCGCGCGCAGACGACGAGCCGGTTGCCGCGCCACAGCCTGACGTGGAGATGAGCGCAGAAGGCGTGATGTACGCGACCAACCCTGCTCCGGTCAAACGTGTGGGTACCAGCTCCATTGGCCGCACCATCGTCTACGCCAATACCGCTGACGGCCAGCTGGCATACCGCAAGTTCGTTGACTCAGTGCAGGCGAAGGGCATCGACAACAAAGAGGTCGATCGCACTGTTGCTACCGCTTTCTTCGACACGATTAGCCCACTTGGTCGCACACTGCTTATCACCCTCGGTGTTCTCGCCCTGGTTGCTTTCTGCCTGGCAATCAATGCCATGCTCGATAGCGACAAAGACGAGAACGGCGACAAGCGCCTTGTTATCGCCGGCCCCAGCGATGGCAGCGGACCCGGTGCAGGTAACACCGCACCTGAATCGCGCAAAACATTTGCCGACGTGGCCGGTTGCGACGAAGCAATCGAAGCCTGCAAACTGGTAGTGAAGAAGCTGCGTTATCCGCTCATCTACAAGGTCTTTGGCGCACCGGTGCCCAAGGGAATTATTTTCTACGGCGCCCCTGGCTGTGGTAAAACCCTTCTCGCTCGCGCTATGGCTGGCGAAACTGGCGGCGGCTTCATTGCTGTTTCCGGTTCACAGTTTGTCAAAATGTACGTTGGCGTGGGAGCCAACGCAGTGCGTGAAAAATTCGCCGAAGCTCGTGCCCTCGCCGCTAAAACCGGCAAGCCCACATTTCTCTTCATCGATGAATTCGATGCGGTGGGCAAGAAGCGCGGTCAAGGTGACGGCGGTGGAGACAAAGAGTACGAGCAGACTCTCAATGAGCTGCTGGTGCAGATGGATGGCTTTGCCAACGACGGCAAGGTAATCGTGATCGCCGCCACCAACCGCCTCGACGTGCTCGATGAAGCAGTGCTGCGTGCCGGTCGCTTCGACATTAAAATCGAAATCAAGAAGCCCGATCGTCGCGGTCGTTCTGAAATCTTCATGGTCTATTTGCGCAAGCGTATGATGCAGATTGCCGGCGCCCCTGACCTCAAGGCCAAAGAAGTCACCGCCAAGATCCTCGCCGAATGCGCACTGCGCTCCCGCGACTTCAGCGGCGCAGACATCGAGCTCACCGTCAAGGAAGCTTCGACCATCGCTGCTGAGCGCAACTACGATGAGATGAAAGATCTCACCGAAGAACAAATGCAAGACCGCGCTATCTTGCTCGATACCGACCTGCAGGCAGCGATCGACCTGGTCAGCTATGGCCGTACCCTCAAGAGCCGTGTTCGCTCGGCTGAAGAGCGCAAGGCAACCGCTACGCACGAAATCGGCCACGCCGCCATTCCCACTATTCTCGGGGGCGATCAGGTTTCGCGCATCACCATCGTCATGACCGACAAGTCACTGGGTCTGATGGAAAGCGGTTCAGAAGAAGATCGGTACGGATGGGACCGACTGGAGTTCATCATGAAGATCAAGACCATGCTGGCCGGTCGGGCAGCGGAAGAATTGATCGCCAATTCTTGCAGCACCGGTGCCTCAAACGACTTCGAACGAGCCAACATGCTGGCCCGCCAGATGGTCGGCACCTATGGCATGTCGAGAGAATTCGGCGTGCGCACCATTCCCCTCGACCGTAACGCGCTGCCCGTGGGCCAAATCGGCAACAACTTGATGGAGCTCTTCACCACCGCCTGGTCCAACATTATCGAAGAATGCAATGCTCACGTTCTCGAGCTGATCGAAGCCAACCGCGAACGCATCATCCGCACGGCTGAAGTTTTGTTCGAAGACGAAGTGCTCTCCGGCGACCGTTTCAGAAAAATCTGGAACGCCGAGCCCAAGGCGACTGCATCATCCAACCTCGCCACCGATCTGCTCACGATCGAAGGCCCGGTTGTTGTTGCAGCTGCCTCTAACTGAAAGGAGCCTACGTGAGCATTATTGACACTATCGCTGCGGCCATTCGAGCGCTAGGAAGAGGCACTGTGCGACTTGCGCAGGTTCCAAACTTCGCTGAAATGGTCGGATACGAGGGCGCCATCGATCAGGCACGGGCTGTTGTATCGGCCGTCCGCCAGTCTCAAGTCTATGGCGAGACACCATTGTCATTGCCAAAAGGAGTAATCATTCACGGCGCAGGGTGCGGATCGGCGTTTCTCGCCAAAGCCATTGCCGGTGAGCTGAAAGCTCAATTGATCGAGCTTGAAATTCCCGATGGCCGACATCATCGAGAGCGCATCCAGAGACGGGGGGTCCGAGTCGGCTTTGACCAGGCCCTGATGGCCGCCTCACGAGGTGCACCGGTAGTGCTCTTCATCGGCCGCCTCGATCGTCTGGGTGAAGCCACTGATGGTTGCTACGAGTTAGGCCGCCAGATGGATAACCTGGCAGACAACCAGGGCGTGCTGGTGGTGGCAGAAGTTGCGTCACTTTCGCATGTGGATAAAAGTCTTCTGGTAGACCGCCGCTTCGACATTCAAATCGAAGTGGAAAAACCAGATTTCGCCGCTCGCCAGGCCATTTTCAGCTACAGCATGTTGCAGCGCGGTTTCCACCGCAACGTGATCATGCATGTGGTGGCCGACACAAACAGCAACCCCTCAGCAAGAATGGAGGAAATTGAGCGCATTGCCGAAGAATGCGCCCGTCGCAGCAAAGAATTCAGCGCCGCTGAAATCTATGCCGCTCTGCACGAAGCGGTAGCCATTGCCACCAAACGCAGTGGCTACACCAGTGCCGATCTCGACGTGGAAGTTCGTGAAGACGAGCTCTACACAGCCATCCGCGTGGTCAAAACCCACAAGACCACAAGCAATTAGGAAAACACATGCCTTACAACATCGCCTTGATTCAGGGCTGCGAAGAATACCGACTGGGCTACGCAGCCGCCTTGCCTCTCCTGCTCAAAGCAGGACGGGTACTGGCAGAAACCACACCGCAAGAGCAGGCCGCGGCGACTTTGAAAGAAGACGCTGCGCTGCGCCAAACCGTCACCGCTGCCATGGAAGCGACCATGCCGGCAGAGCTGGGGCCACGCGGTCGCCACGCTCAGAGCCTCGCTTACGATCACGCTATGCAATACGCCGCCGTACGTGCCTACAGTGGGACCGATTTCGGCGGCCTGAGCAACGAAGGTGTGATCAGCTAAGAAAGCAGCTTCCGCCCATGCAACTGCGTCCAAACCGCAGAATTGCCTGGGTTTATGGAAGTTTTCTCGCTCGGCATAAATGAAAAAAGGACAATTATGAATTCAGCTTTTATCGGAAAGATTTCATCCCTGACTGCAATGCTGGTCAGGTTACAAAAACAGGCTGACGAAATTCAGGCAGCCTGCCAGTCAACGACACTCCCTGGTGTCACACTGCCACCGGCCGTTCGCATCTGCGCCGGTTTGATGGCCCGCGAAGTGCGCACCGCTCTTGGTGGCATCGAAGAAGGCTTGCAGCAACTGCAGCGTGATGGCTCACGCGCTGTGGTCGTGCGTTTTGTCACACCGACCGGCAATTCCGCTCACTCTCGCAACAACGTTCATGTTGACGATGTCATCGAAGCACTGCTTGCCAGCTACGAGCATTCGCTCAACGCTAAGTGCACTCAGCTCAACGTCGCTTTCGCCATGACCGACAGTGTCGTGGATCTCTATGGCCGGCGGCTTCCAAGCGGCGGTCTGCACGACAAGTAATTACTTTCTATCTCTAAATTTTACGTTAGATAAAAGGAGAATAAAATGTCTAACGATTATCTCGAAGAATGTCTGGCCGCCGCTCGCACAGCCTGCGACGGCGCCAGCAAGGCCCGTGAAAATCTGGGCCGCATCGTACCGCGTCTGGAAAGCTATCTCAGCAGACACGCTATTGAAGGTCTGAGCGCCAGTGCCACTCAGATGGAAGTCTGCACCACCGGCCCGAACTGCTGCAAGCGCGGCTCCCTGAAGTTGCTGCAAGACCTTTCGGCAATGGTGACGGAAAAGTCGCTGCCACTGAAGGCGGTGCCTTCCGGATGCCTGCGCCGTTGTTCGCAAGGGCCGAATGTGCAGGTGGGCGGCGTCGTCTACACCAAGATGACTTTCGCCAAACTGATCGAATTGCTCGACAGCCATGTGCGCGCCAAGCAACTTTCGGTGTCATTGCTCTGCGACAGTGAATATGTCGGTGACGCCATCAGCTGCGAAGAAAAACGCTGTCGACTGGTGCTCTGCCTGGCTGAGCTGAAAGCTGCATCGACCAAACTTTCTTTCGCCCTTGACCAGGCCGGCGTTAACCTGCCTGCCGCCATCGAAGAGTGCACCCTGACTCAGATCAACATGCTCCGTGCTGTGGATCTGGAAATGGAACTGGCTCGCGAAGTGACGTCTTCCAGCGAGGCACTGGCCGGTGTGGTGACTCTCGAACAGTTCGTCAGCATCACCCTGGAGCGCCGCCTGGCGGAGCGCACCAAGAATCGCAGCAACACCAAAACATAAAGCTGAGGAGGATTTACAATGGGAGTATTTTCATTTCTCGAACTTTTCTTGAGCAACAAGCTGCCTGTGGAGGAGAAAGTGGTTGTCACCAATCCTTTCCTCGAGCTCAGCGCCAGGCATCAAGATGTGGTGCGTGAATATTTCGTCTCTGCTCTGGCGGTGTACGGCATTCTGCAATCGCTGCATCATGGCCTCGCCGTGATCAACTGCGAGCGAGTAATCGAGCGCTTCGAACGGGCTGAAAAGCACTATTCGGGCATCGGCTTTTTGCCTGTTCTTCCGGGCAGTTTGCATAACAAGGGCAGTCGCAGTATCGACGAATTTCACGTCGATCGACTTTCGTCGATGGGCTTGCTCGTTCATCGTCTAAGTGGCGACCTGCCGCAGTTCTACGCAACCGGTGTGAGAAGACACGCATTGCGTCTGCAGAAAAGCAAACCGCAGCCGCTGGTGACGAGCAAACTTGGTGTACTCAGGCCGCGCGCTTGAGCCATAATAACAATAACTAGCAAGAGACAACTGATGCGAAAAGAGGTGAGCTTTTGACTCACCTCTTTTCGCTTTTTTTTCTATTTTTTAAATTTTTTCGCCTGTCTAACTATATAGCTTAGTATCAAAGTCTTGAAGAAAATCGGCATGGGCTGCTCTTGCTCACAAACTAGAGCGTATACGTTTTGAGATCAAAAACACCTATAACGTTTACGTTGTAGTTTTAAAAACCCACAACCACAAGAAAGAAAAGAAAGGGAGGAGCTTGCGCCCCTCCCTCAGAATTTTTATTCAAACCAGCTCCGCAGGTAGTCTGCGGCGGTTACACCTTCCACCTCCAAAAAGAACACGCCGCCAGCGAGCAGCAGAAGACCGGCAGACCAGGCGGCAAAACGAGCACGGGGGCTCAGTTTATTAGCCTCGCGGTGCTGCCGCTCACGCTCCATCACTGACTCGCGAAACAGGTCCTGCTCGCTTTTGCCAAAGTTTCGAGCGGCAATCGCATCTTTTGCAGCCTGCTCGCTCTTCTCAATTGCTTGCCTAGCGTTTCGCCGTGCCGCAAGCCCTGCCAGATAGCTGTCGCAGTCGGCATCGACTTTGGCCAGAATCAACTTGCGCTGCTCCTCTTGCTCAGCCATCCATGTCTCCTTAATCACGCTCCACTCAGCCTGGAAAATCTCACGCGCCTGATTAGCGGCATCGCGAATCATGGCGCAAGCGGCCTGGTACTGCGGATTGTTGTCCAGTGCCCGGGCGGCAAATTGCCTCAGCTGATAGTTCAAAATGTGAGCCGCGGTCAATTCGAAAGCTTTGTGGCCATCGAAGAAACGCAACAGCTCATCACCAGACAGCTGCACCAGGGCGCAGACTTCTCCTTGAGAAAGGGGCGAAAGCCGGTCGATCATTTTACGCGCCATAAAGTCGGCAAAAGCATGCACATATTCTGGTTCGTTTACACGAGCCATATCAATGCGCAAAGTGTGCCAAACAAAAGCTCCGGGCCTAGGGGCCAGCAACTTCTTGGCCATGCGACGGCGGTAGGCCGCACTGTCTATTTTCGACTGATCGAGTTCCAGCGGCTTCGGTGTGAAAATAGATGGCTGGCGCAAGGTCAGCAAGCTGAACTTGTTGAAGAGCACGATCATGGCATCGAACATTTTCTTGTCGTCAACGCGGCTTTTCAGCAACTCGGAAAAACGCTCAGTGAAGATCAAAGCGAGTTTGTCTTCGATGACCTGAGCTTGAGTGGTAGCAGCAACAATAGTCTCGTTGGCGGTGTTGGCCATAGGCTAATTCTTTCTGTTTCTATGGGGAGCTTTTGCAAGTCTGGCCCATGGAAGAAATGATTTCTTCCACTCTGCGCCAGCCTTCCGGTGAAGCCTCTCGACTGGCCATGAGCACAAGCTCAGGAACAATGCGATCGGCGGAAAGTTCGTTAACCCAGCGAATCTTAAGCAATTGATAGAGCTGAGCAGCAGTCATTTGCATAAAGGTGGGCTGGTGAGCGGCGGTAAGGTTGCGCTTGAGCATGTGATGCAGATTCTCTGCAGCCATGTCCAGCAATTCTTCTCGCAGCACGGCATCGGCCAGCAGTTGCTCACGATTAAGAGGCAAACTGTGGCGATGAAATTTGAAGGCACTCCATTGCTGATAGGTCACTTTTGTCGACAGGTTGAGGCGACTGAAGTGGATAACCAGCTGGGCAAATGCTTTTTCGTCTGAAAGTGCCAAATGAATGATTTCGCTGAGCAAAGTTTTGAGTTTGGCGGGCAAAATCGAGTTGGTGAAATTTTCCATGATTTCCTTAGAGTTAAAAATTGATTGATTGATTGGATTTGATTTGATTGATTGATTGCAGTCAAAGAGCCAAGGCTCACTTTCGTGCCGGTTTAGCTGACAGCCGTTTGTCTCGCAATTTTTTTGCCTTCAAGCGCAGGTGAAAGGCAATGTGTTTGTCGAGACTTTCATGACGTTTCTCCAACCAGATTGCTACCTCTTCGATATCGCGAAGGATATTAAAATATTCCGGCCCCTGCACTTTGCGCCACAAACACAGCATAGATGCTCGCTCTTCGAGAGCTCTAGCCAACGCCGGGTCAAGTCTCTGTCGATAAAATTCGGCCAGTTTGTTCAACTCAGGCGCCAGCAAATGATGGTCTTTGCCGAGCATGGCCTCACCGCCGGTAACGCTCAGAAGCAGATTGCTATGTCGATCGTATAAATCGGCCACGGTAGTAAAGTTGGCACCGCTGGCGCACATTGAAATTTTGGCGACAGCTTCGCGCACTTGAGGAGACGTGATGCCGTGCTGAGTTTCTAAGAGTTTCACCAAACTGTCGGCTGTGGCAAATGCGGCAGAAAAGTCTTTTGCATCAATCAGAGCCTCGAACAAAACTTCCGTAACTTCTGCAAGCTTGGCCACGGGCGAGTTCAGTTTATGAAAACCGGCATGAGCCTGCTTCAAATTTTCAAGTGCCGAATGCTTGTAGGAAAGGCTGAGTTGGTAGAAGCGGCCAAGGGCGAAAATCAGATCAAGATGCTCATGGCTACCCACACCTTTGTTGTGAATGATCAACCGTTCGGCGTAGAGATTCCACTTAATGGCCTCATCAAAGCGTCTGACACTGGTAAGAAAAACTGCGTAGCCGACGATATTGCGAACACGATAAAAGTCAGACGGGCCCATCATTTGACGATCTCTGTAGATAAATCGCAGATGCAGAGCTTCAGCTCGACGGTCTGGTGAAAGCGAAAAGAAATCTTCCCCAATCAGCGAACTTTTTACCATGTTGATGATTTTGCCATGAGCAGGCTCGTTCCACGGGTCGCGATAAGCGCGCCAGAGTTCAAGCAAAATAAGAATGGCAATGCCAAAACTGATTGTCATATAAAACCCTTAAAAGAAGACAGGTGTAGGGATAACAGGTTCGGCAAAAAGCAAAACACTGTCGTGATTAGATAATTTAGAGCTATGCAACCGTATATGGTATTGAGGGGGGCGGGATTCCTAAAAAAAGTTGGGCGAAAAAAAGTAGCAATGTCTCTAGATATACGCTCGCAAACAGAGCTGAATCAACAGATTTACAGCCAATATAATCTTCGCGCACCACATTCGGTTGCAAGGATGTAGCTGAGCGTGCGCTATCTCTTGCTACAGTCTTTCAAGATGCCTGTGTTTAGCTGATCTTGAAAGACTCGTGCAAGACGCAAGCTATTGAAAACCGCCCCTACATGTGGTGGCAAAGAGATATCCAATAGGCGGCATGCGGGGAATTTTCAGCTACAGTTTTGGGCCTGCTGAAAAGTCAGCAAGCCGCCATCAATAACCGCACCACAGGTGGTGCTTCATTCAAACCCGCAGCCGTCTTTAACCATTCCACCGGAAAGGTCAAAAATCAGGTCTCAAGGGCTGTATTTAATTGAAAAAATCGGTCTGAGCAATTTCTGCCGGTCTTTTCGCGGGGGTACCCTGTGCTACGCCTTTGTAATTAAGCCGTACTAAAGGTGGAAACCAGGGTTCCGTTCACGAGACACATACTATGCCTGTTTTCTTTCTCTTACCTTGCCGTTAAGCCCGATTTTTCCGACTTTGCCGGCCAATTAAATGCCTTCTCAGCCCTGTTAGCGGAGCTACAAATAGCGCTAACCTCGCCACCATACAGTTCTTAACCTGGCGCGTGCTCATCAGTAATTCCCCCAAGCAATATGTAGTTTATAGCTTCTATAAAAACTCTTTGAATGGATAACCTGTAAGTCCATTCCATTCCATTCCAAAAGAAAAACAACCTTCTCGACCAAATAACGCGCACCCGAGTTCAAATCACTCAATCCCGATGGGATGGAATAGGCGCGTCATTGGTCATCTTGCCGCTAACGGCTTCAATTCTAAAAACCGAAAGGACAATTATGATCACAATCAAGTCTCTCAGACTGATGGCAGGCGCCATGCTTGCTGTTATCGGTTTCGCCACAGCAGCTCATGCGCAGGCGACAACCTGGATTCCCAAATACAACCGCTCGCAACATGTCTACGTGGCGCCCGGTATCGACAACGCTACGCGCAACACTTTCGAATCGTCAGCTACGGTCAGCCAAATTACCAACCTGGCCAGTCAGCAGAACCTCGACGTGTTCGTCATCGTCACCCAAACCGAAAGCGACATCTCCGGACCCGCGAACGCCTCTGGCCCCGCACTCGTGCGCGCCGTCTGGAGCAATTGGACCAATCACGGTTTTTCATCTAGTCGTGGTCTGGTCATTCTCATGACCGGCACTGGTGGCAAGTTCAGTTCTGTTGGCGTGCGCGCCGGCGAGACTCTGAACAATCTGGGCATCAATCGCGACGCCATGAACGATGAAGATGGCCCTGTTCGGCCGGCCTTGAAAAGCTACCTGGTAGACGCCTATGACCCGGCAGGAGTGCCCGCCGCCATCGTCACCAACGTCAACGCCCTGATGGCGGCTAACGGCTCACCCGCAGTAACCAGCACCAACGTCGAAGCTCCAGCCGGCAACAGCAATCCGGTGGCCACCACAACGGAGACGACAGCGGCCAAGAGCGATTCCGGCGGCATCGTGCTGCTTTTCGTGCTTGGCGGGGTGGTACTTGCCGTCATCGTCATTGTCGTCATTCGCAGCCGTAACAAGAACAATCGCGCCAACAACGTCTTCGAAGACCGTCTGCGTTCGTCCACGAACAATCGCCGGGATTCAACCAGTAGGACCACAACCACTGGCGCCAGCACCGGCAACCAGGCCAATTCTGTTAATTCTGTTAATTCTGTTAATTCTGTTAATTCTGTTAATCCTGTCACCCCC
>JADYXQ010000136.1 GCA_021772135.1 Candidatus Obscuribacter sp.
AGGAAAAAAATGTCTGATTTTCAGTTGGCTTTAACCAACACCGCCGGTTTATCGTCGGTCGCTTCCTTCTGGGTTTTTGTCGCCTCCAATGCCTCTAAGCGTTTTCAAAATGTCACTCTCAAGCTAGCCAACATTGTCATGCTGGTGGGCTTCGTTGCCCTGACCATTGCCATCATTACTCGGGGCATTGAAGCTGAGCGCTTTCCCCTGGCCAATCTATATGAATCACTGTTGTGGTTCGCCTGGGCCACCATGGGTGGTTTCCTCTACCTCAGCCGTGCTTATGGTATTCAACAACTGGGCTGGTTGGCCTCACTTGTTGCTGCCACCATGTTTCTTTACGGCAGCTGGCTGCCCCAGAGTCAGCACGATATTACCCCTTTAGTGCCGGCCCTGGTTAGCTACTGGCGTCAAATCCATGTGCCGCCGCTGATTATTTCTTATGCCATGTTTTTCCTGGCTGGACTGTCCGGTTTACTCAATCTCTGGCAAGCAGGTCGCCTGCGCTCCCTCGCCTTTTGTATCGGCACGATTATTGCCGCCTCCAGTGCCATTGGCCTTGGTACTTTCAGCAAAGTAGATACACTCTGGCTACAACTTTTATTTGTCGGCAGTTCAATAATCGGGCCATTCGCCGCCTTCCGCGCTCTGGCTAAAGTGGATCCGGCCATAGACCAATCACCAGCCTCGCGTAAAGCAGCCGAGATGTACGACGACGTTGGCTACCGCTGCGTGTCTATTGGCTTTCCACTGCTCACAATTGGCATTATCACTGGTGGTCTCTGGGCCAATCACGCCTGGGGCAGCTACTGGTCGTGGGACCCAAAAGAGTCTATGGCACTGGTTACCTGGCTGTCTTATGCCGCCTACATTCACTTGCGTATTCAAAGAGAATTGTCGGCAGAGAAACTTTCGATTGTTTCTGTGATTGGCCTACTATTGACTTTGCTCACTTATCTGGGCTTCAACTCCCTTGGCTTTGGCGGTTTGCATAGTTATGGGAAGTTCAAATAACTAGCAGATTTTATCCAATTTCTTTTTTAATGCTGACAACCTGTCATTGGTGTGCCGGCATTGTTGCCTGCTTGTAAGGAGGAGGCAAAAACAGGCTTAACCTTGACCTATTCCAGGGTTTACCCGGTTATCAAGTATATGGTCGGAACATTTTAATAGGAGGGGGCGTCACAGATTACATGCAAAGCTCAACACCCACTCAACTGACTATCAAAGACAAAACTAAAGTCAGAACTCAAGTAACTAGGAAACAACAACCAGCGGCCGGAGCCGCAAGCATAATGGCAAGAAAAGCGCAAAAAGAAAAAGAATTCGTATATGAATCGGCAGACAATGTCTTTGACGAGGGTTTTGAAGAAGAACTCGGGCTGGTTACAGCAGAAGACGGAGCTGAAGAAGAGGGAGCGGAAGTAGAAGTGCCGCGTGGTCGTTTAATCAGCACTCCTGGCGAAGACCCCGTGCAGTTTTATCTGCGTTCAATCGGTCGCATTCGCCTGCTCACTGCTGTAGAAGAAATCGAACTGGCAAGACGCATACAAATCGGCGATGACCTGGCTAAGAAAAAGTTGGTGCAGGCCAATCTGCGCCTGGTTGTAAGCGTGGCAAAAAAATATCAGGGTCGCGGTTTGCCCTTGCTTGATCTGATTCAAGAAGGCAATCTCGGTTTGATTCGTGCTGCTGAAAAGTTCGATGCTGAGCGTGGCTATAAGTTTTCTACTTACGCCACCTGGTGGATTCGTCAGGGTATAACCAGAGCGATAGCCGATAAATCACGCACCATTCGTGTGCCTGTGCACATGGTTGAAACGATAAACAATCTACGCAAGGTCACCCGTAAGCTCTCGCAAGAACTAGACCGCAAGCCTACTTTAGAAGATCTGGCTAAAGGCCTTGGTGTCAGTGTGGAAAAAGTGCGCGATATTCTCGCAGCCAATCGCTCACCACTTTCGCTCGATACCCCTTACGGTGAAGAAGACGATAACTCGCTTTCAGAAGTAGTGGAAGACGAAAACCATTCTTCGCCTGAAGACACTACGGCTCAAAGCTTGATGTCGGCTGATATTCGGGGCGTGCTTTCCATGCTCACCGCCCGTGAACGCGAAATCATCATCTTGCGTTTCGGTCTTAATGACGGCAAGCCTCGCACACTTGAGCAAGTAGGCAAGCTGGTGGGAATCACTCGTGAGCGCACTCGTCAAATTGAAATCAAAGCATTGCGCTTTTTAAGGCAATCGAGACAGGGTGCTCAACTAAAAGACTATTTGGAAGCGTAACTACCTGGCTCTCAAATGAAAAACTCAACCGTTAACGGTTGAGTTTTTCGCTTATGTTCTCACCAGAGATGGTGCAATTCTGAATCTCTTAAACGCGAATCTCTTGAATAACGCCGTCTTTAACAAGAATTTCTCCACCCTCTAAACGCTGGAAAATATTTTCGCCAATGCGCACTTCAACTGGATTCTCAACAGTAAATTGGGTGACCACACTGCCCACAGGCAATTCGGAAAGAGCCTGATTTTGTCCCTGCATTTCTTCTTTCAATTGCAAGAGGCGCATTTTTTCTGCTTCTACTTGCGAACGAATTGTCTCGATTTGCATACGAGCATCATTTGAGACCATGCCGCCGGCTTTTTTCTCAATATCGGCGACAGCGCGTTTGCCTTTAAATTCTAATTGCTGAAGTTCAGCGTCGATTTGCTGAATATTGCGCAGAATTTCATTGGCAACCTGGGCTTTAAAGTTTTCAGTGACAATTGCTCTCACAGCTATTTGTCGGATGAGGCTAATTGACTCAGCCATGGAGGTCCTCCTAACAAAAGATTCCTGGTCTCAACTAGTAATGACGGCTAGTTTAGCAGACTGTCGCTTAGCTGAGTTGTCACTAGAACTTTTCAGCTACTGACTTAGCCTGGGTGAAGAGCAGCAAATAGTCGTGACCACCGGCTTTTGAGTCAGTTCCGCTCATGTTAAAGCCGCCAAAGGGGTGAACGCCAACTAGAGCGCCTGTGCATTTGCGGTTCAGGTAAAGGTTACCGACATGAAACTCGCGGCGGGCGCGCTCAAGGTGGCTGCGATTACGCGAATAAAGCGCTCCGGTCAAACCAAATTCGGTGTTATTGGCTACTTCGAGGGCGTGATCAAAGTCTTGGGCTTTAATAATGGCCAGCACCGGTCCGAAGATTTCTTCCAGCGAAATGCGGGCGGCCGGGGCCACAGCGGATATCACCGTCGGCTCGATGTAGAAGCCACCATCTTTGGTGTCAATCTTATTGCCGCCGCACTCTAATTTACCTTCTTTTTTGCCTATTTCAACATATTCGAGAATGCTTGCGTATGCTGACTTTGAGCTAACCGGTCCATAATTATTGAGGCGTTCTTCTGGTGTGCCGATTTTTAAAGCGCGAGTGCGTTCGACAACTTTTGCCACCACTTCGTTGTAAACATTTTCGTGAATGATGGCACGTGAGCAAGCCGAGCATTTCTGGCCCTGGAAGCCGAAAGCGGCTGCCACAATGCCCTCGGCAGCAATGTCAAGGTCGCAGTCTTCGTCGACGATGATCGAATCTTTGCCGCCCATTTCCGCCACCACTCGTTTAATCCAGAGCTGTCCGGCTTGCGGTTTAGCTGCCAGTTCGTTGATGCGCAGACCGACTTCTTTTGAACCGGTGAAGGCAATGTAGCGGGTTTTGGGATGGGTGACTAGGAAATCGCCGACGCTGGCACCAGGCCCTGGTAGAAAATTGAGCACGCCTTTTGGCAGTCCCGCTTCTTCCATTACTTCAACAAACTGATAAGCAATGGCCGGTGTTTCAGACGATGGTTTGAGAATGACGGTATTGCCGGTAACAATTGAGGCACTGGCCATGCCGACGCAAATGGCCAGGGGGAAATTCCATGGTGGAATGACGAGGCCGACGCCCAGTGGAATGTAATAAAGTTCGTTTTCTTCGCCGGCATTTAAAGTGAGGGGCTGAGGGCCGCTCAAGCGCAACATTTCATGAGCATAAAAATCGCAGAAATCAATTGCTTCGGCCACATCGCCGTCTGCTTCAGCCCAGCTTTTGCCGATTTCTAAAATCATCCAGGCCGATAGTTCGTGTTTGCGCCGGCGCATGATCGCCGCTGCTTTAAAAAGAATGCGCGCCCGTTCTTTGGGGCAGGTTTTTTTCCAGCTCTCGAAGGCCGCAAGAGCACTGCGCATGGCTTGATCGGCCAGGTCAGTGTTAGCTTTAGAAAAATTGCCGATAATTTCTTCAGGCTTGGCCGGATTGGTTGACACCAGAAGGTCCATGGTTTCGATTTTTTCGCCGTTAATGACAAGAGGATATTTTTTTCCCAATTGTCCGCGCACTTTTGTAATTGCCGCTTTCATCGCCTCTTGATTAGCCGGCAAGGTGAAATCGGTGAAGGGCTCGTTGCGAAATTCTACATTCATGTCAGGTGTCCCAGGAAAGTGTTAGTCACAGATACAGGATATATTCTTGCCGCCGGAATTAGCGCAAAATCAAAGTTGATTTAGGGTTTTGGTTATACTAAGACCGGGAGAAAAAAGATGAAGCAATACCTCGATTTAGTTAAACATGTACTGGAAAATGGCGAGCAGCGCAAAGATCGCACCGGCACGGGCACCATTTCTTGCTTTGGTCTACAAAATAAATATGATTTGCGCGAGGGCTTTCCCCTGCTAACCACCAAAAAGGTCAACTTTGGCGCGGTGGTTCGTGAGTTGCTCTGGTTTTTGCGTGGCTCTACCAATATTAACGACGATCTCACCCAGCACACTGCCATCTGGGATGCCTGGGCCAATGGCGACGGCGAACTGGGACCGATTTACGGTTATCAGTGGCGCAGTTGGCCTTCATATAATTTAGATGAGCAAACCGGCGAGTACCGCCAGGGGCATATCGATCAGATAAGCAATGTGATCGAGCAAATTAAAACTAATCCGGACAGCAGACGCTTGGTTGTCACCGCCTGGAATGTGGCGGATATCAGCAAAATGGCTTTGCCTCCCTGTCATATGATGTTTCAGTTCTATGTCATCAACGGCCGGCTCGATTTACAGCTCTATCAACGTTCAGCTGATATCGCCGTGGGCGTTCCTTTTAATATTGCCAGCTATGCCTTGCTCAATATCATGGTTGCGCAAGAGTGTAATCTGACCCCTGGAATTTTCACTCATACATTTGGCGACGCTCATATTTATTCTGATCATATGGACGGCATTAACGCACAGCTCAAGCGCGTTCCTGGACAATTGCCACGGGTGACTGTTGCTAAAAAACCATTCTTCGATCTCAGGTTCGAAGATTTTGAGCTGCACGATTATGTGCATCAAGGATTCATCAAATTTCCAGTGGCTGTGTAAGTGCGCGAAAAATTCGACATTATTGTCGCTTGTGATTTAAATCGTGGCATCGGCAAAAATGGTACGCTGCCCTGGCGGCTCTCTAAAGATTTGAAATATTTTCGCGATCTCACCAGTGCCACTCCCGTGCCGGAAGTACTCAATGCCGTAATCATGGGCAGGAAAACCTGGGAGTCCATTCCACCGGCTCATCGTCCTCTCAAAGGACGCATAAATATTGTGCTTTCCCATCACGCCGACTACCCCATGCCTGAAGGGCATTTTGTCGCGACTTCATTTGATCAAGCGCTGGAGATGCTTATACCCGCTCCGGTAGACCGGGTCTTTGTCATTGGTGGTGCCGAAATTTACAGCCAGGCAATGCAGCATCCCGGTTGCGGTTTGCTCTATTTGACTGAAGTGAGAGCCGCGTTCGATTGCGATACTTTTTTGCCTGAATATAAGCAAACTTTTCAGCTGCTTTCTTGCTCAGAAGTAGAGACAGAAAGCAACGTCGATTTTTGCTTTAAGGTCTACCAGTATAATTTTCCTGAGTATCTATTAGCTGAATGAGGTACGAACACTTACCTAAAATAGCTCTGTGCTGCCTTCTTGGCGCAAGTTTTGTCATGGGCTGCCGGCCAATTGACAGCAATACCACAGGTGGTGGCATCAGCAGATCTAATTCTAATTCAGATTCTAATTCAGATTCAGATGAAGATGGCGATAGACCGGTCCAGGCCGAAACACCGGCAAAAGACCAGGCTGACGGGCCCGCAGCACCACCTACCGGCTCTGAGGCGGAGCAAATCAAGGCAGGTAAGATGATCTTTGTTAAGGCCTCTTGTTGGGGCTGCCATCCTCATGGTGAAAATTCCATGAACGGCGACAAACCGCTAAAAGGTGCGAACTTCAAGCGAAAATATAAGACCGACAACGAGCTGACCGTTGTGATTCGCCGCGGCAATGAAAAAATGGGCATGCCGCCGTTTCCCCAGAGCAAATTGTCCGACGGCGATCTCAAACAAATTATTGTTTTCGTCAGAAGTCTCAGTAGCGATTTGAGGTAGGTGTGAAGGATAAAAAAATCGAATTCACGGCAGACCTGGTGCTGCGCGCTTACTGCCAGGGAATTTTCCCTATGGGCGATAACAATCATGTGGGCTCAATCAACTGGTATTCGCCTGATCCACGTTGCATTTTCGATTTTGAAACTTTTCATGCTTCAAAAAGACTGATGCGCACCTACCGGAACGGGGGCTTCAGTTTCAAAGTCGATAACGCCTTTGAAGAAGTGATGTGGGCTTGCGCCGATCGCGAAAACACCTGGATTACCGAAGACATTGTGCGAGTCTACAGTGAACTGAACAGGCATGACTATGCCCATTCGGTTGAAACTTACTTTGAAGGTCAGCTGGTAGGTGGTTTATATGGTGTCAGCATCGGCGGTGCTTTCATGGGTGAGTCTATGTTTCAGCGCATGACTGATGCTTCTAAAGTGGCTTTGATCTTTCTTGTGCAACGCATGCAAGAAAGAGGATTTATTTTGCTTGATACTCAATATATGAACAAACACCTGGCCAGTTTCAACGCCAGGAATATTTCCCGCGATGAATACCTGGCCAGGTTGAATGAAGCATTAGAATTGGACTGTCGGTTCGACTAGAAAGTCGATTATTTGCCGACCATTTTTTTCATGCCATTGCCCATTGCTTTGAAGCCGGCGCCAATGCCGTGACCGATTTTCTTCGGTGCCCACATAATGCCGTTGCCGACTTTTTTTGCGCCGGCCATGAGCTTGTTGTCATCAGCTGCGTTGGCAGCGTTGCTTGAAGCAATTGTGGCTGACAAAGCAACACAGCAAGCTACTAAAATTGCAGTTTTCGATTTCATTTTCTTACTTCCCTGGTGATAAGACGGAGAGCCATTTTGCATTGTATATTTTCACATCATACAGGGGATTTGTAAAATACCAGTGTTTTGACCACCACTGGAAGTGACTGTGTGTTGGGGTCCGAAGAACTGGACACCGGTGTGCCGATGTCGATGTAGTCACCTTCTTCAGCATTGATACCATCTACAGTAATTATTCTCTTATCTGTTAGCCGACCTTGCAAAAGCAAGCGTAATGCCATTGCCAGGTCGGCATCACTGACAATTACCAGTGGCTCTCTACCTTTATATGAAAGGAAAGAATCTGATAGTTTCTGTGCTAAATGGTCGAGGAATTTGAACGAAAGCATATCTCTTGTAATACCACTGAGCACCAGACAAACGGCCTCTTTGCTCCAATCGTGTTCCCGCTGTTTGAGCTGACGGCCGATGGTAGCTTCGAAACTAAGGTCAGTAGCACTGTCGGAAGATAGTAGAGGCAACTTGATGATTTTAACATTGCGCAAAGGCAACATTGCTCGCGAATTTTGCTCAAAACCAATAGTAGAGCCGCTCAATTGCAATGTATGCAAACCAGCGCCAATAACGGTGGCCCGAATGGCTCGTGGCGAAATTTGAAAAGTAATTTGCTGTGCTCTCAGCAGCTCTTCTAATGCGCGAGCAAGCAGAACACCCAGATCATCATAACGAAACAAATTCTCTTCAGTAAAGGCACTGGCAACGCCACCACTGAGCCAAATTTCATCAATGCCGCTTAAGTCATGGCCGATTAAGTCATGACTGAGATTTTCTGTCAGCATCACTTGCGACAATAAAATTTCTGCCCCCTGGGCTACTTGCAAAATCAGTGCAGCACCTTGTTGCGCAAGAGTTTTAAGCACATCAAGATCGGCGCTTTGGCCTTTTTTGATTTGGTTTTGTCCGAGCAATTGACCGCTTTCGCTGATTGCTTTAATTGTTCTATTTGTTCTATTTGTACCTGTTTCGCTCTGAAAATCAAATTGCACCATGCGGCCGCCAATATTGAGGCAAGCGCTGTCCACGATTTTTCCTCGGCAAATCAAAGCAAAATTACTGGTACCGCCGCCGATATCGATATTCAAAACCGTTTTATCGCTTTGCGCTGAATACTCCACAGCCAGAGAGCCTCTGGCGGCCAGAATACTTTCTAAGTGCGGTCCGGCACTCTCAATCACAAAATCTCCGGCCAAGGCTGCCAGGCTTGCGCTGACCGCCTCGGCGTTGCGGGCCCTGGCCGATTGGCCGGTAATAATTAGTGCACCGGTTTGAATCGTGCTTTTTTCTAAGCCTGCTGCACTATAGGCTTCAGCAATTATTTGGGCCACTAATGAAGCTTCGATTTCACCATCGTCGGTTAAGGGCGTGGCATAAATGGCGCTTTCGTGTAATATTTCGCGGCCGCTGATGGCAAGATTAGGAGCGGCATTGACCAGCGAAACATTGGCGAAAGAAAGTTTACTGACAATCAAATGAGTGGTGGTGGTGCCGATATCAATGCCGACACTGATTAGTTGATTGCTGTTATTACTGCTATTGCTGCTACTCAATTATGTTTTGCACTCAACCCAGCTGTTGCAGTTTGACCCCAGAGACTTTTTTATCAAGAATTCGTTCTACTGTTTTGACAATGAAGGCGCCGGCTTCCGTAGCCGGAGTACCGCGGCGGTGAATGTTGGAGACAACCGTGCGGTCTGAGCTGACTGTATGTGGGCCGGGATTATAAGTAATGTAGGCCGACAAGCCGCTGGCACAAGACAGGCCAGGTCTCTCGCCAATTAAATTCAGTGCTACTTTTGCTTTGAGTTGAAAACCGATTTGATCGGCAATGGCTACTCGCCCATATCGGGCAATCACTGTGCGGCCAATGCTGATTTTGCTTTGGGCAAAGCCATATTCGAGCATGGCAAAAAGATCAGTGAGATTTTCGTCCACAGCCAGCGCCGATAAGCCATCGCTAATTACAATTTGTACATCAGCCCCTGACGGACACTCTTTTTCCAGGTCGGAAACACTTTTATCTGCTGCCCTTTTTCCTTTAGGCGGATAGAGAATGAAATCGCCGCGATCTGCCGCTATGCTTTGCAGTACAGGAAAATTTCTCAGTGCGGCAAAATCGTGCAAAAATTTTTCGCTCAGTTCGCTATGTACGGCGTCGCGGGCGAGGGCGTGGTCGGCTCTAAATTTGAGCCAGGTAGCAGTAAGCGGCCTCACGCCTGCACGCATAACGCCAATTCTTGCCGGTGTGAGCGCTTGCATTTGCGTATTCAGTTGGCCGTCTGGGGCCTGCTTTTCTGAAGGTTTAGAAATTTGCGCTGCTCCTTGAGATTTGAGTCATAGGGTACACTATTGAATTTCCACAGAGCCGAAAATATTGATCACCCTCGACACCCGACTTGATGGTCGCCATTATCAGTTTGCCGAAATCAAAACTGTTCTGGCCTGTGCCAATGAAGAAAAATCAGGTGATCGGCTGGCGCAAATCGGCAGCAGCAGTGAACTCGAGCGCGTTGCCGCCAAGTATGTTCTTAGCGGCTTGACCATGCAAGCTTTGCGGCAAGCTCCGGTGGTTGCTTATGAAGACGATGAAGTAACAAGACTGATTGATGACAGTCTCGACGCTGTTGCTTTTGAAAAAATAAAGAATTGGACTGTCAGCGATCTGCGAGAATTTTTGCTCGCAAGCACAACTGATCTCAAGAGCATTGAAGAGATCCGCTGGGGATTTACCGGCGAAATGGTGGCTGCGGTCACTAAGTTGATGTCTAATATGGATTTGATTCTGGCAGGCAAAAAATGCCAGGTAATTGTTAAAGCGAAGACCACTCTGGGGTTGAGTGGCAGGCTTGCTTCGCGTCTGCAACCTAATCATCCCAATGATTCTATTGAAGGAATCAAAGCTTCAATTTTTGAAGGTTTGTCTTATGGAGTGGGTGATGCGGTTATTGGCATAAATCCAGTTTATGACAGTGCTGATACTGTTGGCCGTTTGTTGCACGAAACCGCCAAGATTATTGATCGGCTACAAATTCCCACGCAAAATTGCATTCTCTCGCACATCACCACACAGATGAAAGCTATAGAAAGAGGAGCTCCGGCGGGACTGATTTTTCAAAGCATCGCCGGCAGCGAAAAAGGCAACACTGCTTTTGGCATCAACCTGGAGACCCTGAGAGAAGCGATAGTGCTCGGCAAAAAGAATATTTCAGGGACCATGCCTTTCATGTATTTCGAAACCGGTCAGGGTTCTGAACTTTCGTCGCTCTCGCACTACGGAGCCGATCAAGTCACTATGGAGGCTCGCTGTTACGCCCTGGCCAGATGTTTCAATCCGTTTCTGGTTAATGACGTGGTTGGGTTCATTGGTCCGGAATATCTGGCTGACGGCAGGCAAATGATTCGCGCCGGTCTTGAAGATCATTTCATGGCAAAATTGCTCGGTTTGCCTATGGGTGTTGATGCTTGCTACACAAACCATATGAACGCCGATCAAAATGATCTGGAAAATTTGACGATTCTGCTTACCGCTGCGGGCGTCAATTATTTTATGGGCGTGCCCATGGGCGACGATGTGATGCTCTCTTATCAGACCACAAGCTTCCACGATATCGCTTCACTGCGCGAAATCAATAATCTCCGTCCGGCTCCTGAATTCGAAGCCTGGTTAGAATCGATAAGCATTATGAAAGACGGTCGACTTACTGACCAGGCAGGCAATGCTGCTTATATTGCCCGTATGTTCAGTTAAAAACCGGAAGCGCCGCTGGGTGGTTCGCCAGTGGATGCGCCGGTGCCGGATCCGCTTGAGCCAGAAGCAGAACCCAAACCAGAGCTTGAGCTCGACTGATCCGATTCAGAAGAGGCTGCCGGTTGGCGACGTTGCATGTTCGCAATCTGTGCCGAGATAATTCTGTCACCGGGGCCGATGCGGTAAATGTTGGCCAGGCCATCCACGACGCCTCCGAAAACTGCGTACTGGCCGTTCAATTGCGGCATTGATTTTTTTAAAATGTAAAACTGACAGCTGGCCGAATCACGACTTTGACCTCTAGCCATAGCGACAACACCAGGGGCGTTGTGGTTCAGATTGCGGTTGATTTCAAGGCGAATGTAGCGCTTCTGTCCTGTGTCTGGTTCGGTGTAATCACCGGTACCATTGCCGAAAGGGCAGCCGCCCTGCACAACCCAACCTTCCACCCGGTGAAAGAGTTTGCCGTTGTAGTAACCGCGTGAGACCAGATCGAGAAAATTATTGGCAGTGTTGGGAACCATATTGCGAAATACTCGAATGACAATGCGACCTTTGGTGGTTTGCATCACCACGATAGGATCTCCGTCAGCCCACACCGGGCATAATGTTGTGGTTGAAGACACTATGGTCGTCAGTAAAACTACAAACAATTTTTTCAGTTGTGTGGGAGATAGATTCATCGATAATATTGAGATTTTTGACAGGGGAGTTTGAAATTCTATATATAAGGTATGGAATAGAAAATAATTGTAGTTGCTGTTGCGACAACTCCTACAAAAGCTATTTACCCAGCTCGATGATAATCAAAAATTATTAGCGGAAACTTCAAAGGCGGCTCATACATGGCTCTATATGCGGATCTTCACAGGCACCTTGGTGGAGCACTGCATCCTCGGATCATTTACAAGTTTCTGCAGCGAACTGATCATGCAGTGCTCAGTTATTTCCCCGACTATGATGGTTTTTACAACTGGTTCACGCGACCATGTCGCACACTGGAAGAGTTCGTCAAAATTCACTCTCTGGTGGAAGAACTGCAAAGTCTTGAACACTTGCCGTATTTTTGTTTACGTCTTTGTCGCGGCGCTTACACTTTCGAAAATTTGCAATATCTTGAATTGCGTTACAACCCTTATTTTCGTACTGACCATAAACTGACGCCGGCAAAACGTCTGGCTCAGATGAATCTGATCGTCGAAGTAATTACCATGAACTTGCGTCCGGTCGAATATCCCATTACCGTCAAGCAGATTCTCTGTTTTGATCGAAGACTACCTTTGAAGATCAATGAAGCCATTCTCAAAGTAGCAATGGATAATCTTGGTCCGGTGGTGGGAGTCGATCTGGCCGGTCCGGAAATAAATACGGAGAAGACCGAAGAGTGGATCAGACTGATGGCTCGAGCACGAGCCTCTGGTCTCAAGACTACTTGCCACCTTGGTGAGACCGGAATTGATAATGTCGATCCTCGCTACTTCGCTCACCTCGATCGAATCGGTCACGGCATTCACATTCCTTTGCAAAAACCGAGCATGCTCAAAGAACTGTCGAAGCGTCAGATCACTCTGGAAGTGTGTCCGACCAGTTACAAACAAACTGGTGTTCTGAAAGATTTCTCGGAGCTGAAGATAGTTTTTCAGCGATGTAGAGAGGCTGGCGTGGCCATCGCGGTGTGCACGGACAATCCGGGTAGAAATCCATCACCCTGCACTCTACCTGGCGAGTATGAACGTCTGATCGATGCCGACGTTATTGATTTTCATGAACTGAAAGAAATCCAGGGCGAAGCTTTTAGATCGGCCTTTGGTTTTGTCGGCGCGACACGCATTCTCTAATCTGCCTGATGACTCGACAGTTGGGCGATGATTTCGTCGCCCTTGCAAATTTGCTATCGAAGCACGCTAAAGCTCTGCCACAGAGCTTGTGAAAAGCCTCTCGCGCTTGATAACTAATCGATACCGGAAGTGGTATCGATCGATCTCATGATCGATTTTGTTGATAATTCGCGGCCGCAGAAAATTCAAAATTTCAGTCGATGCAAGATGTCGCCTCCAATCTGAAATTTTCAATTTCACAGCTGAAAAACCTCTTGAACCATTTTTTGTGACAGAACTGAAAAAAATATTTTTTGCGCTCAAAAGAGCAGATTGAAGTGGTACCACTATTGCTAGTGGCACTATATAAACCGGCTAATCATGCGGTTTTTCGGAAGTGGTATCGCCGGTAATTCGCCCGCGATCTGTCACCACTGCCTTAAGCGATAGGCATAGAAGAGAAGATATATATATTGCAATTTATTCCATTCGAATGTAATCTATGGCACGTGTGGTGTAAAGGTAATTGAGTGTCACTTTTTAAAAGTGATTGCTCTACGAAAAAAAAAGGTGGTACTAAGCGCGAGACCGAAACGATAAATTTGAATGACCGACCTGAGAAACAATTGAAGCAATAACTAAAAGCCTCAACTTGAATCACTTTAGTAGTTCATAAGATATCGCCTAGATCGCCCGCTTCAATTAGGAACTATTTTCCGGCTTGTGTCTGTGAAAGTTCCTGCCCACCTGATTGATTTCCAAGGGAGGAAAAATACATGGCAACCAAGCCAACCAAGAAAAAGTCCACTAAGAGAGCAAAGATCTCTCCTGCTGCCGCTATGGCTGAAGAGTCAACCGGTTCAGCAGCTAAGCCTAAAAAGGCTGCTGCTAAGAAAGCAACCCAAAAGGCTGCTCCTAAAAAAGCTACCGCTAAAAAAGCAGCTCCTAAAAAATCTACTGCTAAAAAAGCTGTAGCTAAGAAAGCTGCTCCTAAAAAAGCCGTTGCCAAAAAAGCAGCTCCTAAGAAAGCTACCGCTAAAAAAGCAGCTCCTAAAAAAGCTACAGCCAAAAAGACTGCAACCAAAAAAGCAGCTCCTAAGAAAGCTACAGCCAAAAAGACAGTAGCTAAAAAAGCAGCTCCTAAGAAAGCTACCGCTAAAAAAGCAGCTCCTAAAAAAGCAGCCGCTAAAAAGACCGTAGCTAAAAAAGCAGCTCCTAAGAAAGCCGCCGCTAAAAAGACCGCAGCTAAAAAAGCAGCTCCTAAGAAAGCTACCGCTAAAAAAGCAGCTCCTAAGAAAGCTGCCGCAAAAAAAGCTCCAGCTAAAAAAGCCGGCGCTAAGAAGCCAGCGAAACGCGCAGGCGCTAAGCGCACTAAAGCCGCTTCAACCCCAGTAATGGGCGAAGATAGCAGTGGAATGGGCGAATAATTGAGCGATTGACTCAGTAGTTAATTGAACAGTTAAAAAAGGTCTCGGTTCGCCGAGGCCTTTTTCTTTGCTATAGAAACGAGTCTGATAAATTGCCTGTAATCTAAGGCACGGCTTTAACGATGGCTAGTATCGCTGGCAGTGCGAGGGGCAATATTGTGTTTTTGCAAGAAAGTCATACTGTCGTGCCAGATTTGATCGAGGGCCTGCGCAAGCTCATGGTTATCATTCAATTGCACCAGCTCAACCAGTTTTTCATTTGCTGCAGCGAAGACTTTAGAATGCTCTAGCGGAACTGTTTCATCGTTGACGCCGTGAAAGACAATGGTGGGTGTGTTGACCTGGAAGTTTTCTGTCTGAATCTTTTGCAGCTCGTGAGTAAAGGTAAAATGCAAAGCCTTCTCAGCGTTCGCACCATAGTGAAAAAATTGTCTGGCCCCGGTTTCTTGCCAGGCGTCCATGCCCTCACCACCAATTATCTGAGGCCACCTTCTAGTGATACCGAAACCTGGAGCAAGCAATATCAAAGCCGCCACATTGGCAATTTTGCCTTCCAGCAGAGCCGCTAAAAGTCCACCCATGCTGGAACCTACCAGTATTAGTGGACCGGGCCCAAACTGCCCGGCCGAGGCCTGTGCCAACTCAATTTGGCTGGCCATTGAGAGTTGCTCAAAAGTCGGCACGTTCAAATCGGGAGCAATATATCGCCAGCTCTCGCCTTCAATTTTCCCCTGGAAAAATTTTGCTTTGCGCGAAGCCGGCGACGAAGCAAAACCATGAAGATAGAGAAAATTCAGGACAGTGTTATTGATCAACTTCTCAGGGTGTTTTAACAAAACCGTAAAACGGATTTGAATTGATAAGCGAGATTAATTGAACTTCCAGCAGGGCTTTGTCCGAGGCATCAGCTTTGGTAACCAGCACTTTGTCTTCGGTGGAATAAAATCCGTAGACCCAAACGCGCTGGTCTTGCTCGACGCAACAGATCCACTGATGATAAGACGGTGGTTGTATCAAGTAGTAAACAAAAGCACTGACTTCGCCTTGCTTGAAAAAGTCAGGTAAAGTTTCACGCCAGGAATTTTTGTCGAGCAAATAGATAGTCTGACGAACGAAACCGCTATCGGAGACTTGAATGGCATTATCGAGTTTTTCAAAACCAGACCAATGGGCCGGCAGATAGATAAAGAGCGAGCCTTCCAACTCGGTGCCAAAATTCAGTGGCTTCAAGGTCCATTCAGGAGTCTGGCTTGAGTGCACAAAAGAATCGAAAGAAAACTTTTCTGCTGGTATGCCCAGTTTGCTGGCTAGAGTAGGCGTGCAGGCCTCTACCGTAGATTCGGGAAAACGTCCGGCCTCTACCCAGTCTTCAAAAATTTGCTGAAAATAGGTGTGAATCGTTGTCTGGGTCATCAGTATGGTTTTAGTAAGTGAGTGAAATCGTTCCTAAGCTTACTAGATATAAGAGACAGGATAAATAATAATTCTTACCTGAGCGCTGATTGACGCTAAAACTTGCTCGAGCTGTTGACAAGTCGCCCGTTCATTAAGATACGTTGCACCCCGCAACCTCGCTATAGTCGAGCTATACCGTCTCTTACATACTCATAACCTCCGCAAGTACTGCTTTTAATCAGTTTGTACTAGCATGACCCACATGTTGATGTACTTACTCAGACAGTGTTTTGGGAAGTCTTCAATGTACACATTCACTTCTGGAGGTCTAAATGCAGAAGACTCAATTAGCAGCAGCTCTCGTAGCAGTTCTCGGTCTTACCGTAAACGGAGCAGTTCGCGCTGCTGACGAACCAACAACCACTGACAAAGACACAGTTAAAACAGAAAAAACTGTAAAAACTGAAAAGAAAATCAAAGTCTCCAAGAAAGACAGAGATTGCGCTAAAGAGTGCAAAGAAAAAGGCAAAGATGCTTCTTGCAAAGGCAAAGAAGGATCTTGCAAAACCAGCAAAGAGACCAAAGAAACTAAAGAAGTAAAAGAAACAAAAGAAACTAAGTAAGATTCACTAGTCAGCGGGCCGGCCTGCTGACTGAATTTTTTTTAGGAACCATAAAAATGTCTAGCGGCTTTCTCACCGCCAAAAAACAAATGCCTAACCTTGGTGTTGGGCTTGGTTTAAGGCGTGAGTTAGCCGCTGAGACTATGGTCAATAAAGATGCCATCGATTGGCTCGAGCTAGTACCCGAAAATTATATGGACCTGGGCGGCAAGACCCGCCAGCGTCTCGATGACGCACTTGAAAAGTTTCCACTGGTGACACATGGTGTCAACCTTTCCATAGGCAGCACTGATGAGCTGAGCCAGGATTATTTGAGCTCCATCTCGCGCCTGCTCAATAAAATTGATGCTCCCTGGTGGAGCGATCACCTCTGTTTTACTTCCATTGAAAATTCCTATCTACACGATCTCCTGCCTCTGCCGCTCTCGGCCGAGGCTCTCAAGCATGTGGTCAAAAGAGTCAAGACAGCCCAGCATGTTGTCGGTCGCCCTTTTCTACTGGAGAACATTTCCTACTATATGGAAATGCCCGGCGATCAAATGGAAGAAGTTGATTTTCTCGCTCAGGTGCTTGAAAAAGCCGACTGCGGTTTGCTTCTCGACGTCAACAATGTCTATGTCAATTCGGTCAATCACAATTTCGATCCCTATCGTTATCTAGACAGATTGCCCCTGGAGCGCACGGTGCAAATTCACGTGGCCGGTCACAGTCATGGCGATGAGTTGTTAATCGATACTCACGGCGCACCTGTAATCGAACCTGTTTTCGAACTGCTCGAATATGTGCTCAAACGCACAGACGTAAAAGCAATCATGCTTGAGCGCGATCAGAATTATCCGCAGTTCAGCGAAATACTGGCTGAGCTGGCACAAATTCGCGATATCGTCATGCGAGTGCGACCCAGCATTGCCGCTTGCGCTTAAAGTAAAAGAAAGAAGAAGAAAAAGAAGTGAACAGTGGAAGCGCCAAGCTTACGTGATATCGAATTAGCTCTGACATTGCTCTGGACTCGCCGGTCTAAGCGCGAAAATTTTCTTGCCGGTGAAACTGTCCAGGATGGTATTCATCCGTCTCTGGTTAAACACATTGATGTGCGCGGGGTGAAGCTCTACGCTTCGTTGATAGAGCTTGGACGGCTCGATTTGATGGCTTCCATTTATCCTCATTGCAAAAAAATCTTGGGCAAGCATTTTAATGCCACCGTGCACAATTATATGGAAACCATGCCTCCGGCGCATTTTAATCTCAATCAGGCAGCGAGCCAGTTTTCGCAATTTCTATCTGAACATCAGTCCACTGAAGCTTACAGGCTAAAGCATCCATTCCTGCCCGAACTGGCCGACTACGAATGGATTGAACTGGAAGCAATGGAATCAAATAGCGAAGTCAACGTAGCGGCAGCCTCCTCTACCGCAGATGTCCAATATCTACTTTCAGACTTGCAGGTTTTTGCCGGCTCTGTGCCGCAGCTTAATCCCACACTAATCGCCCGCGCTTACAAATATCCCATCGGTGAAATCGTCGGCAAAATTGAACACGACGAAAAACTGCCTCGCCGGCAAAAAGTGCAACCATCTTGGGTTCTGGCTTTGCGCAGCGGTGATCACGAAGCGCGCTACGTTGATCTGAGCGAGCTTGCCTATATTTTAGTGCAGGTAATTATGGCTAATGCGGCCATCACTTATGGTGAGCTCATTGCTCTTGCCTGCAGCCATAGCGGCGCAGGCGCCGCAGAAACCGTGGCTGATTTTCTTACCATGGTGGAAGATTTCAAGGAAATCGCCGTGATTTTATAAAGTGGCAAAGGCTTCGGCAACGGTTGCCTGGGCCGAAACCTGTTGCTCGGCACCGTTGTTTTTGAGCCAGAGCAAATATTCGATATTGCCTGATGGACCTTTCAGAGGTGAATAAGTCAGACCGCAAATTTTCAAATTTTGCCTTTTGCCAAAATCCATCACTGTTTGCAAAACTTCAACGTGCACAGCGGGCTCGCGCACAACGCCACCTTTGCCTACTTTTTCCCGACCGGCTTCAAACTGCGGTTTTATGAGCAGTACCAATTCTTTCTCTTGCTCACTGAGCAAACTTATTACTGAGTCGAGAATTTTGGTCACTGAAATGAATGAGACGTCGGCTACAGCAAGAGTGGCTTTTACTTTGCCCGGCGCGTCGCCATAAAGTTTTTCTGCTGTAAGAAAGCGAATATTGGTGCGCTCTACAGTGAGCACCCGCTCATCACTGCGCAAAGACCAGTCTAGCTGTCCATAACCAACATCGACAGCATAAACAAAAGCGGCACCGGCTTTTAGTAAACAATCAGTAAAACCACCGGTAGAAGCACCGGCATCGAGGCAGGTTCGCCCACTTACGGCGATGGCAAAATGCTGCAATGCTTTTTCTAATTTTAAACCGCCACGGCTGACATAAAGGCAGCGCACATAACTTGCCACCACTTCTATATTGGCATCAATATTGACTGCCTGACCGGGTTTTGTTAGCTTCGCGCCGTTGACCAGTATGCCACCATCCATAATGGCAGTGCGGGCGCTTTCTCGAGAAGGAAATAAATTGCGGCCTACTAAAATTTGATCAAGGCGATCTTGATTTTTATTCTTAGGTTGTTCCGCCGGATTTTTCATTTTATTCAATTTCACTTGGCAGCCGTGGGCGTGAAGCGTTGACTACCTTAACGCCTGGATATTTTAATGGCGTGGATATTGTAGAATAACAACTATCAGCTAAGCCGTCATATGTGGAGTAGACCTGGCTGGATGAAGACACCGCCTTGAAAGCGGCTGCCCCGAAAGGGGTTGGGGGTTCGAGTCCCTCCTGCTCCGCCACTTTTAAAACCCGATTTGATGTCAATGTAAGTCAATGCAAATCTGGGTCGCGCTATCAAATTCAGATCTCACTACTCTGAACCACAGAGAAGTTGAACTTCAGGCTGCCGCTCTGGCCATAGATTCTTCCGGCTCTGCAGGAGGGCATGGCTTTGTGCCGACGAGCTTGCCTTTAAAGCTCAAGCTTCAAGGTGCTGGCCTGGCAGTTTCGTGGCCCGGCGGCAGTTTTCAAACAAAAGACAATCAGCTGATTTTTTCTGCCCGCAGTGCCATTACCGTAGCTTCGATTAAACGCGCCGGTGGTAAAAGCGCTCATCCAAGCTACCTGGGCAAAATTCGCGTTGCTAATTTGAAAGGCAAGTTGCGAGTATCACTGCAAGTTGGCCTTGACCAATATCTGCGTGGTGTACTCGAAGCCGAAATGCCGGCCAGTTATCACCCTGAGGCGCTCAAGTGCCAGGCTCTGGCGGCGCGCACTTATGCTCTTAAACCAAGATTGCCTCACGATTTAGATCAAACCAATGTGTGCGATTCGTTTCTTTGCTGCCAGTATTTTGCCGGACTCGGTGCCATCGACCCACGCATCGAGCATGCAGTAGTTGCCACTGCCGGTCAGGTGCTCGCTTACAATGGGGAGCCGCTGCTGGCTCTCTTTAGTTCGAATGCCGGCGGCCATACTGAAAATTATGAAAATTGTTTTTCCGATCCGCAAAGCGGTGCTTTCCCACCGGCACCACTGCCATATTTAAAAGGCGTGGCGGAAGGTAAATTTGCAGTGCCGGCCGGTTCTGAAGCATTTTTGCGCTACCTGTATAATGCAGTGGCCGTCAAGCACGAGCAGATTTCGGCCGACAGCTGGACACCAAAATTTCACTGGAAAGTGCACTTATCTGCCGACGCTCTGGAAGCGCACATGCATCATGTGGTGGAGAAGTTAGCGGCCACTGCCGATACTGCACCATATGTGGTGCCGCCAAAATCGCGCGAATTCGGTCATATTCAAGGCTTTGAAGTTTTAAAACGTGGTGTTTCGGGCGTTGCCATCACTTTAAAAATAAAGACCAGCAGCGGTGATTGGCACGTCAGCAAAGAGCTTGTTATTCGCAAAGCTTTTGCCAATGCCGATGTGAAACTGGCCCGGCTGAGTAGTGCCCGCATTTTTTTTGAGCAGGGTGAAGACAAGCTGGGATTACTAAATAATCTGACTATCTTCGGCCTTGGTTTTGGTCACGGTGTCGGTCTGCAACAAACCGGTGCCCAGGGTTTTGCCCGGGCCGGCCAAAACTATCGCCAGATTCTCAGCCACTATTTTCCTGGCTCCGAGATTCAAGTTTTATAGCTAGGCTAAAGACCGGTATCGCTCTCGGGTACTTCAACCTTGACTTTGTCGGCAGATAGTTTAACCAGGAAAATCAACTCAGGCTTTTTCGTGTGCGGCACTTTTTTGAATGGTGCTGCAGCGTTTACAGCTCTTTGCAGAGCGCTCGAGATTTTTTCTTGATCTTCTTCCACTAGAGCTTGTTTTTCCAGTCGCTTAACGTTGCCGTCAGCGTCTACGCCCACAGTAAGTCTGATTTTCCACTTCTTGCGTTTGCCTTTTTCTTTCTTCAACTCTTGTTGAGCAAATTCAGGCAAAACCAGTTTTTCTTTAATAGCGTCTTTAACCTGCGCATAGAAAGCTGTGATTTCAGCGTCTGATGCCTCTTTAGCCGGTGCGCCGTCTTCATCGACTTCGTCTGCATCGGCATCATCGTCTTGCGCAGCTAGAGTGGTTCGGTCTGAAGCCAACTGATCGATTACGGCAATGGCAACCTTTGGATCATAAGACTTCATGCTGCTTTCTAAACTGAGCGGCTGGCCGACAACCAGGAATGATTTGCCTGGAATGATCGATAAGAAGGAAGCCAGTAAGACTTTTTTGTCATCGCCATCCTTGTTGGGGCCGTGCATGATAATCCAGTTGAGAGTGCCTTCACCAAGCACCTGTTTCCCTTGCTGGACAATCGGCTCGCGACCTTCAGCAGATTTCACATCTGTATATGGTGGTTTGCCGACAAAAGCAGCCAAATTATTCACCGGCGATGTGTCGCCGAATTCGGTCAAGATAATTTTCTGGTTGGCCAGGTTGGAGTAGATACCAAAGCTCGGATTAGGCTTGGTAATTTCGCTGGTGTCTTCATACCAGTGGTCGTTAATTGGATTGACTTTGAAACCAGCCGATTTAACAGCCAGTTCGGTTGCTTTTTCGGAATTGGGATGACCCGGAACAGAAGTACCGGTGGTGGTGCCCGGTTGAGTAGGATCTTTAGTCACTACCGCCGGTGGCTTAGGTAAATTCAGCAACGTAATAAGGAAAAGCGGCACCAGCACTGAAGCAGCAATGATTAGTTGCTTTTTGGTCAAGCCGGTTTTCTTTTGCATTACCTTAACGGCAGCCGAGGCCTTGCCTTTAACCGAGCTTGTATCTGGCTCAGGAGGCGGCGCATCGATGATATTGCCGCAATTGGTGCAAGGGCCGTAAGCGAAATTTTGAGTAAAGCAAACCGGGCAAGCAATGCGCTCGCTGCCGCCTTCAGGCTGAGAGGCGGCTACTACGTCAGCATCGAGTTTGGTGCGCAGGCCACCCAGGCCATCATCATTTTCTATATCTGTGGTGGAGCGCATTTTTTTGCTGCTCATATCGAGTAGCGCACCCATCCACATAAATTGGTAGCACTTCACCGGTGGTGCAGGCATGCCAGATTTTACTGTCTGGGGGCCGCTATGTAAGCCGATTAACTTATAGTCTTTGCAAACCAAGGCGCCGGCATTATCTGGCGGAACCGGCACGGTGTGCAACATATTTTTAGGCTGAGCGGCGCTGGCACTGCCGAAATAGTTGCCTTGCAACCAGATTGGTTTGCCCGAAAGCGGATCAAGATAAAAACACTGCAGGTTGTCCCAGTTATGCACTTCAAAATCGGTGTGTGAAGTCAAAGGCGGGCCCACAGTGCCGTTGCAATGGAAAGGCGTGCGCTTATTGATTTGTGAGGCGACACCTCGGTTAACCAGTTCACGCACCGCTACAAGCACGGTGAAACTATCAGAGCCTACTCGCTCTGCTAATTTTTCCAGAGTGAGAAATCCGTCCATGGCTTCCCATAAACGACTGACCATCCAGCGAATTTCTTCTGATGATGTCGAAGGATCATAAGACTGTACCACTCGCTGGTAGCGAGCTTCTCTGCCGCCCAGTTGGTCATAGACACTATCGAGTTCATTGGCGCGGCGCATGCCTTCCCAGACTAAGCGCTCGGCAGGGGCGTTAATCGGCGCTACATCGGGCCAAGGGAAAGTGCCTTCAGGTTCAAAAGTAAATCCAAAGGCTGGTTTCTTGCTAACCAGTTCAAAAAATGCGTAAGCAGGCAATAATTCAGGCTGGCGATAATAAACCAGAGGAATGGCACCATTGGCCAACTGCAGTCGAGCAACAGGTATATTGCGAGCGTCAATCAAGGTGAGCAGTCCGGAACGTTTTTGCTCTAAAAGAGTGTTGAGGACTTGCAAGAATTCCTGACCGCGGATGTTGCCTGACGACTCTACCCCATCTTTTTTGAATGGCAGTGAAAGGGCACGACCGAGTTCGGCTACTTTCTCAGGCATGAGCTCGGGCACATTGCCGTCCACCACCATAAGGGCCATGTCATTGGCCAGGAATGGCAAAAGTTCGCCAGGAGAGTTTGTCTGGGCGAGATACTGCGCCCGTGCTTGCACTTTGTCAAAATCGTTGTGCAAACTGAGAGTTTTGACACCCATCGTAATGTCCGGATGGGGGAAATAAATTGTCAGCGCCCATGGGGCGTCAGTGTAATGAAACACGTTACCGGCGGTGGTGACGAATCTGCTCTTAGATATCAGAAAACCCTGGGCCAGGAATTTCGGTGGATCTACTGTGCGGTCCATGACAAAACCAATTGCATTGGCCATGTCCTGTTCCAGAAGTTGAAAAGTCATAGGTATAGCTCGTTAGTAACCGTCCCTCAGATTCGGTTATACCACAGACCGGCGCGCCCTTTTACTGCTAAGCGAGGATATCTCCAAGGTCTTCTCATCTTGAAATGTCATGGTGTATATCGCTATTGCTATTTTCGTACTCACCGGCGTCTGGGGCTTTGATCAAATAGGCGTGTACCGTGCGACTGGCGGCCGGAAGGCAAAAACGACAGGCTTTATAGCCTTGCGCCCGCGCCAGTTTGATCGTGGGTAAATAAACCTTTCTGGACCTCGACATCATTAGTGTGTAAGGACAATTGGGCTGATGAAACTTACGCGAAACCAGATTGCCCTCATATTTATAGGTCACATGGCGGCCACTGGCCTCGGCGCCCGAATATTGGCTGGGTTGAAACAGCAGGGGTGCCCCCAGGTTCTCAGCTGAGGCTGCCGGTGAAGCTAAATAAGCTGAAGAGATTGAAACGAAGCCGCAAATAGCGACAATGATGACTATTTTCACAAGCATGCCGATGGTAGGAGTAAACTTTTAAACAGCCAACATTTATATAAACGTTTACCACTTTGATTTAGTTCAAAAAATTGTCTAAAAAAAGGCGTCTATTTTGACAGAAATTATTTCCCCAGCTTCCGCAGCCCTCAATGACAAACAGGCCGGTCGGCCAAGCGCACGCTACCGGGTCGCTCTTTCAACTCTGACTGATCTCTATCAACTGACCATGGCTTACGGTTATTTTGCCACCGGCACCATGAGCAAGGAAGCGGTTTTTCATATGTCATTTCGCAAGAACCCCTTTAATGGTGGCTTTGCTGTGGCCGGCGGACTTTCTGACTTAATTGATTTTGTTGAACATTTTCGTTTCGAACAAGCAGATTTGCAATTTCTGGCTGAGCTTCAAGGCTCTGATCACAAGCCGCTTTTCAGCGCGGAATTTCTTGATTATCTGCGCGATTTAAAATTGACTCTCGATATCGATGCCGTTGCCGAAGGTGAAGTTGTTTTTGCCCACGAGCCATTGGTGCGCGTTAGAGGCCCCATCATTCACTGCCAATTGCTCGAAACCGCTTTGCTTAATATCATCAATTTTCAGACATTGATTGCCACAAAAGCGGCCAGACTAAAGTTAGCTGCCCAGGGCAAAGAAGTTCTAGAGTTTGGTTTGCGCCGCGCTCAAGGTATCGACGGTGGTTTGAGCGCCAGCCGCTCAGCTTATTTAGGCGGCTGCGACGCCACCTCCAATGTTTTGGCCGGCCGACTTTACGGTATTCCGGTGAAGGGCACTCACGCGCACAGTTGGGTTATGTCGTATGACGACGAGCTCACTGCTTTTCGTGAGTATGCTCGCGCCATGCCCAACAATTGCATTTTTCTTGTAGACACTTACGATACGCTGGCCGGTGTGGCCAACGCTATAAAAGTAGGTCTGGAGCTGCGGGCTTGCGGTCATGAACTGGCCGGTGTGCGCCTTGATTCGGGTGACCTTGCCTACCTAAGTGCTGAAGCGCGCAAAATGCTTGATGCCGCCGGATTTTTACAAGCGCAGATTGTCGCCTCTAACGATCTGGACGAAGCGGTGATTGCCTCGCTCATCGATCAAGGTGCCGCAATCGATGTCTGGGGCGTCGGTACGAAGCTTGTCACTGCTTCAGATCAATCGGCTTTAGGCGGCGTTTATAAACTCTCGTGCGTACGCGACCAAGCCGAAGATACTGTCGACACTAGCTGGCAATATCGATTGAAACTCTCCGAACAGGTAATCAAAATTTCTACCCCGGGCATTCACCAGGTGCGTCGCTTTTACCTGGCTCAAGACGCCCACCAGGATGGCCGTATGGGTGATAAGCGCTTCATCGCCGACATGATCTTTGACTGTCAAAATGATGCCATTGCCGAAAATTTAGAGCAACCGGTCATTGTTGATCCGATCGATTTTACAAGAAGAAAAAGCATTTCGGCTCAAGCAATTTACGAAGATCTGCTGGTGCCGATTTTTAGAGGCGGCAAGCTGGTCTATAACGAGCCCACTCTCGAAGAAAGCAGAGCGTTGCGCCACATGCGTTTGCAGAGTTTCCACCCATCGATTTTGCGGCTCCTCAATCCGCACCAGTATCCGGTCGGTCTAGAAGCCGGACTGCACAAAATGAAGCTCGATATAGTGATGCGCGACCGTGGATTCGCTCACCAATAAATCTCAGTTTACAAAAACTTGTTTTAGAAACGAGGTCTGCGAGAGGAAAGAGTGACCAGGTTACTTTCTCGCTGGCTGCGCGGGTCGGCAGTGGAGCCACCGGACATGCGTTTTTCGATACCTTCCATCCATCTAGTAAGTACGACCAGGTGATTCAAACCTTTCTCACCCAACTTCTCTTTATGCGCTTTCAACTGCCTGTAGTATTTGAGCAAAGCCGTGAAAAGTCTGAAGGATGCTTCTGTATCAGATTCGCCATAACAGCTCAAACCGAGCTCGGGCACAGAGGCAACAAATCGATTTTTGACTTTCCACAATTTAGCTGAAAGAAGGCCATCACTGAAGGGAAGAGGTACTTCTCTTACTTCCTGGTTGTTAGTTAGCTTCATTCAAAAACGCCTATTCAAGGATTCCGTTTTGATATAGCGACTTGACGCATGGTTCTAGTATAACTCTTAATGCGATGGCGTCTAGTCTTACATTATCAAAAGACTATTTTACCGTTCACCTCGACTGTGCAGATATTTCACGCAAACTGCCATCAATAATTTCGCTTTCAACATCGTCATCGATGGCAAACCACTTTGTTTTTGCATTGGCGCGAAACCAGATAAGCTGCCGCCTGGCCAGCGCTGTGGAGTGTTTGATGATTTGATCGCGAGCCTCTTCGAGTGTCAGGTGACCATCTATATGCTGAATCAATTCACTGTATGCCACTGTGTTTGTAAGAGCTTGTGTCGCCCCATATTTTGCATAAATAGATTGCACTTCATTTAGCAGACCGTTTTCTAATTGCACATCAATGCGTTCGATAATACGCTCTTTGAGGAGCTCGCGGCGATTGGCTGTAAGGCCTATCCAGACTACGTTATAAGGCACCGGTTCGCGACTGGCTGCTTGTGAAAAAGGCACATTTAAAACACGTGAAACTTCAATGGCGCGAATCAAACGAAAGCGATCGTTCACACCAATTTTTTCTGCCGATATCGGATCAAGCTGGCGCAAAATTTCACGTAAATGCTCAATACCGTGCTCCTCTGCCACTTTAGCAAGCTCGGCACGCAACTCTTCTTGTGGCTCCACTTCTGGCATGCGCAATCCTTCCAGCAAAGCTCTGACATAAAAACCAGTGCCGCCGCAAATAACTGGAATTTTGTTTTCAGCGATCAAGTTTGAAAGTACTTGCCCTGCCTCTCTTTTGTACTGTGAGGCAGTATAAGTCCCGTCAGGTTCGATGATGTCGAGCATGTGGTGCCTGATGCCGCCCTGCTCAACTAAAGATGGTTTGGCCGTGCCGATATTCATATATTTGTAGATGGTGCGCGAATCGGAGGCGACCACTTCGCCGCCGAGCTTCTGAGCAATAGTAATAGCCAGACTGCTTTTGCCCGAGCAAGTGGGCCCGACGACGGCGACAACCAGGGGCAACTGAGGCTCTAAATCGGTGCTGGACATCAAACTAATTGTAAGCTCTGATTGCTTGAGAAAGCGTGGCAAAACAGGCCAAACCAACCCAGAACAAATAAATCAGAGTGATAATCGGCGGCACCACCAGACAAATTAGCGTCAGCTTTATACCGGTTGTTCGCAATGAAGTTTGAAAGGCGATCCACTGGAGAGCAACAAACCACAAGGCCGGTAAGGCAGCGACAAAAAAGAACAGGGGAGTGTGGCGCAGGCAGGCCACTGGGCCGAAAAAGGCAAAAGGTAGGAAGGCCCAGCCGGTAGCGATAAAAGCATTGCCGAAGCTCAAGCGGTGACCACGCAAGAAGATGCTGAGATAATAGAGGATGCATGAAAGCGTCACCCAGTAACCCATTCCTGAAAAGAGAAAGACAAAGCAAGCAAGCATACTCTGAGAAGATCCGTCGGCTCTAAAGCGTAAAAATGCCGGAGAGGCTATGGCTAGAACGACGAGAAGGGCCGCACCAGCTAGGTTTCCCAGGCTGGCAGGAAAGCGTGTGGAGTCGCTCAAGATAAGCATTGTTTGCCGGGGAGCAACCAGTACACCATAGAAAATGTCGGCCCAGAGATTAAAGCGATTTTTGTAAACGCCTCTGGCTTTGCCGCTACTTTGTTCGTGCGCCCCGGTTATCTCCAGGTCGACCAGCGGATCAGCTTCGACAGCCTGTTGACCCTCGCGGGGTGTTTGAATCAATACCTGCCTGAACGCTTGCTCCAGTTCTCGAGGATCACTTTCAGAAATACGTTTGTGCGGCGAAACCGGTGTTTCTGCAGCATTGTTCGCGTCATTATTCTCAGCTTCAGTTTGGTCTGCCACTGCGGTTTTGACTTCCGTTATTGCATGAGCCAGAGCGGCTGTTTGTTTAGCTCGGCGTTCAGTTGCGCCGGAATAAATTTATCGAGCGGAGTAGCTGCCGCATTTGGTGCGCCCAGTTGCACCCTGCCTTCCATCAAGTTGGCCAAGAAGCTGCCGCTGTCGTTGTCGTCAACGGCCAGATCATTTTTCAACTGCAAGCGTTCTTTGCTGATTTTTTGCAATAATGCCAGAGCATCGGTATACGAACCAAGCTCATCGACAAGACCTAGTTTGAGAGCCTGACGACCAGAATAGATGCGGCCATCGGCAATGGTTCTTACTTTTTCAATGGGCATTTTGCGGCCGTTCGCCACAGCGGTAGTGAACTGATCATATGAATCCATAATCAGCGCCTGCAAAATATCGTGCTCTTCTTTGGTCATTTTTCTGTAGGGCGAAGCGATGTCTTTAAAAAGACCAGACTTTATTACTTCTGGTTCTAGACCGACTTTGTCAGTCAATCCTTTGAGGTTCATCAGATTAATAATCACACCAATGGAACCGGTCAATGTGCCCGGATTGGCTACGATTTTGTCAGCGGCGCAAGCGATGTAATAACCGCCTGAAGCAGCAACATCACCCATTGATACCACTACCGGTTTGCCTTTTTCTTTTAGCTCCAAAATTGCTTCGTGAATTTCTTGCGACATAGGCACTGTGCCGCCTGGCGAATTAACACGCAAGAGCACAGCTTTGACTTTTTTCGATTTCAGCGCTTTGCGTAATTCTTTTAAAACTGAACTGGAAGTTCCCGCCGATGATGTGAAAATCGAACCGTCGGCTTTGTCGATAATCATGCCGCTTAAACGCACCACTTGAATGTGGTCACGAAAGCGATTCATGATGCCATCCGATGAAGACGAAGAATCATCTTTATTGCTGTCGCGATCTTGACCGCCTGCGCTTTGAGTGAGAACCGCAGCTGGAACTGCCAGCACGCACAGGGCTAAAATTAGCCAGACGAACCAACGTTGATTAATGCGCATGCGCTTGTCACTCGATTTTCAGTTTATAAGGTTTTGTCTTTTGCGGCTTTATCTGCCAGAGCTGAACCAGCGGTGCTTTCACCGAGGTTTTGCAATTCGTCTTGCACAGCTACATCGAGCTTGCCCACTGCATCTGCACCGGCCATATCAACGAGACCCTGGCGATAGCGGTGAATATCATCACTGATGCCGATGACGTCACGTTGCGCTTTGCGCACTGTGTATTCCATCTCTAATTGTTTGGCGGCGTCTTGACCGGCACGCGCCTCTTTCATCATATTGTTCAACTCTTCAAAATCAGTGGTGGCACGATTGAGAGTGATCACATTTTTCTTGTAGAGACGATAGTTATCGACCAACTTGTCCGAGGTTCGGCGCACCAAATCATAGAGGGCGATAAGTTCGGATTGCCCCAACTGAGCCATTTTTTGATCTCTGCGTTCAACAACACCCATTACCTGACCGAGGGCCTGCTGGCTGAAGTTTTGCATGATGTAGGTGCCCTGGGTGGGCGCGAAGATACCGGCAGCACCAATTGAACCGGCCAGCACGCCGCTTAAGGCGCGAGCCATAACAGTGGCGGCATGACCCTTGTCACTATTCGGCACCAGTTTTTGCACCACAAATTGAATATCAGGGGAGCGGTTCAGAGTAGCGTCCCAGAGTGCGGCAATTTGTCTTTGTTCGCTGGTCTCTAAAAATTCTGCTTTCGATTTTGTTTCATCTTCGTTTTGAATCAATGCCAGCGGAACGGCGTTTACATCGCGGGCGGTCTCAGTCAGGCTGTGGCCGAGGTTGTTGCCTTTTTTTTGCTTTTCAGCCTTACCGGGCTTGACGCTGGTTGAAGGCAGACCTTCGGCCGGAGCAGTGCCGTTCGGTAATTTATTATCTTCAGTGGCGCGGATTTTAAAAGTAGTAGTGGACTCGCCCTCAGCTGACGGCTGAGCCGGAGTTGCAGAAACAGGCTCATCGTCGCCCAGTTTCATTGGAGAAAGGTCGGCACTTGGAGCGGTGGCGGGAGCAGCGGCAGCGGCCTGTGCAGAACTGTCGCCGGAAGGAGCTAAA
>JADYXQ010000137.1 GCA_021772135.1 Candidatus Obscuribacter sp.
AATACTAAGGCAGCCTGATATCATATCCGAGAACCAAATCGTAATGCGCAACCAGAGCCATGATCGCCAAGTTTCAACTACGATAGAGACATCCCCAGATTTTCCAGCGCATCTTTGTAAGCATCAAAAGTGCGGCTGTCGAAAAGCACAAAGCGGATTTCTTGCAAGGTTTCTTGCTCTGCCAAGTTGGCAATAAAATCACTCACGGTGGTGGTAGCTATTTGGGCTGCCGCTTGCAAGGGGTAGCCATAAGCGCCGGTACTGATCGACGGAAAAGCAATAATACTAACTTCATTGTCGACACCCAGCTGCAGGGAGTTTTGATAGGCATTTCTAAGTACAGTAGATTCGTTCGTGCTTCCTCCCCTCCAGATTGGCCCTACAGTATGAATCACATACTTGGCCTTTAAATTGCCACCACATGTGATGACAGCTTCTCCTGGCGCGCACTGACCCTGCATGGATCTGATTTGCTTACACTCTTCTAAAATCGCAGGGCCACCAGCTCTGTGAATAGCACCATCCACTCCCCCTCCACCCATAAGTGAAGAGTTGGCGGCGTTAACTATGGCTGTTACATCTTGCCTGGTGATATCACCTTGAGTAACGGCAACAGTTATCTGTTTTATCTTTCTGGCAAAATCAGGCATTTCTGCTTAAGTCAGAATAAGGTACCGCTACGCGTTGCAGCACAGTACCGGTGCTGTCCATTGTCACTTCTATTGTTTCACTGGCTGTCTTAATTACTTTGCGCGATGGTATTGCCGAATGTTCACCATTGCCGAATTCGGTGCTGGTAGAAATCATTAGTTTGCCTTCGGCGTTGTAACGATTTTCGCTAACCGTGCGGCCTAGCCCATCGGTGTAGGCGATAGATGAACCGTCGGCGTTTTTGGTATGAATTTTAGTGGAAGATAAGTCAGGCAACGTAGTAATGGTTTTAGTGGTGCCATCTTGTGGATTGATTGAAATAGTTTGATAGCAATTGTCGGCGCTGAAGGCATCGGCTCTATCATTGTTGCGTGTCACCAAGTCATTTGATTTGTAGAGCGGATTGCGGAAGTCCATCGAAATTGTGGCTTCGGGCTTAGGCGATTCAGCTTTGCGCAGATGGGCGAGAAGAGGATGAACAGCTGTCTGTTCTTGTTTGCTGATAGAGAAATCGGATTTTACTGCGGGCGCTACAATTGCTTCAGAACGCGCTGCAGGAGCGTCAGAGCGGAGTGCCAGAGGAGGCAAAATCGAGCGCAAACTTTTCTGCTCGCGTTCCTGGTTGCGGGCACTTTCTCCACCACCATAAACATTGGCCGCTAAGTCATATTGGTTGGCCGGGCTAAATTGATCATGGATGAACTGTGCCAGGTTACCGGTCTTTTCATGCTTGGACAAAGGCGGAGCGAAGCGTCCGTCTGTGGCGAGATTCTCTGCGCCAGAATTATAAGATTGCGCGGAATCACCGAAGTGCCGCATACAGTCACCTGTTCGTCGTATATTTGCCAAGCCGTAAAAGAAAAAGTAAGAAAAGGTCGCTATGACGAGCGAGGTATCTATATTAGCGTTTGCACATGCGATGTCAAGCGATTTGGGCCAGATCTAATCTGTTGGTTTTGATGAATCACAGAAGCCGCTGAGACTGCTGTCGGCGAATTACCAATTTTGAAAACCTGAAGGATCCTTCACATTTTCATAAAATAGATTTTGCGATCAAAGCGTAACCAGCTAAATTTTCTTTATTCGCACCAGTTGGCACATAAAAAATCCATCTCTACGGAATAACTTCACGGGCAAGCACAATGCGTTGCGTCGTCTTCGACATATCACGCGCGCCTTTAGCCACCGACAAAAGTTTATCCAGCTCCTGACCATCTTCCGGCACACCGGCTACACCAAAAGCAAAAACCATTCCTCTCGGATCCATATCTGCCGAAAGTGGTGCTTCTCTTAAAACATCGACAATGCGGTGCGCCAGAGCCGCAGCCGCTTTAGCGTTTGAGTTAGGCAAAATCAAACTGTGGTCAAAAGTCTCATAGTGACCGAGCATGTCTATAGGTCTTTTTACCAGACTGATGCGTTGCATCGCTCTTTTAACAGCCAATATTTGCAATGATTCAACAGGGCCTGCGACGCCACCTTTGCGGTGCCCCAAGCTGAAGACAATAATGGAAAAAGGGAAGTTGAAGTATTCGTAGCGCAGATATTCTTGTTGCAAGAAATACAGAAAAGCAGGGTAGGTCAAAATTCCTGTTTCTTGACGAATCAGTGCTTTGCTCACACTTTGCAGTGTGCCTTCATCGATACCCAGTCCGCGACCAGCTGAGCGGGCTTGTTGGTCGGTAACTTGAATCAACCCGCAACTAATTAAGTTGAATAGGATAGGCACGTACTCTGTTTTGCGCATGGGGCGCTTGGCGAGAATATCGAAAAATTGGCTGTGATTGTCAATTAGTTCGTAAAAATCAATTTGTGGTTGAAGGCCAATTGGTGCCCCTTTTTGCAAGCGTGCGGTAAACTCTTGCTCGGAGATTATGGCATTGCGTTTGACCAGACACGATTCCATTTTTAAACCGGCCGACTCTAAATATTGGTTCTGGTCAAGGAGAGTAACACCCTCCATGAGCATCGCATCAAGACGCTTTTTCACTGTTTTTTGATTAGTGGTTTCATCAGGCCAGAATCGAAACTCACCCGCTGTCCAGGTGACGAGTTCAATTAAAGCATCATCGCCGACCGTGTCTTTCATTTCGGCGTGCACGGCGGTGCCGTCTGCAAAAAATACGCGTGCTTCTTCGTTTTTATCTTTGACATCGAGGCGGCCGGTCATTTTGGCCATGTTCAACGATTGCAATAAGTTCGGTGCCTGCATTTTTGTCAGATCGCCTTCAAGAGTGGCTTTAACTCCCGGTTTTGGTGCGTCGAAAGTTACTGCATTGGCGTCGGTGACCGTATGGCTGCCGGTAGGATTGGCCGACACCGGAGGCGCTTCACCTGTGGCCACAGGGTTTAAATTGGACAGTGTGTCGCGCCCCATCATCGCTTCAGAGGCGAGATCGTCCGAGAACAAATCGCAACCGCAGCCGCTCATGACTAGATTGGTGACCATACTCAAGTCTGGCTCAGCGTGCTGAAAAATTACCTGGTGGCCTTGAGTCGTGACGGCCGTAAGAGTCCAGACCGGATCCATGGAGACGTTGTGGTCTACTTTTACTGCGACCACATATTCTTGTGAGCCCTCGGTGACCGAAAATGGCAGCTCCACCTGGCGGCCCTGCTGTTTATTAGCTTCGGCCGCTAAAAATTGCACGTCGGTATAATTGGGCACAACCGATTGCTTGGGCAAGCGAAAACTGCGTGGTGCAGGAGTGTTTTGTTTACCGGCGGATGAACGCGATGAAAACATGTGCTTACCATAGACTGACCCGTGCATTGCGGGCAATGCGTATCATATCTGTGCCACATATTGGCCTCGTCAAATCAGAAAAGTGCAAAAAAAGAGGCACTGGCTCCAGTAATCAGCCAGTGCCTTTATCAGTCGCTAAGCTGCTCCGCGTGCAGTTATGGGTAAAGTCCGCGCAAGCGTTTGGCTTCGGCAATGCGTGAAACACCGATACGCAGTGCCGCCATCCGTGCGCTCAGTTTGTTTTTCGTAGCCAGTTCCAATACTTGATCGCAGGCTCTGCCCATGATCTGCTCGAGGCGCTGGTTGACTTCTTCTTCGCTCCAGAATAAGTGCATCATGCCCTGCACCCATTCGAAATAGCTTACCGTTACACCGCCGGCATTGGCCAGGATGTCGGGCACCACGTAGATGCCGCGGTCATGCAAGATCAAGTCGGCTTCTGGAGTAGTTGGACCGTTTGCACCTTCGACCACAATTTTGCATTGCAATTTATGGGCATTGGCTTCGGTGATTTGTCCACCCAGAGCTGCAGGTATCAGCAGATCGCATGGCAATTCGAGCAGGTCTTGATTGTTCACCGGTGTCGAACCGGTAAAACCTTCCACCTTGCCCATTTCGCTGAGATAAGCAAAGAGGCGAGGAATATCGATGCCTTTCGGGTTGTAGATACCGCCATGAACATCGGATACACCGACGATTTTGTAACCGGCCTGGTGTAGCAGTTTGGCTGCAATAGAGCCGACGTTACCGAAACCTTGGACCACCACAGTTGGAGATTCGGCTTTGATGCCGTAATGATTGACCGCGCGTCTGGCGCAATAAGCCACACCGCGACCGGTTGCTTCGGTGCGACCATAAGACCCGCCGATAGAAACAGGTTTGCCTGTCACTACCGAAGGAACAGTGTGGCCGACGTTGATGCTATAGGTGTCCATGATCCAGGCCATAGTCTGCTCATTGGTGTACATGTCAGGAGCCGGAATGTCTTTGTCAGGACCGAGCAAAGTGATGATTTCAGAGGTGTAGCGTCTTGTGAGGCGCTCGTTTTCACCCAGTGAAAGCTTCCATGGTTCGCAGCGAATGCCACCTTTAGCACCGCCGTAAGGCAAGCCCATCAGTGCGCACTTCCAGGTCATGAGCATGGCCAGGCACGAAACTTCGCCCAAATTTACTTCCGGATGGAAGCGGATGCCGCCTTTGGCTGGCCCGAGAGTGACGTCGTGGTGCACCCTATAGCCGGTAAATGATTTTACTGAGCCGTCGTCCATACGCACGGGCACAGTAACAATTAAGGCTCTTTTGGGATATCTGAGGCGCTCGTGCAGTTCTTTATCGAGACCCATCTCCTCTGCGATTTCGTCGAGTTGTCTCTGGGCCATCAAAAAGTGTTCGGTTTCACATTCCATTGTCGGCACATATGCCGACTTAACCGCTACCATCGAGCTACCCCCTGTTGAGGCAGGTTTTTCGCCCGCCGTTGCTGTCCCTGTAAAGTTTGCAGTCTTCAAATTTGTCATTGCAATATGTTAACTCCGATATGTAAACGATATGGCCTTTTGCAGGGGGGGCGGACCACTTAATTTTTTCTCAGAGCCATTCATTATTGGTTTTTCCGTTCACTACCCTTTTAATCGGGTTTCCATTCCTAGTAGTGTAATTAGCAAAAGTTTGGGTAAGTCAGAGATGAGTTTCTGTTTTCTGGCTCAGTTGTCGGTTGTGGTGTTAAATGCGGTGCCGGTAAATAGATGAAATTTTCTTTTGAGAATATTCTCAATATTTTTCTTGTTTTCATACCTATGCCTATAATAGGCGCCTATCTGCATTGGCCCGCTTATATCATCTTCTTTACCGCCTGTCTTGGCATCGTTCCCCTGGCCGGTCTGATGGGAAAAGCCACAGAAGTATTAGCCGACCGCGTGGGTTCGGGAGCCGGTGCACTGCTCAATGCCACATTTGGCAACGCCTGCGAATTGATTATTGCTTTATCGGCGTTGCGCGCGGGTTTGATTGATGTGGTGGAAGCTTCGATCACCGGTTCGATTATCGGCAACGTTTTGCTGGTGTTAGGTGCATCTATTTTTGCCGGCGGCGTCAAGTACCGCACTCAGTATTTTAACCGCACCGCCGCTTCCACCTCTGCTACTTTGCTGGCCCTGGCAGCTATAGGTTTAACTGTGCCAGCCGTATGTCAGATGGCTAATCAACACCGCTCGAAAGAGGGCGACTATAACCTGGCCATGTGGATCGCAGGAGTACAGTTCGTTGTTTACATTTTAAGCCTTATTTTTGCATTGAAAACTCACAAACAGCTCTATCAAGGCCCTGATGAAGATAAAGGCGATGATCTTGGAATCGGTCACTGGAGCCCACGCAGGGCTCTGGGTGTTTTGCTGATATCAACACTAGGCGTAGCAATTTTAAGCGAATATTTGGTGCACGCTGTAGAAGAATCAGCCGAGACCCTCGGCCTCAATCACATATTTATTGGTGTAATTTTAGTGGCAATTGTAGGTAACGCCGCAGAGCACAGCACTGCAATTTTGATGGCGATGAAAAATAAGATGGACCTGGCAATGAATATTGCACTTGGATCCGGCGCCCAGATTGCGCTTTTTGTCGCTCCGGTAATTGTGTTCACTGGTCATTTTATTGGCCGTCCGATGGATCTTTGCTTTTCTTCTTTAGAAATTTTGTCTATTGTCGTATCTGTGATCATTTTGTCATTCGTCGCCACGGATGGTGAATGCAATTGGCTGGAAGGAGTGCAACTTTTGGCTATTTATGCCATTCTCGGCGCGGCCTTTTTCTTCTCTTGAGCAAAGTTTAGAATATGCCTGAATTACCTGAAGTAGAAACTCTCAGACGTGGTTTGGCGAAAGCTCTTGCCGGCGATGCTATTGTTCAAGTGGAAGTGTTGCGCGACCAATCCATTGCTTATCCTGGAGTGGAAAAATTTGGCAGTTCGCTACCTGGTCATAAGTTCAAAGCTGTGGACAGACGCGGCAAATATTTGTTGATGGAACTTGACGGTGGAGTGGGCCTGGCCTGTCACTTGCGCATGTCCGGGCGGCTACTGGTGCGGGAGGCACAGTCAAAAGCCGAACCAAAGTTCTTGCGGGTGCGATTTTTGCTGGCCAGCGGTCGCGAGTTGCACTTTGAAGACATGCGAGTATTTGGGAGGCTGTGGTTTAAACCAAAGGGAAAAACATTCGAAGATATTATTCCTACTTTGCAAAAGCTTGGTGCAGAGCCGCTTGACGTGCTCACCGGTAAACATCTGCTTGATGCCTTTAAGGGTAAGAAACAGGCAGTTAAGACTGCTTTGCTTGACCAACATATTCTTGCTGGCGTAGGCAATATTTATGCTGATGAGTCTCTCTTTCTTTCCGGTATCCATCCTACTGTAGCTGCCGGAAAGCTAACTTCCGGCCAGCTTAAACCACTGGTAGAGAATATTCGCCAGGTGCTCACTCAGGCCATTAAATCCGGTGGCTCTTCACTGCGAGATTACACCGACAGCAGTGGTGTAAATGGTAACTATCAAAAACAATCATGGGTTTATGGCCGTGAGGGAAAACCCTGTCGCAAGTGCAAAACCTCCATCGAGAGAATCCGGCTAAACGGGAGATCAAGTCATTTTTGTCCGCGCTGTCAAAAGCCGAAACCGGGTCAGCTTTGAGGAGTATGTGTAGCTCACACGCCCTAATACTGATTGTGTTCTTGATTTAACTTAGCGCTGAAGTGTCTAGAGCTTGGCTTTGCAGTCCTTTATATGCGTGGCTACCATGTTTGGTTATGTTTCTGTTCCGGATTTGACATATAATGCAGGGAGATAAGTGCTGAACGCCCCTCAAATCAGAGTCGTCTAGTGGCTGCCTCTTTAACCTTGTCAGGGTGACCACACAGGCAGGTGCTATGGGCATAGTCGCGTTAATAGAGAATAGAGAGCATGCAGATCAGGTGGTCGCTTGCCTTAAAGCAGTTGGTCACGACGTTCACGTCGTGGACCGATTTTCTCTCGCCAAAGAAATCCTGCACTCTTACCCCTGCAATCTAATTATCAGCGATGTGCACTTAGACAATGGCGGCAATGTTTTTGATTTTCTTCAATGGGTGAAGAGTGATCCCGTGCTCAGCGGCATTCCCTTTGTTTTGCTGAGCATTGAACCCACTGCTTTGGCCCAATATTTGAAAGACGGCGTACGAATTACAGCTCGTCATTTAGGTGCCGCAAAATATATTGTCGTGGAAGATTTCGATGCTATCCTACTGATCGAAGAACTCTTGCCGTTTTTGCCAAAAACACGTGCCCCGATTCATTCGGAGTTGCCGGCGCAAAATTCAATATAGGTGTTTGAAGGCGTAAAGCGCTAAACGAAGGAAACCAGGAGGCCAACTACTGTCTAGCCAGGAGCAAAAATGAACGATTCAGATCCCGCTGTTTTACCTTCTTCATCAGACCAAAACGCTAACAATAAAATTGCAGCGCTGTACCACTCTCAAGCCAAAGAGTGTTTGGCCAACAAAGCTTTTGAGAATGAACAGTGGCAGCAGTGCGAGCAGTTTCTGCGCCAGTCTTTAGAAAAAAGACAAGAAGCATTAGGAGACGGAGATGCAAGCAGCGGTGCTATTCTCGATAAGCTCGGGCAGACCTATATGCATTTAGGTCAAGTTGAGCAAGCGGCCGCCACTTTTGCTTCAGGCATTGCCATTTTAGAAAAAGCTTTTTATGCCGGCCACGCTAGCCTTGCTCCTATTCTGGAACATAGTGCCGATTGCGCAATCGCTCAATTGCAATGGGCCGAGGCTGAACCTTTGCTCAAGCGTGCGTTAGAAATTAACGAAAAGACATTGGCAAATGAACACCGCTCTACTCTGCGCTGTGTTTTGAAACTGGCTGCAGTTTTCTCAAAGCTGAATCGCGAGGCTGAAAATGAAGCTTTACTCTTAAAATCCATGAAATTTGTAGACACGCCTCTTGGGCCAGCCGAAGAATTTCGCTATCAAATGGCCCTGGCTTGCTTGCAGCAAAACAAAAATGAACTGGCAGTCGAGCACCTGTTGCAAGCCATCAGCGCCTTTCAGCAGCGGCACAACTACAAGCGATTAGCTTGTTGTTACGACAGTTATGCTAAGGCTATGACTGCTTTAGGCAAGCCGGCTGAATCAGAAAAAGCAAAAATTGAAGCGACCAAATTCAGACTTTTAGGCAAGAGTCATCCTTACGTTGATGATATTTTGCCGGCTACTTATTTGCGCGCTTAAATCAACTCAGTCTGCCTAAATGCGCTTTCTAGCAATCACTCTAGCGCCGCACATTTCTATGCCGCCGGCTTCAGCTTGTTCTCTTTCCCACTGATAAATTTGCTCGGCCTGCTCGGCACCGGCTTTGGTGGCAGGTAGCAAATCGCATAGATAGCGAAAAAGATAGGGCACACTTTGTTCGCTGACGATTTCAAAGTGATCCAGCAGACAATTTTTTACTCGTTCAAATGAAATGACGTGATGGTCCACTTCATGATGTTTACGCCACAGGGCCATGGCTTCAAGAGCGCGACTGGCGCTTTTGCGCTCCGTCAAAAGCCACTGATGGCGGTGGCCGCCTTTAGCAACTAACTGGGCCAGATTAAAGAGCCATACTGCAGTTTTTTGATCTACGCGCTCGTAGCCAAAATCTTCGATTAACAGAACGCCATCGTGTTTAAGTAAACGAGAAGCGCTGGCCAGCGCTTGCTCCAGTGGATCCATATGATGTATCGAGCGACTGCAAAGAATGGCGTCGAAGGCTTCGTGCTCGAAACTCTGCAAATCGCTGACGCTACAAGTAATGCCCAGTGCTGCGGTCTTGGCTGCCGCCTCCGGCTTTTTATCAATGGCTGTAACCTTGAGGCCACCTTTCTGCATTGAGGCGGCAATCTCGCCTTCTCCGCAACCGGCATCAAGCACGGTGGCCTGCGCTTTCAAATGACTGAGAGCAAAAGACGAAGTGATTCGGGCGGCAAATTTTAGGGGATCCATTTGAAATTATTCTTTCTTTGAAAAGCGTTTGTAGAGAAACAAAATGGCCGCAGGTACGCAGGTAACCACGACAAAGGTCATGAAGTGTAAAACTGTAGCAAAAGCCAGGGCCTGGTCTTCGGGAATATGGGTCGTGGCGACGGTTGCTATTTTTACCAGATAATGGAAGCTGCCTACAGAACCCGGGGTGGGAATGAGTACGCCCACTGATCCGATGGTGAATATTATCAGGCACTTGACGGCATCGATTTTGTCTTCAAGACCGAAAGCAAAAACCATCAAATAGAAGTTGAGCCAGTAGGTGAACCAGATAGCCACGCTGAGCAGGGCGATAAAGGGATAGAGCACCGCACTTTTCAGCGCGGTTGTACCGGTATCGAATTGCTCGGCCAACTCCGCGAATTTAAGCGACAGCTTTTCGGGCAGGCGGGTTTTTACCAAATTGAGGGTCAGGATTTTTTTGAGAATTCCGCCGGCGTTAGGCAATAAAATCAGGCCCAGCACAACTCCGGCCAAAAGGGCCAGGCCGCCTTGTTTCAGGCCGGGCATCGAAGCTAAAAGCTCTGGCGGCAAAATCACCAGTGTGGCTCCGAGCAAGAGAACCAGCAATGCAATATCAAGCATGCGATCAATCAGCATGGTGGAGAGCACACCGGCCCATGGCAAATTTTCTGATTTGCAAATGGACAGTAAGCGCGCCACTTCACCGCCGCGAGGAATGGCGACGTTAACGGCGTAACCGATCATCACGGCATAAAAGGAGTTGAACTGGCTGATTTTTTTGTCTGATAAAGGTCTGAGCAAGATCGTCCAGCGGTAGGAACGTAAGAACGCACCGGTTAGGCCAGAGACGAAAATCAATACGAGAGGCAGCGGCTTGATATTCTGCGAATAACGCCACAACTCACCCAAATTGGTGCCCCGAAACGCAAGCCAGAGTAGCAATATCGCAAATGCCGCCGCTAGAATTTGTTTGAGCGCGTTGCTCGGTCTTGAAATCTTGTCAGCTGGTTGCTGCATAACTGCTTCTATATTTACAGAAAAGTGCACTCACATGTTACTAGACAAAAGTGTGGTCAATCTATCTGCCACAAGGGGATCGGGACCAAATTTATTTTGATTGGGCAAATATGGCTAATTATGTGTTGAGTCGGGCACAATAAAGAAAGGGGCGCTACTCGGCACTTCAGTGAAGGTTGAAAGCAGGTTTACCAGTCCACAGTCTTTAAACACTTTTCCATCGGCAGCCTTGTCAAGCCCTGGTGCGACGTTTTTGAGACTTTGAATTGAATTGAGTGCTTGTAGCGTCGTTTTGATGTTTAATTAGGAGGTCTCGCTCTTGAAAAATTATTCTCGGGCTGAGATAGGAAACCTATATAGTTCGGTGAAGTAATGGAAGCCAGGAAGACCAAAGTATTGTTAATAGACACTCCCGGGGGCACTTTTGCTCTTAAGGATGTGCTCAGCAAGGTGTCGGGTCCGGATGCGTCCATGGAAATTTCCATGGAATTCACTGAAAACATAACCAAAGGTTTAAAGCGCCTGGGCGAAGGGGGCGTCGATGTTGTTTTGCTCGACCTCTCCCAGGAAGGCGGCGCCAGCGGTGTCGATCAGTTTCGTCAGTTGCGCGCTCAAGATGCCAGCGTTCCAGTGGTGGTCGTGGGCAACAACAGTAAAGACAACATTGCCAACGAAGCGCTCGGTAACGGCGCTCGCGAATTTTTAGTCAAAGACGAAGTGGATGCCCGGGCCCTGCTTCAATCGATTCGCCACGCCATGCAAGTGAAAGGCTTGCAAGAAGAGCTTAAAGAAGCTAATCAGCGTGTGCTGGAAGCCAATCAACAGTTAGACACTATCGCCAATGTCGATGCCGCCACCAAGGCTTTAAGCCGCGCTGGTTTAGCGAAAGCGCTGGCCGCAGAGTATGTGCGCGCCCAGCGTGGTGGGTGGAATCTTGTTACCGTACTGATTGACTGCGATGATTTCGACCGCATCAACCAGCAATTTGGTCATGCTGTAGGCGATGTGGTTCTGCACGAAATTGCCGACCGTGTGCGCGAAACTGTCAGACCAACCGATCATTTGGCTCGCCTTGGCGGCGACGAATTCTTATTGATTTTGCCTGATACGCGTATTGCCGAAGGCATGCTGGTAGCGGAGAAAATTCGCCTGGCAGTGGCTGAAAGCCCATTGCGTCTGGCTTCTGAGACTGTTCGCGTTACCGCCAGTCTCGGTGTGCTCGCGCTACCCTACGAATTTTGTTCTATTGAAGAAGTTTTGTCTCTGGCAAGATTGGCTGTTCGAGAGTCAAAAATGCTCGGCAAAAACCGTGTGTCATCGGGCGAAAAGCACAAGGCTCCTGGTAGTGGTACTTCTGCTTCGGGCAATGGTGCCTCTAGTGGTGCCACCGATATGGCCGCTCTTGATGAATTAACTGAAAAGCTTCGCCGTGGTGATTGCTTTAGAGCCGTGTCCATGCCTATTTTTCATCTTAGCGATGAAAAAGTTGTGGCCTATGAAATTCTCAGCCGCGGCCCCGCCGGCGCCTTTGAGATGCCTGACGATCTGTTTCGCGTCTCTGTCGAGCACAATTTACTCACTATAGTCGACTTGCGCTGCCTGAAGACTTGCCTTTCCGCCTGTGTTGATCCCAAGTTTGATCAAAAAGCGCGTTTTCACGTCAATCTATTCCCTTCCACCATTATGGATACGCCCATTGAGCGCCTGATGACGCTTTTCCCTGCCAACAAAACCGACGGCAATTACGTCATTGAAATCAGCGAACAACAATTTATTGGTGACCCCGCTTACTTACGCGATCATGTTCAAGCCTTAAAAGAGCGGGGCTTACTCGTAGCAGTTGATGATGTGGGCTTTGGCCGCAGCTCGCTTGAAAGTTTGATTATTCTTGAGCCAGACATCGTCAAAATCGACCGCAAATATGTTTCAGGAATATCGGAAGAACCGGCTAAAGCGCGTTTGTTGAAGCGCCTTGTTAAAGTCGTCAATTCGCTTGGAGCAGAGCTGGTTGCAGAAGGCATTGAGTGCCGTGAAGAGCTTGATCTCTTAGTTGAGATGGGTGTGCCTTTTGGTCAGGGTTGGCTCTGGGGCAAACCGGCTTAGCACCACAGGCGATATCAGAGTTTAGTTAGCGTCAGTTGGTAAAATACTGTTCGGCAACGGTGATGTGGTTTTACGTCTGCTGCATTTAAATCTTGCGATAGCAGCCATAGTTTGGCGTCGATTTGAGCGGCGGTTGTTAGAATATTGAGTTTCGCCAGTGATCGTTTGATGTACTCGATAGCAATAAGTGTGGCGGCTCGAATTTCTATTTCTTCTTCACTGCCCGCTTCTAACTCACGAGTGCTGTCGATTTTGTCTGTCAGCACAGCGTCGTAAATGAGAATGCCTTTGTGTCTTAGAAGCTGCGGCAATTTGTAATCGGCGAAACCGGTCAGCTCGTGCATACACGAAAAACCCACCTAGCCCGAGCGCACCAGAGCATGATTAATGTCAGCTACAAGGAGCTGAGCCTTCTTCAAAAACATTACCGGCTCTCCGCCATAGTCGGCTACGTCGCGATAGCCAGGCAGTTGTTCTGAAATAGCCATAGCGGCGCCGAGCGCATTTTGATTTGGATCAATCAACAGTTTGAGAAAGTTATTGTCTTTGCCTATCCGAGCGGCTAAAAGTGAAAGAAACGAATGACGTTCATTTAGAAGCGCCAGAGATTCTATGTTTTGACTTTTAAAACCAGCGCTACTACAGCTACGGTCTACGGCAAGCTGGCTAGAAGCGGTGTGGGGCCTCTCGATGATTCGCTATTTGCCACTTCTGATACTGCCGCATTGCTGGCACAAGGAAAAATTTCCGGCACCTCAGCCATTCCTACATTTGATCGCAAGCGCTGCTCGGCCATATTTGTGCGGCTGGATTTCGGTACTACTCCTGAACAAATGCGCTTTGCCATATCTCAAATTGCCGGAGTAAAAGTAATCACCGGTGCCACCATTGTCACATCCACAAGGCAAACCACAGTCGGCCATTGGCTCTAAACAAAGCGATATTGTAAAAATGCTCTTGGCCGAGGCTTGCTTCACTACAGGCCTGGGCGGATTGGCTGGTATCATATTTGGTGCTACGCTTTTGTTGGTTTTTCAGCGTTCGCTGGTTTACTACCTCGAAACTTTGCATATCGAGTTTATCTGGCCCGCATTTTCTGGGCTTCTGATTGGTTCCCTTGCTTGCGCAACTCTTGCCATGGCCGGTGGACTTCTGGGTGCTGTGATTCCGGCCGTGCGGGCCAGCTCTGAAGAGCCTTATCGCCTGATGCAGGAAGGTGGGTAAGTGAGCACCGCACTTTCAGTCAGCGACCTGTCGAAAAAATATACGAGCAGTGGTCAGGTAGATGCTGTTAATAGTGTCAACTTCACTGTTACTGCCGGTGAATTTCTCGCTATCGTCGGACGTTCAGGTTCGGGAAAATCTACACTGCTGGCTATGACCGGTGGTATATGCCGGCCCAGTAGTGGCAGCGTGCACATGGCCGAGACTGCAATCTGGCAACAAAATGCCGATCAGCTTGCTCGTTTTCGCAACATCACCATTGGTTATGTTTTTCAGTCTGCCGGTTTGCTCAGCGCGTTGCTCTGGGTGCAAGAATCGACGCTTATCCGGGAGAGCTTTCTGGTGGCGAACAAAGACGCGTGGCCATTGCTTGGGCGTTAATTAATTCCCCTGGAATTTTGATGGCTGACGAGCCCACCGCCGATCTTGTGAAGAGACCGAGAGTGAAATTTTGCAGTTGCTGGTGGAAATTCGTAAGGCCTATAACCTTACTATAATAGTTGTCACTCATAACGATCAAATCGCCGCAATGGCTGACAGAGTGCTGACGATGAAAGCCGGCCTCGCTGAAATTCAAAGTCGAAGTTTGCCTGACTCGACTACTGCTACTATTACTACTGCTACTGCTGAGAAAACTGCACAGTTACTTGATCTGGGTGTACCATCAAAAGTATTTTCGCCATTTCGGCCAGCGAAGCAGAAAAAGAGAAAGTTAAATTTGTCAGGCTTGAGCAGCTGTTCGGTTGCTTTATCTTTTGAGTTAGTCATCTTTTCCCTCGTGGCGCTGCCAGAAAAGATAACATATGCTAATTTTTGCTTCACCAGTGGGAAGTAAATTAATGGAATTGGTTGGAGCTTTCGCAACATGGAGCAGTCACTAGTATTGTGTGGAAACTAACCGGGCGGAAAAATGGCTAAAACTATTCTTGTAACTGGAGCGTCAAGTGGCATTGGGGAAGCAACCGTGCGTCTTTTCTCGCGCAAAAAGTGGAATGTGCTGGCCACCATGCGTTCTCCTGAGAAGGCCGGAGACCTGGCGACTTTGCCGGGAGTTTCCATCTTGCGCCTCGACGTCACTGACTTAGACTCTATTCGATCGGCAGTAGATGAGGGTCTGGCTCAGCATGGCGCAATCGACGCGGTTGTGAATAACGCCGGGTACGGCATGGTTGGCCCATTCGAGGCAACCACTCCAGAAAAAGTGCAAAAACAGTTTGAGACCAACGTTTTTGGCTTGATGAATGTTACCCGTGAGGTTCTGCCGTCAATGCGAGAAAAGCGCTCTGGCACGATCATTAATATGTCTTCAGTAGGTGGACGCATTACCTTCCCTCTTTACAGCGTTTATCATGCGACAAAATTTGCCGTTGAAGGTTTCTCTGAATCGCTGCAATATGAATTGCGCCAATTTAATATCAAGGTGAAGCTGATAGAGCCTGGCCCGATTAAAACGCCTTTCTACGATCGCAGTCAAGATCTCGTTTCTAAAGAAGGTTTGAAGGCCTATGACACATTCGTAGCCCGGGCGCTGCCCCACATGCAAAAAGAAGGTCACAATGCGCCCGGCCCAACAGGTGTGGCATACACTGTTTGGGAAGCCGCGATGGATAACACTTATCGCATGCGTTATCCAATCAATGCCGAAGCAATGCTTTCACTGAGAAAGTTGCTGCCCGACCGTGCCGTTTTCAAATTGGTACGCTCTGTTTTATTGCGCTAAGCTGCAAAGATTTTCTGGTATTACCCATAGTGGCGATTGTGATTTCGTTAATAGTTTGCCGCTATTGGGGGCCGACAGCGCTGCTATAGTATTCAGAGTTACGAGGAAATCCATGTGCGTCGGCGCAAAATCGCCATTGCTGTCTTGAGTGCTATCGCTCTTTTAGCCGCTGGCTACCTGCCCGCTCAGGCGGGCGCCGCTGATTGGGAAAAACTCTTAAACAAGGCTCAGGAGGCTGCCCGCGGTAAGGAGTACGACGAAGCAACTAAGCTTTACAACGAGGCCGCTGCCGAATGCCAGAATTCCAAACTGGAAGACAAGTATCTGGCCAAGACCTATAACGATTTGGCTCTCGTTTACGAAGCGCAAGGTAAGCTTGCCGAAGCTGAAACATACTTGACCAGAGCCTTAACTATAAAAGAAAAATTAGTCGACAAAGAAGACGTCAGTTTCACTTCCAGCCTGGGAAATCTGGCAGCGCTTTACCGGCGGGAGGGCAAATTTGATTTAGCTCAGACCCAGTACCAGCGCGCCATATCTATCATTGAAAAGAAATCCGGTGCAAGCGATCCGCGTCTTGCCCCCTTTCTCACTGGAATAGCGACGCTCTTCACCGACAAGGCCAAGTTTGCCGAGGCGGAAACCGCTTTGAAGCGCGTGGTCGATTTGATGAAACAGGCCAACAACAAAGATGGCCAGACCGTGGCCATGAACAACCTGGCAGTGACTTTGCGCAAACAAGGTAAAACTGCTGAAGCTGAAACAATCTACAAACAAGTGGCCGAACTGGCAGCCTCTGATAATGGACTTAACAGCGAGAATGCCGCTCACAATAAATCGGCAGCGCTCAACAATTTGGCCCGCACTTACCGTGAAAAAGGTCAATTCGATAAGGCCGCACCGTTACTGAAACAGGCTGTCAGTGTGCTTTTGAAAGACAGCAGTTCTAAGCCTGCAGATGTAATTATTGCTCTGGACAATCTGGCCATGGTTGATAAAGAGTTGGGTAATTATCTCGGTGCTGAAGAGCAATACAGAGAAGCGCTGGCCGTGGCCAAAACCGTTAGTGGTGTCAAGCCGCAGGGCCTGGCTGAACGTATGCAGAATCTGGCTCTGGCGCTCATGGCTCAAGAAAAATTTGAAGAAGCGGAAAAGCTTTTGAAAGAATCTCTCGCCCTTTATGAAAAGAGTGAGGGTCCAAATGGGCCAGACGTGGCCACTGCACTAACTTATTTAGAAGAAGTATACCGAGAACAAGAAAAGTTTGAGCAGGGCGAACCGCTCTTGCTTCGCGCGCTGGCTATTCGCAAGACCAGTCTGGGCAAAGACAATCCGGCGGTGGCGACCACTAGTACTGACCTGGCTCTTCTCTACAAACAACAGGGAAAAGCAGAAAAATCACTGGCTTACTTTCAGGATGCAGTACGTATTCGCGAGACAGCTCCCGATTCAGCTGACTTAGCCACGGCGCTGAACAATTTAGCTCGCGTCTACCGTGATCAGAAGCGTTACGCTGAAGCCGAACCGCTCTATAAAAAAGCGCTGGCCATTCGTGAAAAAACATTCGGGCCAGATGATGAAAGTGTAGCTGCCGTTTTGCGCAATTACGCTATTTTACTGCGTGCTCTTAATCGTGCTGACGAAGCTAAATTACTCGACCTCAGGGCTCGTAAAATAGAAAATGCAAAAAGTGCCTCTTAGGTCTCTCAAGAGTATAAGCATGGCCTGTTGCCTGGCGGTTCTGCAGTTGGCCGCCACTGCGGCACCATCAGATTACTGGCACACATTCTATGACCAGGGTCAAAAGCAACTTTTATCTAAGTCTTATACTGGCGCAGAGGTCTCTTTTCGCCAGGCTTTGCGTGAGGTCAAACGGTCGGCTCATACTAACGATGAACTCGTGCTTTGCATGGTCAGCCTGGCTGATATTTTGCAGTTGGAAAATGTTAAAGAAGAATCGTGGTCACTTTATCGAAAAGCTCTGAAGGTGCTCGAGCGCACCTATGGAAAAGATAGCGCCAAACTTTTTCCACTGCTGATCACCATGGGTAGTGTTACAGAAATTGAAGGCGAGTATAAAAATGCTGCTGTGTTTTACGCTCGTGCAGCCGTCATTGCTGAGGCCAAAACTGGGGCCGGTAGCTTAGAGCTAGCCACCGCTCTGCATAAATCAGGACACGCCGAATTTCACCAGGGTCTGGCAAAAGATGCTGAAGACCACTATCGCAAAGCGCTGACAATTTTGATGGCTCAAAATACTTTGCCCTCGCGAGAGCCGGTGCTGGAGCTGTTAAGCGATTATCTTGATTTGATGCATAAATATACAGGACCGTCAAAAATTCTCACCTCGAAATTTGAACAAGAATTGCTCAAAGACGAAGTGCAGCTTTTGGGTCGAACCAGAGCTGTACCTCAATCGGCGTGGCAGCAGGCAATGCAAAATCGATTGACGGCCAGCGGAGATGTTCAAATGGTCTCTGCCGGTTCGCTAAATTTGGAGAGAATTGTTCCGCCAGATAATTCTTCGCGGGCGAGCAACTTTGAGACTTTTGCTACAGCAGCGCAATTACTGGCTGCTCTTTCTCCATCAGCTGCTTCGCCTGAGAAAGTCGAGGCCGGCTCGCTGCAACGAGGACAGGGCATCGATTACTACGAGCGCATGGTAGCCATAGACACAAAAACCTTAGGACCAAATCATCCTAGCGTTGCTCGCGATCTAAAGGGTCTGGCGGCAATTTATGTGTCGCAGCATCGCTACGCTGAGGCCAGGCCTTTGCTTGAGCGCGCGGTGTCAATCTATCAATCGGTTTATTCGGCCGACGATCTTTCCATCAAGCATTTGAAGATACTTTTGCGTTTAATTAACGACGAGCCTGATACCAGAGGCGGTGCATCCCCATTTGTGGCCGACGCCGCAAAAATTCCTTTGCAAGCGCAAACTTTTGAGGTTGCTCAGCGTTTAAATGAGCTTGCCTTTATGTCTTACTGTCAGGGCAAGCTCGATGATGCTCGAGCTGCGTACGCCTGGGCACTGGCCAGCACTGATGATGCTACCGGCAGCAAAAGCGTTTTTGTAGCAGCTTGCTTGCAAGATTATTTGCAAGTGATGCGCAGCAGCGGCAAGGCTGAAGAAGCCGATAAAATGCAGGCTCTAGCTAAGAGTATTCTGGCAGACGCGCTGTCGGCCCAACTTTTGAATACTTACAAGTAAGCGGCCGGCTGTTTCATTAAACGCAATGAACTGTGACTTACTCAAAATGAAACGTTATCGTTTCATTTTGAGTAAGTCACTCGCTACCAATTCCATTTTTCAGTCACCTGCCGTCAGTCGTTGTCATTCCAGGGTCTTCCCCTTTGAATGTCAACGTGGCCATTGAGTTTATAGGGTACTGGCGAGCCGTTGTCAGGGGCAATGGTGAAGCCGCCGTTTGAGTCCGGGTCGAGTTTACTCGGCACCCAGTCTCCGGTCACTTCTCTGACCGGAGCGGCCAGTTTGGCCAGATCGCGGCGCTTAAGGTCGTCGCGTTCATCGAGATCATCGCCCATGTCGCTGTCATCATCGTCACTTTCCAGACGAGCGAAGCCAAAAACAGATTGCCGTTTATCGTCTGAAAATAGGTCTGGTGGCAACACTCTTACACGAAAGTCTTTTTCGAAAAGAGGTGTGACGTATTTATGGTCTAAGACCAGCGAGTCGCCGTCGGAGATTGCCTTTAGTCTCGCCGCTCTTTTTAACTTATCTTTTTCTTCATTTATTTCGTCTGCTTCTTTTTTCTCTTGCCGTTCAATACGGCGTTTACTCAATGCTTCGTATTCTGAATCGTCGTCAGTGGGCTGGCCAAGTCGCGGTTGCTGCGAAAAATACGAGTCGCGAAATGCCTGACCGTCAAACTCGCCGAACATGTTGCCCACTGCATCTTGATCTTGTGCCAGGGCGGGCGCAATAAATCCAGCCCCCGAGGTGGCGCAAAGGCCAGATAAGATTAATAAGACAAAGAGTTTTGACAAATAAGGCACCAGCTTGAGCATTATATAATTGCCAGGTTATCACTTCTTTCTGCGAATATGACATTCGCAGTTTGCACGGCCCTGTCAAGTGTTTTGACTAAAAACAGTCTGGTAATTGAGAAAATCGCTTGCCTGGCACTGGCTTGTTTTTGCCTGTTTTTTGTTACAGGCATTTCGTCTCAATCAGGCAGCGGCTCGGCCCGGGCAGCCGGTCGTGAAACTGTTGTTATCGATTTTCAATTTCAACCAATTCGGCCCACATCAGCCGTCACTATTCGTGAGGCTGTCGATGTGGCGGTGCGCAATTATCCAAGCATAGCTTCGAAGAGATTTAAACTGAAAGCGTCTATGGCTAATGTGACCCTGGCAAAAACACAATATCTACCCAACCTCAATATTGACGTGCAAGAGTCTGGCATTACAGGCAATCGTGTGGCCAGCACCGTGATGAACAATGTCTCCGGTTTCGACACTGTGCCGATTGACTCTGGTCCGGTGTCGCAAAGATCGAGTCTGCGTCCGCTGGTAAATAACTTGCAAGGCGTTAACTTAAACTGGTTGCTGGTTGATTTCGGTTTGCGTCACGCTAACGATAATTTTGCTTATGCAGACGCACGTACCGCCCGCGCTGATGTCAGCCTGACTCAGCTTGATGTCGCCTATGACGCTGCAGAGGCCTTTCTTGAAGCAGTAGCGGCCAAGCAAATTATTTATGCTACAGAAGCTGCCCTTTTGCATATGCGCGCTGCTAATGTGCGAGCCAAAACATTAGTCGCCGAAGGTTTGAAACCTGGTGTTGAAGCTGCTGATTGGGATTACGAAGTGGCGAAAGCGCGAATCAACGTCATTAAATCAGAGAAAAATGCCCAACTGGCTTTAGTTGGCCTGGCCGAGAAAATGGGCACCGCCACTACCGATATCGAAATTGTTTCAGATCCCCTGGTGCGCAGTCCGTCACAGATTCAAGCTATGCGACCGATTGATCTTTCTTCTCACCCGTTGGCTTTGCTCAAGTCGGCTGAAATTCAAAGATGGCAAGCAAAAAAAATAGTGCTCGATAAGGCATACCGGCCGCACCTCTGGTTTAACTCGTCAGTCTGGGGCAAAGGCAGCAGCGATGGCGTTAATCCCATTCGCCCCGTGGGTGGTGGCACCCTGCCGCAAGTTTTCAATTATATGGTCGGCGCTTCGTTCAGCTTTCCAGTGATGGAATATTTTCCTCTAAAGGCTCAAAAGCGCATTGCCGTAAACAATGAAATGGCTGCCAGAGCCGACTTGGATCTGGCCATGCAAATTCTGGAGAAGAAAGATGCCAGAGCTCGAGTAATGCTCAGACAAGCGCGCAAGGTCGCTGATGAAACTCCGGCTTTGGTGGACGCGGCTAAAGTGAGAGAACTGAAAGTCAGCAAACGCTATAGTACAGGCCTCACCGACATGGTCAGCCTGGCACAGGCCGAAAAGGCGCTAGCTGAGGCGGAAGTTGAAGACGCCGTGGCTCAGGTGGAAGTATGGCGGGCGATTTTGCTTTTATCTTATGCCCAGGGTGATTTGAAACCTTTCCTCGAGATTGTCGATATCGTCGAAGGCAAGTCGGGGAAAACCAGGTACTAGCATGTGGATTATTAGCTTTGCTCTAAGACGACCCATCACCATTATTGCTGCGGTGATTAGCATTGTCTGCGTGGCTTTCCTGGCTGTCAGCACGATGAAGCGTGACATCTTCCCCGATCTGAAAATTCCGGCCATCTATGTCATTCAAGGTTATGGTGGCATGTCGCCCGAGCAGATGGAGGGTTACATCACCTCCACCTATGAACTGTATTTTCTCTATGTGCCTGGTATCGAGCACATCGAGTCTAAGACGATTCAAAACGTTTCTGTCATTAAGGTGTTCTTTCAGCCTGACACCGATATGGCCAGTGCTATGGCGACAATTGTGGCCATGGCTAACCGCGCCACCAGCCTGATGCCGCATGGCACCTACAATCCCTTTGTACTGAGGTTCGACGCCGGCAGTTTACCGGTGGGGCAGCTGGTGCTTTCATCAGATACCAAGGGCGTAAAAGAACTTGAAGACTTAGCTTATACGCGCATCAGGCCACTTCTTGCCACCGTGCCTGGTGCTGAGGCGCCACCGCCTTTTGGCGGCAATATTCGCAGTATTGTCGTGAGCGTCGATGCCGATAAATTGCGGCGCTACAATATTTCGGGCGACGAAATCGTCGAAGCGCTGGCCACAGGCAATAAAGTTATGCCGTCAGGCAACGTGCGCACCGGCGATTATTTGCGCATTGCCCCGGTCAATACCGATTTGCCTGATATTCATCAGCTTGATTATTTGCCCATTCGCACCGGCCACGGCCCCCAGATTTTCATCAAAGATATCGGCAGGGTGGAAGACTCCTCCGACATTCTGGCCGGTTACGCTCTTTATCAGGGCCGCCGCACCGTCTATATTCCGGCGGTAAAAAGAGGCGACGCTTCTACTGTTTCGGTGGTTGATGCACTTACTGCTTCATTACCGCGCATGCAGGCGGTTTTGCCTGCCGACGTCAAAATCAGCTATGAATTTGACCAGAGTAAATATGTGCGCGAAGCAATCACCGACGTCTTCCACGAAGGTGTGCTGGGCACCATTTTGCCTGGCCTGATGATCTTGCTCTTTTTGCGAGATTTGCGCAGTACCGCCATAGTCGTTACCACTATTCCGCTTTCACTGATGTCTGCCATCGTCGGCCTCTGGCTCACCGGGCAAACCATCAATATTCAGACCCTCAGTGGTCTGGCGCTATCCATCGGTATTCTCGTTGATGAAGCCACTGTTTGTATTGAGAACATGCACACCCACCTGGCTAATGGCGTGGAAAAAACACGGGCTGTTTACCAGGCTTGCGTCGAAACCATGGTGCCGAGGCTGCTGGCCATGCTCTCAGTGGTGGCAGTTTTCATTCCCTCATTCTTCATGGTGGGCATCACTCGCGAACTATTCATACCGCTCTCTCTGGCTGTTGGTTTTGCCATGGTGGCATCCACCACCCTAGCTTCCACGCTGGTACCGATTATGGCCATCTGGTTGCTCAAAGATGAGCATGAAGGAGTGGCGGACGGCGAAGGCGATGAAGAATATGATGAGCACGCAGAGCTAATCGGCCGCCGCAAGCAGAAGAAAGAGCACAAGCCTGACTTTGTCGACAAATTAAAAGACCGTTTGGCAGACTTGCTGCATGTGCTTATGCCTTTGCGTTACTTTGTGGTGGGCGGTTATCTGGCGGTCAGTATCACCCTTGTGCTGGTGCTCTACGGCACCATCGGCAAAGAGCTGTTTCCTGATTCGGGCAGCAGCCAGTTTCGCATGCGCATCACCGCACCGACCGGCATGAGAGTAGAAGCACTGGAGCAAAGGGTGCTGAAAACCCTTGAGCTAATCAAGGCTGAAGTGGGCCCGGAGAACGTCGAAAAGAGCCTGGGATACGCCGGTCAGCAGCCACCTATGTTTCCTATCAGCTCGGCTTTCTTGTGGACCAGCGGACCGCACCAGGCGGTGATGGACGTGCAGCTAAAAGAAAGTGCGCACATCGATATGGCGCGCTTCAAAGATAATTTGCGCAAGCGTCTGGCCAAGGCCGTTCCAGACACTAAATATTCATTTGAACCAGGCGACCTAGTCAGTCAAATTATGAATCTTGGCTCGCCGACACCAATTTGCGTGCAGGTGGCCGGTCACGATTTAATCGCCAACAAGATTTTCGCCGCTAGAGTTTTGCAAGAGATGGCCAAAGTCAAAACTCTGCGCGACTTGCAATGGGGGCAGGCACTCGATTATCCATCATGCGAAATTGACATAGACCGCGAGCTTGCCGGTCAACTTGGTATCACTCCTGCTGAAATCGGCATGTCGCTGCAGCCGGCCTTCTTCTCCAGCCGATTCGTTAACTTGAGTCTGTGGCGCGATCCAGAAAGTGGATTTTCGTATCAGGTACAAGTGCAGGTGCCGCAAGATCAAATTAGATCGAAAGAAGATATTGAAACTTTCCCCACCATGAGCAGCAGACGTAAAGATCAGATGGCGGTGAAATACGTGCTGGAGAATTCTGCTATCGACAAATTCTATCCTGGTAATAAAACACGCAGAGAGCAACACCCGCTCATTTCTGACGTGGCCAAGGTCAGCTATGGTGTCACCAACGGTGAATTCGATCGCTATAACATGATGCGTATGGTGTCGCTCACCGCCAACGTTTCTGGTGGCGATCTGGGCAGCGTGGGCGAAGAAATTAAGCGCGCTGTGGCCCGGGCTGGCAAGCCACCAGCCGGCGTGTTCGTCGATGTCACCGGCCAGGTGCCTTTGCTCAAAGACACATTCAATCACTTGCTTGGTGGTCTGGTGCTGGCCGTTTGTGTCATCGCCTTGATGCTGCTGGCCTATTTCCAGACGGCACGCATTGTATTCGTGGTGATGTCCACCACTCCTGCGATTTTGCTTGGCGTGCTTACCATGCTGCATTTGACAGGAACCACATTGAATATTCAGTCGTTTATGGGCGCCATTATGTCTACCGGTGTGGGTATTGCTAATGCTATTTTGCTTGTGGTTTTTGCTGAGAAAACTCGCGAAGAAGAGGGCAAAAGCGCGGAAGAATCGGCGGTGCACGCAGCTCAAATGCGGATGCGGCCAATTTTGATGACATCAATTGCCATGATTGCCGGAATGGTGCCCATGGCCATTTCAACGGGGCAGAGTGCGTCTCTCGGGCGTGCGGTGATTGGTGGCTTGATGATGTCGACCACTTCGGTTTTGACACTGCTGCCCCTGGTCTTTTGCATAATTCAGTCTACTGCCAGAAGAGGCTCTCGCTCGCTCCATCCTGAAGATCATGGTCACTAACTAAGGAGGAATTTTATGGCGTCGGCAAAGAAAATTGGGCTTATAGTAGCGGTGACGGCAGTTGTTGGTGCCGGCGGCTATTTTGCTTATCAATATTTGCAGCCTAAAAAAGAAGAAGCGCCCCCTGCGGTTGTGTTGGTTTCAGTGCCCACAGTGCCGGTCACGGTTAAGACACTGTTCAGAGAAGATAAGCTGCCCGGCGAAATTGATGCCTATCAAGACGTGCTCATGTATCCCAAAATTAGAGGATTTATCAAAACAATCAATGTTGACCGCGGCTCAGTAGTGAAAAAAGGCGACGTCATGGCCACTATGTACGCGCCTGAATATCTGGCTTCGCGCAACGAGGCTCTGGCCCGGGTAGCCGCTGCTAAAGCCGCTGTAGCCTCTGAAGAATCTGACCTGCAAGATCTGCAGGCCGATTTGAAAAAACGCCAGGCCAATTTGTTGGCTGACCAGTCAACTTATCAAAGGGTCTATGCTGCTTCGCTGGTACCGGGAGTGGTGGCAGATAATGATGTGGTGCAATGGTCACAATCGGTAGAAGCAGATCGTCAGGAAGTTAATACTTTTATCAAACGCATCAATGCTAAGGCTCACGAAGTGACTATGCGCAAACAAGAGCTGGCCGCGCGCATTAATGGTTTTGAAAACTATGCCGATTTTGCTTCGTATTTAGAAATTACGGCGCCCTTTAACGGTTATGTCACTGAACGTAAAATGCACGTTGGCAGTTATGTAGGGCCTGACGGCAGCGGGGCGTATCCTCCTATCTGCCGGGTTAAACAAATGGATTTGCTGCGTGTAATTGCACCGGTACCTGAAGTGGATACTGCCGGCGTAATAGTTGGTTCACAAGTCCCTTTTTCAGTTTCGGCCTTTCCCGGGCGAAAATTTATGGGTACTGTAGCCCGCATCAGCAACAACCTCGACAAAGACACCCGTACCATGCCGGTGGAGCTTAACTATTTCAATCCTGATTTTGATGTGTTGCCTGGTATGTTTTGCAATATTTATTGGCCCACCAGACGCAAGCAAACATCACTGTTTGTGCCCATTGAATCAGTGGTGTCAACTCCACTGAATACTTTTGTCTGCAAAGTCAAAAATGGCGTGGTGGAATGGGTGACGGTGCGCAAAGGCCAGATGATGGACGGCAATGTGGAAATTTTCGGCAATATTCAAGCCGGTGATATGGTGGCACAAAAAGCCAGCGAAGAATTGCAAAACGAATCGAAAGTAATTGCCGATCCCATAAGCTCGGTGCAATCACTGAATACTAAAGCGCCAGCCAGCTTATCGCAATAATCGCTAACTTTCAGGCAATTATTTTGTCAGTATTTGCTGAGCGCGGGTTTCTGCTGCCAGCGATTCTGTTTCGTCACCAAGGCTGCGTAAAACTTGAGCGTAGTCTTTAAGGCAAGCGGCCAGCAAGGGGTCGTGATCACCTAAAGCCCCTTCAGTACTGGCAATAGCCCACTTGTAAAAAGTGCGGGCGTCTTTCAATTTATCTTGTGAGTAATAGAGAAAGGCCAGATCGTTTAAGACCCGAGCAGTTTCGATGTTGTTCGGTCCGAGGGCAGATTGGCTCTGGCTCAGGGCTGTGCGATAAAATTCTTCTGCATCCGCCCACTTACCCTGCCTTGATTTCACAGACGCCAGGGTGGCCATGGTACGAATGGTGAGAATATTGCTCAAGCCGTAAGAGTTTTTGTAAATCTCTAAAGCTCTGGTGAGTAGCGCTTCGGCGTCGTCATAGCGTTTGTTGGCGATATAAAAAAGAGCAAGGCCGCTTATATCATTGGCCACCGAAGGGTGAGTGTTGCCCAGCGATTGCACATCAGCTGCAATCTTGCGCTGATAAAAAGCCTCGCCTTTGCCATAGTGATTCTGGTCGAAAATGGCTTCGTTCATGGTGTTGTAGGCGGGCGACAATGCTTGCGCGGTATAATTTTGATTGAGTCCACGCAACACTATTTTGGGTTCTTGATCGGTTTGATTGCTGTGACCGACATCTTGTTTGTTAGTGCTTTCACTTTGCCAGCTCGAAACCAATTTTTGTTTTTGATTTACTGCATCTGGGGCAAGTGGAGTTTTGAGCTTGTCTTCACCCATGTCCTGGCGGAAATCTTTCAGTAGATCTTGACTGGACTGATCGTCACCTTTGATCAAATCTTTGTATTCGCCAATTAGCCCGGGCAGCTGATTGCTGGCCGTCAGGCTGGGCTCTTTCATCAAAATCGCCATGGCTCTCTTATAGTGTTTGGCCGCAGGCTCGCGAAATCCGGCTTTGTAAGTGGAACGGGCCAGGCGGTGGAAACTGGAGACGATTTCGGGGCTGTATGGGCCATAATTTTTTTCGTTAAGCTGAAAAGCCCGCTGGTAATAAGGCATGGCCGCCGCCGGATCACCTTCAGATTCTTGCGCCGAGCCAATCGCTATCAACGCCGGGGCAATGCGGCTGCTGTTTTTGCCATATTTGGCTTCAAGTACTGTGAGCATTTTTTGATAGGTACTCTGGGCTTCAGCTGTTTTATTTCGCAGGGCCAGAGTGTCAGCCAAACGGTTGAGGCATTTTGCCAGCTCGTCGGTGTTGTGCGGCTGCTTCTGCACCTGGTCCAGGGCCAGGCGAAATGACTTTTCGGCTTGTGGCAGATCTTGCTCGTTCAATGCCGCTTGCCCGTGGGTAAAATTTTCTTGCCACGCTGTGGCACTGCTGACCTCGGCTGCCCGAGCGGCTAAAGTGGTCTCAACGCCGATGCATTGAGCGAGAAGAAGAAGTGACAACCAAAACCTGATCTGAAGACCCATTGCTCCACCAAAATTGTAGAGCATCATTATACAGTCGACTGGCTGCTTACTATTACTTGTCTCCTTGATCCAGCACCGTGCATTCCACATAGGCGACGCCGCGCGAAATAGTGCCAAGATTGGTCGCTGCCTGCTTCGATAAGTCCATCACCCGCTTGCAATGAAATGGCCCGCGGTCGTTTACTTTGACAACAACACTCTTGCCGGTTTTGGGGTCTTCTACCATCACCTTGGTGTTGAACGTCAAATGCAAGTGCGCGGCAGTGAGCTTATGCATGTCGAAAATTTCACCGGAAGCGGTTTTCTTGCCGTGAAACTGTTCGCCATACCAGGAAACATTCCCCTTAAATTCTTTGCCTGCCGGTGCGTGTGGCTGTGCGGCGATGGCCAAGACTGCGGTACTAAAACTGCTCAAAAAAGTGAGCGCTAGTCCTGTCAAAAATAATTTATAAGACATGAAGGTCGCCTCTCTTGCGCGTGATGCCAGCTTGTGGGTAACTACGACTATGCCCGCTCTTAATGCAATTTATCATTTACCACCCTACTTTTGCCAGGTGTACAGTTTGTGAACCATGCGGCATATAATTATTGCTTCCAATCGGGTGAGCGGCTATCGACATTATTCACTTCCTACTTTTTCTGCTAGTTTCGGCTGTATGTGCCGGTTTAGCTTCGCGCATTGTTCCTGGTATCGGGCGCAATGGTTTCTTTGCTGCGGCTCTAGTCGGAATCGTCGGGGCCTGGATCGGTGAAATGATAATCGGCCCGGTAGGCCCGAGTGTTGAAGGCGTGCCGCTTATTCCGGCGATCGTGGGCTCGGCCATTTTTATTTTTGCCATGTATTTGATTGCGCGCTTGTTTCAAAAAATCAGTCGCAAGAGCTAGGCGAGTATGGCCAGACCACGCCGCAAAAGATCTGCTATAGAACCCTCACTGGCGGCTGCAAGTCAGTTGCTAATGCGGCATCTAGTGCACTTAAGCGGCACCGCACGCACTACAAAACTGGTGGAATATATCGAAAAAACCGCCCAGATTTTGATATCTGGACCTGCAGGTAATGATTCAATCGAACAGCAACAAATGGTCGATTTTGGCCACGCTTATGCCGCCCATCAGGTCAAACGGCTGCACGCACT
>JADYXQ010000019.1 GCA_021772135.1 Candidatus Obscuribacter sp.
CTGTTAGCTGGAAGATTTACGCCCGGGCGTAAATCTTCCAGCTAACAGTCCAATATTAGACCAATGCTCTATACTACCGCCTCTGAAGATGCCCCATAGTTGAGGCAGGCTGGTGACGAAAGAAACAGGCAAAAATAATCAGGACGATGACGACAAATCAAAGCGTCCAGACGGTCAAACCAGGCGCGAATTTATGGTCAGCGCTGCAGCCGTCGGCACCGGGTTAGCCCTTACCGGAATTCCCAGCGCTGAAAGCGAGGTTATTAACGACCCAAATACGGTGACCATTCAAGTGCCAAGCCCCCCCTCAATCGATAGCTGTAGAGTTGACCGTCAATGGTGAAACAAAGTCTGTCAGCATCGACCCTCGAACCTCTTTACTCGACGCTTTGCGCGAGTATATGGGCCTGACCGGCTCTAAAAAAGGCTGTGACCACGGTCAGTGTGGCGCCTGCACTGTACTTGTCGACGGCCGTCGCATTAACTCTTGCCTGACATTTGCCGTTATGTATCAAGGTCAAAAAGTCACCACTATCGAAGGTCTGGCTAATGGCGATCAGCTGCACGCTGTGCAACAAGCTTTTGTCAAACATGATGGCTTTCAGTGCGGTTACTGTACACCGGGTCAAATATGTTCAGCGGTGGCAATGCTAGCCGAAGCTAAAGCTGGTTGCGCCAGTGCCGTCACTGCCGATCTGGCAGCCGCAAACGTGACTTTGACCGATGAAGAAATTCGCGAGCGTATGAGCGGCAATTTGTGCCGTTGTGGTGCCTATCCTGGAATTGTCGAAGCGATTCGCTCGCTGGCGGAGGCTTAATCATGAAACTATTTACTTATGCAAAAGTGGCTGGTGGAGCTAGTAACGCTCTGGCCGAAGCTAAAGGCAAAACAGGCTCACACCACATTGCCGGTGGTACCAATCTAATTGACCTGATGAAAGAGAACGTCATGGCGCCGGCTCATCTGGTTGATATTAACGCGCTTGAATTAAATCAAATCGAATAACTTGGTAGTGGTGGCGTCAAGATTGGCGCTCTGGTTAAAAACAGCGACCTCGCTAATCATCCATATATTCGCCAGAACTATCCGGTCCTATCTCGGGCGTTGCTCAGTGGTGCTTCGGCACAATTGCGCAACATGGCTTCTGTGGGCGGCAATTTATTGCAACGCACACGCTGTTCATATTTTTATGATGTAGTGCAGCCTTGCAACAAGCGTGTGCCAAATAGCGGCTGCCCGGCTATTGATGGTTACAATCGTATGCACTCTATTTTAGGTGCGAGCAGCAAGTGCATTACGGCCCATCCCTCTGATATGTGTGTTGCTCTGGCCGCTCTAGATGCGGTGGTGCACACTACCGAGCCAAGCGGCGATCGCAAAATTGTACTGGTTGATTTTCATAAATTGCCTGGCAATACTCCCGAAATCGAAACAGTGCTTTTGCCCGATGAACTGATTTGTTCCGTTGAATTGCCGCCATCTACTTTCGCCAAGAACTGGTGTTATCTCAAAGTGCGCGACCGCGCTTCATATGCGTTCGCACTGGTGTCAGCGGCAACCTGCCTTGAAATCGAGAATGGCCAAATCAAGTCGGCCACGATAGCTTTAGGTGGAATTGCACCAAAACCATGGCGGGCTGTTGAGGCTGAAAAGTTACTTGTTGGTAAGGCTCCCAGTGAGCAAACATTTAAAGCCGCTGCCGATGCTGCGCTTGAAAATGCTAAAGGGTATGAGCACAATAATTTCAAAATTGAAATGAGCAGACGCACCGTTGTCAGGGCACTCAAAGTGGCCGCCGGGGGTGTAGCATGAGTATTATTGAAACTACCAAGCTGGGCCTGGTTGGCAAAGGTTTAGACCGGCTGGACGGGCCTTTCAAGGTCATGGGCAAGGCGCGTTATTCGGCAGAATTTCCAGCTAAAAAAATCACCTACGCTGTCGGAGTTGGTGCCGACATTGCCAACGGCAAGATCCGCAGCATCAACACCGCTGGTGCTGAAGCAGCTCCAGGAGTGATTGCCGTGATCACCCACAAAAATAGACCACCACTTGTGGACGGAAAAACTTTTGCCGGCGGCGGCGCTCAAGGCGAGCTGCGCATGCCCCTGGCAGATAATGTCATTAATCATGCCGGTCAATACATCGCGGTGGTGGTTGCCGAATCGCTCGAGTGCGCGACTTATGCTGCACATCTAATCAAAGCTGTCTATATAGAAGAAGATCCGGTGGTTGTCTTTGACGACAAGCGGGCCCAGCGCTACCCAGCTAAACAATGGTTTGGCGAGGCGGTGACTAAAAACCGCGGTGAGGCTCAGACGGCGCTTCTGGCTTCAGCTGTATCAGTAGACAATAAATATCGCACTCCCACTCAGAGCCATAACCCTATGGAGACCCACGCTACTATGGCAGTATGGGAAGGTGACAAACTTACCGTATACGATGCCACTCAAGGTCTCTATAACACGCGCAAAGCCCTGGCGCTCTCATTCTCAGTGCCTGAGTCCAATGTCAGAGTGGTTTGCAAATACATCGGCGGCGCTTTTGGCTGCAAGGGGGCTATGTGGCCCCACGTTTTGCTTACAACTTTAGCCGCCAGAGCGGTAAATCGGCCGGTCAAGCTGGTTCTGACCCGAGCTCAAATGTTCACCAATGTCGGCCACCGGGCCGAGACCGAGCAACGTGTCGCTCTTGGCGCCACCGCCGACGGTGCTATCCAGGCAATTATTCACCATGGCACATCGCATACTGCGGTTGACGGTGAATTCGTTGAGGTGTTTACTAAAGCTACTCCGATGATGTACGCATCGCCTAATCTGTCTGTTTCGCAAGACCTGGTCAAGCTCAATAAACAGATGCCTACATTTATGCGGGCGCCTGGTGAAACTCCCGGTATGTTCGCCTTAGAATCAGCCATGGACGAGCTTTCGTCTGCTGTAAAAATTGATCCGGTTGATTTGCGGCTGATTAACTATGCCAAAAGAGATCCAGATAGCGGCCATCCTTTTTCCAGCAAAAGTTTAATTCAGTGCTACAAACTCGGCGCTGAAAAAATAGGCTGGAATAAACGCAGCGCCACACCAGGCAGCCGCAAAGAAGGCGACTGGTTGTTAGGTCTGGGCATGGCGTCGGCTACTTATCCCACCGTGCATTTTAATTCTATGTGCAACGGGCTATTGAAGGCCGACGGAACTTTCTTATTTACAAGCAGTACCCACGAAATGGGCACGGGTACTTGCACCGTTATGAGCCAGATTGGCGCCGGGAGGCTTGGAGTGCCGGTTGAGCTCGTCACCTTTGAATTGGGAGATACTGATTTGCCGATGGCGCCGATCTCAGGAGGTTCGGCTACCGTGGGCAGTGCCGTAGACGGCGCCGCTGTGGAGATTCAAAATGCTCTTAGCAAGCAGCTGTCTGAATCGCCCCTGTCGCCTTTTAGCGGAGTGCCTCAAGAGAAAATTGTTGTCTCCGGCGGCAAATTTACTGTGGTGGGCAAGTCAGAGACTCTGAGTTATGTGGATGCCCTCAAGCTCTTAAAGTTGCCGTCTCTCGAAGTGAAATATCAAACTCATTTCAATGATAAAGCCAAGAGCTTCTCTATGCATTCATTCGGTGCTCACTTTGTCGAAGTAAAAGTCGATCAAGATTTGGGCACTGTGCGGGTGACGCGTGTTGTATCGGTAATGGCCAACGGTCGCATTGCCAATGAGAAAACTTGCCGGTCACAAGTGCACGGCGGCGTGATTATGGGTATCGGCATGGCTCTTGAAGAAGCGACCCTCTTTGACAGTCGCAGTGGGCGCGTGGTGAACAGAAGCCTGGGCGAATACTATGTGTCGGTCAATGCCGATATTCCGCCTATTGAAGTGCATTTCATTGCTGAGACAGATAAAGAGATCAATTCCATCGGTGCCAAAGGCATTGGCGAAATCGGCATTACCGGTGTAGCCGCTGCTGTTGCAAATGCCGTCTACAACGCCACGGGCAAACGCATCAGACACTTGCCGATTACAGCCGACAAGCTCTTTGTCTAAAATTTAAATGGATCATTTAAATGGAAAATCTAGATGGATGATTTAGTAAGATTACTGGCTGCTTTTCCCGCTCTGGAAAAAGCCGACCAGCTACAGGCTGTGGCTACCGTGGTCAATACCCGTGGGTCGTCCTACCGCCGGCCTGGCGCCCGTATGGTGATTGGCTCTCAGGGCACTATGCACGGTGCCGTTAGTGCCGGTTGTCTGGAGCGCGACATTATTGCTCACTGCCGGTCTCTAGGCCACGAGCCTGTGCTGTTAACTTATGACGGCAACAGTCGCGACGATCTTATTTTTGGTTTAAAGCTTGGTTGCGACGGCATTGTGCAGATACTTTTAGAGAGTGCGGCATCCGATAGCCGTTATTTGGCCAGAATGGAGACGCTGGCAAAGACCGTGCCTGCATTATTGTCGTCACAAAAAAGAGTGGTGGCAGCCACGATTTTCAGTTTGCAAGATTCTTCAGGCAATCAGATATTCTCGGTTATGGGCACGGTTCTTGTATCCGGTATCGGTCAATCATGCGCTCTGGCGACGTTGCCCGAAACAATTCTTGCTTACCTGCAAGATCAATCACAAAAGTTGCTCGCTGAAAGCGGTGCGCAGTCGCTGGTGGTGCGAAAAAATCTAGACGGTTTTACCGTGCACGCGTTGCTGGAAATCGTTCAAGCCTCGCCCCGTCTGGTCATATTTGGTAGCGGACGAGACGTGGAGCCTTTGCGCGAAATTTCAGCACTGATGGGATGGCAAGTCATTCTAGTCGGTGAACGCCGAGATATTGATGCTTTTATTGATGAAAGTCGCTGCGATGCCGCGGTAGTCATGACTCATGATTATGAGCGAGATAAATCAATATTGGCTGCGCTTTTTAACAGCGAGGCCTCCTACATAGGAGTTGTTGGCCCACGTCGCCGTGCCGACAAACTTTTAGCAGAGCTGGCTCTGGCTGTGGTGCCCATTACACCAGCTGCAATCGGTCGACTCTACAGCCCGGTTGGTTTAGATATTGGGGCTGAACGTCCTGAAGAAATTGCCCTGGCAATTGTGGCTGAGATCAAGGCTGTTTTGGCTAGCCATGGTGGTGGCATGTTGCGTCACAAGCAAGGCCCTATTCATCAGGCTCTACCGCAAGGTGGTGAGTTGGCTGAAGGCACAACGCTAAACGCTATTTGTAATCTATGACTGCTGCAGAGCACGTTGTGGCAGTGGTGCTTGCTGCCGGTGCCTCTACCCGCATGGGTACAGCAAAGCAGCTCTTAACTGTAGATGGCAAATCACTATTGCAAATCGCCGTAGATGCAGCCGCTTGTGCAATGCCAGAGGTTTGCCAGTCGGTAGTAGTGCTTGGTGCCAATGCCGAACAAATTAGAGACGCCGTCGACTTTGGTCAGAGCAAAGTATTGCAAAATAACGACTGGCAACGCGGCCTTTCAAGCTCGATCGTTTGCGCCGTCAAATACATCGAACAAAATCTGCCCCAGGCAAGTGGAGTAATTTTGATGTTAGCCGATCAGCCTTAGGTCGGTGGCGCAGTGCTCGCAGAGATTATTGCCAAACAAAAGCAGAGCGGAAAGGCTATCGTCGCTTGTGCTTTCAATTCACAATCAGGAGAGCAAATTGCCGGGCCACCAGCCTATTTTGCCCGGGAGCTGTTTGCCGAATTACTAGCGCTTAGCGGAGATAGCGGCGCTCGCAAGGTTGTGCTCGCTGACGCTAGCCGCGTTACTACCGTGGACTTTCCCGCTGGTGCAGTAGATCTTGATACAAGAGCCGACTATGAAAAGGTTACCGCTTTAAGACGCTCTACTTTTTTTAAATGATGACCGCACCGGAATGCCATCATCACTAAGTCGTGCTCGAATGCCGGCAATCACTTTTTCATAATTACTCTCTTCGAAAAAGTCTTTATATTTCTCCAGAAGGTCTGGGCGATTGTTGGCGCCCAGATAGCGCATTTGATCAAGCCAGACTCTTCCTACATAGGGTTCGATTTGATCAATCAAATTGTCGGCATTGAGAGGCAGCAGTGGTGCCAGGGAGGCATTTACTTGTATGCCAGCTTCGCTCAGAGCGCGAATCAGTTCAAGTCTGCGAC
>JADYXQ010000020.1 GCA_021772135.1 Candidatus Obscuribacter sp.
ACGTTTGGGCAATCGAGCCTGGCCCCTGAATCTCAAGAGTACGCATTTGAGCCAACTGCTGCCAACTCTTCCTTTGTTCCTTCAGCACCGGCGCCGGCTCCGGAGCTGCCCAGTGAACCGACTCAGACCACAAGTCGTTATGACGATACACCGCCATGGGCTACCGCTTCTGCCGACGCTTTGACGGCAGTTTTGATCGCCGGCGATAATCGCATCGATCAACAATTAACTACGGTTAAAATGGCACCACCATGGTATGCCATGTCTCATGATGCCTATGACGCCCCAGCGAAATCGGCTGTGGCTGTGGTTGAAAGCAGTCTGTCGAAAGAAGATTTCTCAGCGCAGTTCTTCAATGACTATCAGCAAGGCTTTGCTGGTGAGGCTGCTATTGCCCATGCTGAAGGTGAATTCGAAAGAGAAAAAGCGATTAAAGAAGAATTTGAGCGCGGCAAACAGACCCGCTTGAAAAATTACCTGGGCGATAATCATTATGATCAGTATGTCAAAGGCGGTACAACGCCTCCTCCGGCAAAAACAGATAGCTGGGATCTCAACCCTGCCACCTACACCACACCTGTTGAAGAAGTAAAAAATGCCGGTTTTGATTCGCCAATTTTTGAAAATGCTGCCCGCGGCACCATCGAGACAAATCCAGAAGCCAAGCTGCCTGACCCAGTTCCTGAAGAGCCGGCCCCAGCTAATCCTGATGCCTGGATGGACTATCAGCCTCCTGGTGATGGTGCTCCCGTAGAGGCAACACCGGCAACCGCCGATGCCGCTTCATCACCAACAGACGTGGCCGCTGTTGAAAATCCCCTTGCTCAAACCGCTGACGCTCATCCAAGCAGTGAAGCTGAGTGGTCTTCTGCCGTCGAATCATCGTTCAACACAGCAGAACCTTTAGACAGCTCACTATTTGAGAGACTGACACAGCAGCTTTCAAAAGATAGTGGCCTAGACGCCGCACCGCCTGTAGTACCACACGAAGAAGACAATGCCGCCGCAGCGGAAGTCTGGCAGCAAGGTACACCTGTAGAAGACAGCACCACCCCGATGACTAATAGCGGTGGCGGCTTCTGGTCCAATATGGATCCGAATAAATCATTGTTCAACGCTCCTGAAGGTGAAGTTCAAACTGCTGCACAAGCTGAAGTTCCCTTAGAGCTAGTTGTAGAACCAGTCGTGGAGCCTGAACTGGCCAAACTGCCCGATCTTAATGTAGCACCACCAGCGGTGGAATCTGTGGCCAATGTCGCGCCGCTCGATACTGTACCAACATCTAGAACATCGCAAGTTGCCCCTGATAACACGCCTGCCGCCCCAGAAATGAGCGATTCGCAAGTGATGCAAACTCGCGTGCGCCCTCGCGACTATTCAAGCCCGCTGCGCAGAAGTTCAGAACTGGGCGGAAGTCCCAGCAGCTCAGACAACATCTCCATTCCCGCAGCGTCGCTATCAACACCGACTCCATCGCCGACTCCGAGCCCATTGGCTGCCACACCGGCTGCCGAAGTGCCGCAAGAGGCCGCAGAAGCACCGAGCGAAATTGCCGCCCTCTGGCCTGAAGACGACAGTCGTATTCCTCCTCAAGCCGACACGTCGGCGCTCTGGCCTGAAGATGTGCCGCTCACTGTGGCCGAACCTGAAACGACTGCGCCTGTGCCAGCTTTCGAAGCACCGACCTTTGAAGCAGCACAAACTTCTAGTTATTCCGATCTTTCGGTAGTTGCCCCGCATCAGGCAAATAGCATTCCTGAACCAATGATTGCGACGCCTGATGCAAACTTCATGCCGCCATCTCAACAAGAAGCATTGTCTGATGTGGCAGTACCGAAGACGGTTTCAGCCGTTTCACCGAGCGAAACCAAAGCTTCAATCTCAGATGCAGAGCCGATTGCGACAATTGAATCGATTGCCAGCACCGCAGCAGATTTTGCCACCAGCAGTTCTTCTAATTTGTCTGCTTTAGCGTCTGACCCATCTCCAGCTCCAGCACCAGCTCCATCGCAAGAACTGCCCACACCCGCTGCTGATCCGGCTGCTATTCCGGCTGTTGCAGCCAGCACCTCGTCAACTGCTGCTAGCGCTCCAGCCATGGGTGAATTTGATTCAGGAGTGAGAAAGACTCCACCAGCTCAAGACACTCGGTTAATGATGAACGAGATGGCGACTTTGATGAGCAAGCTTGAGCAACAAGTTGCCAAAGCCGCCAACAAAATGAGCAGCCGTGCTGAAGAGCTGAAAGTACGCTTGAACCGCCAGGTTGAGTCTTTATTACGTGAAGCTCAAGATCTGGAAAAACATGCCGAGGTCAATCTCACTAATTTATCCAGCGAACTCAGAGGTCGCTTAGATAATCTCGCCGTTGATGTTCAAAGCAGTCTGTCTAAAGAGTCTGAAGGCGGCAGAAGCTTACTGAGCGATCTCGATGCGTCAGGCCTGGAGACACTGGAAGCTGAGCAAAGACAATTGTCAGGCAAAATTATTCGTGATTGTGCCGAGTTCAAAAGCGAGCTGGAAAAACTGACAATGGGTGTGCAAACTCGCCTGAACAATCTCATTGCCAGCCGCAACGACGAGCTGGCTCGCTTGAGCGAATCTATTCTCGAACAGTTGAAAGAAAGCCATGATGCGTATGGTGATAAAGTCACACAGCGCTTTGATCGCTTCCGCGAGCGTATGCTTGAAGAAAATTCTTCGATCACTCAATCGCTTGAACGCAACATGCGTTCTATGGTGGAAGAAATCGACAGCTCACTTGATCGCGCTTGCGAAAAATTGCGCTCGACCAAACTCGACTTAGAGCAAACCATCTCGCACACCATGGCCGTTTCAGAAATGGCTGTGGCTCAGAAAACTAAGCAACTGCTGGCTGAGACGCTACTGCCTCGATTGAATGAGCAGAAAGAAATTCTGCGCACCATGATTCACGACATGAGCCGTCAGGTAGCCAGCGAATCGAACGCCGGCCTTATAAGCGAACTTGCTCGTTTGGATGGCAGTATCAACCGCTCATCAGAGAGCCTGAAGCGATCAGTGGAAGAATGCCTGGCCGATCTGGAAAGCTCGGGAGGAGGGCTCAAGAGCGGACTTGAAGAAACCTTCAAGCGGGCCAGCCAGGATCTGGTGCAACGCACTCAAGAAGTGGCCGGCCATATTAGAGAAACCGAAAGACGCATGCTCGAAAGTGATCTTACGCTTAAAAATCTTGCCGAAGCCTCCACTGTCGACAGTGAACCTGAGTTAACCGAAGAGCGTAACCACGCCCTTTCTAAACTGGGCAGCCTCAAACAGCAAGCCAATAAAGATCTCGCCAAAGCGATCGAAAGCAGCATCGAGACTATGGAAAATGAAAGCGAAAAATTGTTCGCTGAATTAACCAATAAGCGGGCCGACTTCACCTCTACTGTCAGGGACAGCTCTGAGTGGAACCTTGACCGAGTGCGCCAAGCACTGACTGCGGCGACCTCGGCCATTCAATCGGCTCGCGAAAAGCATATGGAATAGGGCTCAAGCCAGCCAGCTCACATAACGAAAATAAATGCGGCAGTTAGTATCTCACGGCGCAAGGGAATAACACTATGAAAGGTGCTCCCGACAGGGCTTCATTGGGCCAGATCGTTGTTTGAGTTGAGAGAGGACGCTTGGATAGCCTACCTTACCATCAAGTTCCACCACCACTTGCGGACTTTGCCGCGAGTCATGGTGGTCTGGACTACAACCAGCCCGAGAACGAAATTTTTCTCTACCACGGCACCAACTGCTACCGTCGCTGGGAAATTAACAAAACCGGTTTCTTAGAGCCGGGCCGCAATAGCTATAGCTTTTTCACCACTCGTGCTCAGGATGCCTATGCTTACGCCCGGGCTGCTTGCCTGCGTGATATTAAACCGGATACTTTGAACTCGCTGATCTGCGAGCCGGTGGTTTTGCGTGTGCGTTTCACCGCCAGAACCTGGCTCCAGGTAGACTTTCTCCAAAATGAAAGCGATTTACGCGACGGCCAACCTCAAGGATTCTCGGCCGCCGTGCTCGGACCGGTTCAGGTCAATAATATTGTCGAAGTGCTTCACTGCAACCACGGCTCAAAACGCCTTACCGGCGGATTTGAACGCATGCGCACCTTCGAAGACGGTACTTTCCTCTCAAATATCAAACATTTACGCGATACTTTGCAAAAAAAGCGCGTAGACATGTGGTTCCTACGAAAACTGGGATTTGTTGCTGACAAAGTCGGTGTTACACTGAAAGGTGGAGAAGTACCGGCTCTCACCCATGACGATCAATTGAGAAAGCTCAGGCAATCGAAGGCCTAACTCAATGGTGACTCACCAGTAACGCAATCAGGACCTAAAATGAGTCAGAAAAATCAGCACCGAATTCTATGCAGTTCTTCAAAAGCTCTGCTGGCTCTAATCGTATTTAATGTAGGCCATGGTCTGTATAACCCAGTTCAGGCGCAAAACTTCAACGCAATTTTTCAGCCCGGCGGCAGTCAGAGCTCAAATCAGGGCAATCAAGGCGGGTATCAGAGCGGCGGTTATCAAAATACCGGATCTCAAGGCAGCGGCTATCAGGGCAACTACGGTTATGGCTCGGGCCAGGGCATGGACGTCAACCCTGACGGAGACTTCGGCACTTACGGCCAGGGTAATTCGGGCGGCTATACCGGGGGCAATACCGGTGGTTACAGCAATACTGGTGGCTACGGCAATCCGAACGGCAGCGGGCAAGGCCAAGGCGGCGGCTCCATTTTTGACCGGCTTTTCCGCCACAACAAAAGTCCTGGTGAGTTTGTCACTTTCCCCAAAGACCAACCTTTAAATATGGGAGCTTCAGGCCAGGGCGGTCAGCAGCAAGGCACGCGTCAGGGACAGACGCAAAACGGCGGCGATCAGTCTTACAAGCAAAGTTTGATCAACTCGCAAAACCAGAACCGCACTCCGTCGCAGGGCAATAGCCCGGGCAATCGAGGCAGTTCAGGCGATTCAGGCGATTCCGGCGGTCCCGGCGGAAGTATACAGGAAGGGGGGGGCGTTCAGAGCGGCGGTCAAAGTCGTCAGCAAGAATGGGGTAACGTGCGTCCGGTATCGGCCGGCAGCGGTTCTCAGGGCGGCGGTCGCTATTTTGCTACGAGCAATTCAAACGGTAGCACAGGCTTTAAAAATCCAAACGGCTCAACTATGAGCTCCACTTCCAGCAATCAGTTTAGCGGCACCCAGCCATCAATTTTGAATAGCGCTAACCGCATGACTAATGGCGGAATAACTAATGGCGGCATGACTAACGAGAGCGGAGGCGGCCAGAGTAGCCAGGGCGCTTCGCAGGGTGCATCAAAGAGTGCCACTCCATCACCGGGCTCTGTTCAGGCCAACTTTTCTGGTATCAACACGCAGGTTCAAACCCAGCTGACTCAAGTGCAAAATTATTCAGCATCTGCCCGCAGTTCAATGAGCAATGCTCTTCAGGCTACCGACGCCAATGCACGAGCAGCGGCAGCCAGCGAGGCCCGTTCATTTGCCAACAGTGCCCGGGCATCGGCCGACAGTGCCACCAGTTTGGCCAGCACTACCAGCTCCACCTCGGCAAAAAATCTGGCCATGCAAGCACAGCAACAAGCTATGCAGGCACAGCAATACGCAGATCAAGCAACAGCAAGAGCTGAAAGTAATTGATTCTCCCTTGAAAGCATTGTGCCACCACTTGCGGTGACTCTCTGTGTTGCTTGTCGTTCTAACGAAGAGCAGGCAGTCTAACGCGTGCATGGTTCAGTTTTCCAAAATGAAACGATAACGTTTCATTTTTCTGATCGCAAACGTATACGTTTCAGTTTCCCAAACCAGAACGTACACGTTTCAGTTTTTTGCCAGGCCACGGCCACCAGTTGAATTAGAAAGTTCTCAAAGAACGCCTCTTGAGAGCTACAGAGCCTATTTATTGTTGCCTAATAGATACTAAAGCGATATTCTTTTGAGGCTTTTGAAGACATCGGCGTTGTAAAACTGGAGGGTTAGATGGTCGCGACTAAAACTGGCAAAGCTACGGTCTGCAAATTGCTCGTCGATGGCGAATGGGTTGATTCAACCGCCACTGAATTTCAAGACATCTATAATCCTTCCACCGGTGAAATTATCGGTCGCACCCCGCTTGGTGGCATGGCCGACGTCGATAGAGCGGCAAAAGTAGCGCAAAAAGCTTTTCTTGAATGGAAAGAAGTGCCAATTGTAGAACGCGCTCGCGTCATGTTCCGCTTCAAAAATTTGATGGAACAACGCTACGAAGAAATTGCTCAGTGTGTCACTCGTGAGCACGGTAAAACTCTGCCTGAATCACGTGCATCAGTGCAAAGAGCGATGGAAGTTGTTGAATTTGCCTGCGGCATTCCCAGCTTGATGATGGGCGAAAGCATGGAGAACATCGCACGCAATGTCGATTGCGAAACCATCCGTCATCCCATCGGTGTCTGTGCCGGCATCGCGCCGTTCAATTTTCCAGCCATGGTGCCACTGTGGATGTACCCCATTGCCATCACTTGCGGCAACTCCTTCTTGCTTAAACCATCAGAAAAAGTGCCGCTGACCAGCATGATGATCGCTGATTTGCTTTCTGAAGCTGGGCTACCTAACGGTGTTTTCAACATTGTTCACGGCGGCAAAGATTGCGTAGACGCTCTGCTCACCCACCCTCTGATTAAAGCAATTTCTTTTGTCGGCTCCACTCACATCGCCAAATACATTTATACGACTGGCACAGCCAACGGCAAACGAGTGCAAGCGGCAGGTGGTGCCAAAAACCACATCATCATTATGCCTGACGCCGACATGCAGCAGACTGTACAAGCCTTGCAGGCATCAGCATTTGGTTGTGCCGGTGAAAGATGTATGGCCGGCAGTTTAGCGCTACCTGTCGGTGACGCTGCTGAAGCACTGGTACCACACCTGGTGGAGGCCGCCGCCCAAATGAAAGTTGGGCCAACTGATGGTCAAACACATCCTGACATGGGTCCGCTGGTTTCAAAAGAGCATCTCGATAAAGTCAGAGGCATGATTGATAAAGGCGAAAAAGAAGGCGCTAAGGTTGCTTTAGACGGAAGAAAGCTAGATATCTCGAGCAAATCTAACGGCTTCTATCTTGGACCAACCATCCTCGACCATGCCAAACCAGAAATGTCGGTGGTCAGAGAAGAAATCTTTGGACCGGTATTATCAGTCGTACGAGTAGACAGCTTAGAAGACGCTCTGGCTATTGGTCGTGATTGCCCTTATGGCAATGGTGCCGTGATCTACACAAATTCAGGGCGCTCTGCTCGCGAATTCAAACACCACTTCAATGCCGGTATGATCGGCATCAATGTGGGTGTTCCGGCTCCTATGGCCTGGTTCCCTTTCACAGGTTGGAATGCATCGTTCTACGGCGACCTACACATTCAGGGTTCGGAAGGTATTCAGTTTTACACGCAGCAGAAAATGACGATGACACGCTGGTTCGAGCCGAGTAAAACTAGTAATTTCCAAGACCCTATTTGGAAGCCAAAAAACTAGTTTAGAGTTATGATAGGGTCATGAAAGCTTATCTAATTCGAGTTCTACTGATTGCCGCCTCGTTCGAGTGGATTTTCCCTATGATTAAGGGGATAGACACTCACGGCAGCTTCGTCACTGCCATTATGGCCGGCGTGGTTTTTGCCTTTATCGGTTGGATTGTAGAAGCACTGGCAATCTTGCTCACCACGGTGCTGACTATTTCCACTTTCGGCTTGGCCTTGCTAATCTTAATTCCTGCCTGGATTTTAGGATTTTGGGTGATACCGGCGGTGACACTAAAACTGCTCGCCGATCTGATGCCCACCTACCTCAGTATTCAAGGCTGGGTACCGGCACTCTGGGGCGGCTTGCTCATGCTCTTTATTGGCGTAATCACCAGTCCCAAAAGCCATCAATACGATTAAATCCGGCTCTCTAATTTTGCGCATGGTGCTGGTCACCACTGTATTCTTCGCAATTCTGGCGGGGCTGATACTTGCCTTGGCCGGACGCTTTCACTGGTACGCGGCCTGGGTTTTCGTAGGCGAGTTTTATGCTATCTGCATGCTTTTAGGCTTCTGGCTCGACAGGAACGATCGCCATCTCCTTGCAGAAAGACTGCTTCCAGTTGTTCAAACTCAACAAGAGGGTTGGGACAAGATTCTCATGGTAATTGGCACGGTTTTAACCACAGCCTGGATCACGCTGATGGCGCTTGATGCCGGCCGCTGGCATCGCCACCAACTGCCGTGGCCACTCTGGGTGCAAGCAATAGGTGCACTACTTCTAGCGGCATGCGGATATATTGTTTATCGCGTATTCAGAGAAAACACTTTTGCAGCGCCGATTGTGCGATTGCAAATGGAACGCGAACATAAGGTAATTAGCTCAGGGCCCTACAGCTATGTGCGCCACCCAATGTATGTAGGCACGATGAGCTTTTTTGTCGGCGCGCCATTAATTCTCGGTTCGCTTATCGGCATTTACTTTTTGCCATTGCTTACAGCTCTTCTGGCAGTGCGCATTGTCCTTGAAGAACGCACTCTGCGCCTCAAGCTACCAGGCTACGAGCAATATTCCGAGAAAGTGCGATATCGCTTGCTTCCCGGTATCTGGTAATTCGGCACCGTATCTGGTGCTTACTTATTACCAGGAGCTTCGGTACGCTTTTCCAACTTCAATTTCTTAATCTCAACGCTGATGTTATTGAGGCCGCCTTCCAACACTAGCTTATCTTCTGCAGTTAAAGTCTCTTCCGACTTCGCCTTCATTTTGGCTTTCTTCGCAGCCAAGTTAGCCAGATCTTTGCGCAGCTTTTTAGCTTCTTTAACGGTAAGCTCTTTTGCTTTTTGACCGTCATTGATGTCCCTCATCAGCTTTTCCTGTCGTTGCATAATCGTCCAGGTCTTTGCCGAAACGCTAAAGTTGGAAGAGACGCCCAGGCAGATTACGGCGGCACACAAAGCGGATAAAAGTCTCATGAGTTAGCACCTGTTCAAATGTTGGAAAAACTCTGTGCTCAGCTTTTTACTAGCTCAAGCTCAGGCGTTTCGACTAGGGGCACTGTCGATACCAGTTTGGCACTGTCAGATGTAGTCTGGACCACGGCATTAGCGGCAACCATTGCAGCTTGTACTTCTTTTGCTTTAGCAATCACTTCAGGCGAAACAACTGTCGGTCTCACTACTTCAGTAGCAAGGCCAATTTTTTCAAGGAATGAAATCATCATCCAGGTGCCGTCAATCTCGTACCATTTGATTCCGTGTCTGGCTGATTTAGGAAATGCATGGTGATTGTTGTGCCAGCCTTCACCCAGCGCCATAATGCCTACCCATGGAACGTTGCGGCTGCCGTCGCGCACTTCATAAGTGCGGTAGCCCCAGTTCTCAAGGTGACAGAAAGTATTGACGAATTGTGGGCTCCAGAAAACCAAAATAGAAGCAATCAAGTTAGCAGTGAACGCCACTGGTCCAAAAGCGATCAAAATCAATACGCGAACAGCGATGTTTACCCAGAGACAAAGTTGAGCTTGCTTGGCCGAGTGATCAACTCCGAGCATGCACAACCATTTATCTTCCAACAGGTCTGGTACTTGCTTTTTGATTTCTTCAATGGGTTGACGCTCTTCCATGTCAAACATCCATTTATAAAGAGCGTGCTCAAAACCATCACGAGGGGAGTGTGGATCTCCCGGCAAATCTGACTTCTGGTGGTGCAGGCGGTGAACCGCGACCCACGAAACCGGTGCACCCATCAGTGCCAGATATCCGCCTGAAACGATGAAATACCTGAGCCAACTAGGCACTTTGTACGACTTGTGCGTCAACAAACGGTGATAGCCGCCGGTGATTCCCACAGCCAGATAACAGTACGTGACTACAAACCACGCAGCAAACGTCAACCAGGTTGTTGGAGTGTTCCAAGAAGAAAGATCCAAGTTGAAGGCCCCCATAATCTTGCCCAGCCAGTCAGGAGAAATCTTACAGCCGAGCTGAGCGCACCCCTGTGTACCTTGCAAAGTCCTTTATTTATAGCATGATCACGAGTTGTCAATCTTTGACTCAAAACAGTAATTCTAGCCTAGAAAGCAATCCCCTGCCTGAAGATGGGTGATTGTTGGACTTCGTTAATATTAGGAGAGCCGAACATATCACCTTAATACCGGTTACAAAAGTCAATTTTAGAACTTTGCTTTCCCAAATTCTGTCAAATATAGAGGCTATGACATTGGCTCCAACTAGCTTTCTCGGCAAGTACACGAAAATCAAAGGCGCGAGCTCAACTACGCTGGTAGCAGTGATTGCCCTGGCTGTGTCTTTCAATCAGGCAGCGCAGGCACAGAATGCTTCCGCAACCGACACACCCAGCCATCAAACGCAATCACAGCAGCGCAAGAAACTGGTGCTGGCTTTAGGTGGTGGTGGCACCCGCGGTGCAGCGCATATCGGCGTATTGAAGGTGCTGGCCCAAAATAACATCAAGATTGACGCAATTGTCGGCACCAGCGTTGGTGCCATTGTCGGTGGGCTTTACTGCTCAGGTGTTAAGGCTGATGAGCTTGAACATGTGCTTCTGGAGAAATCATTCCTCCGCTCCTACCTGACCGTGCCAATTGCCGTGAGAGTCATAGCCGTGCCGATATTCTTTTTGCCGCATCTGGTGGGCTACCACCCTTACGATGGCCTTTATCGCGGTAATCGCTTCAGAAAATATATAAATAAGCACGTGCCGCTGGAAGACAAAGAAATAGCAAACCTGCCAATTAAGTTTGGTGCTGTTTGTTGTGATTTGCTCACCGCTAAACCCTATACCGTTCGCACCGGCAATATCGGCCGCGCCATTCAGGCAAGCTCGGCCATTCCCGCTTTACGGCGGCCCGTGCCCTTCGACAAAAACTGCCCTGACAATGTAGATATAAAAGATGGCAGCGATTCGATGGCTCTTCTGGTAGATGGCGGTCTTCAAGCCAATTTGCCGGTGGAAGAAGCTCGGCTATTAGCGCGAGAATTAGGCCCCGACACTGTAGTAATTGCCATCAACGTCAACCCGGTATTTGAACGCACCAACGCCAAAGCTTTCAGACGCATTGGCAGTGTCAGCAAAAGAGCGCTCAATATTTTCCTCACCGAAGTTGACAAAAGTGAAATCGGTAGAGCCGATCTGGTGATTCAGCCACAAACAAAAGAGATATCCATCCTCTCCACTAATTTCGACGACGCTCGCAAAGCGATTAAAGCCGGAGAAGAGAGCGCAACGGCCGCCCTGCCTGAAATCAGCACGTTAATTGGTCGCGACTGAAAAATGCGACTGAGAAATACGACTGAAAAATTCTTAAAGGGTGTGCGTGGGGATCCTCCCACTAAAATGAGATTTCCCACCTTGTATAGTGCTGAAAAAAAACATACAGTCCAACAAAGGCACACAAACCTGGAAATCCCTAACAGCGAGCTCTCATCATGAAAGTAGTGATCACAGGCGGACCGTCAGTTGGTAAAACCACTATCGTCCACGGCCTGGGTCAGCTAGGGTATCGAATAGTCGAAGAGAAGGCAACGCAGACCATCAAAGAAGGCAAATTTTTGCCCTGGGTCGATCGCCATAAATTTCAAGCCGAAGTTTTAAGACGTCAGCTATCAGCAGAGGCTTCCATTCTCGATTTTGACCAGACAGTGATTCTCGACCGCGGACTTTTTGACGGCGAGGCCTATTATCTACACGACAAACTTCCTGTTCCATCTGCTTTCGGCAATTTAGATGCCTCGCAGTACGACGTTGCTTTTTTGATTGAGCCATTGAATTTCTTTGAGGCCAATGAAATCAGACAAAATGAAAGTCTCAAATTCACCAAAGAAATAAGCGTTATCCTCGAACAGTGCTATTCGTCTCGCACGGTTAGGGTAATTAGAGTGCCGGCTATGCCCGCCGCCGCCCGCATTGAATTTGTGCGCCTTCAGGTCGAAACTATGAAACAGGGTAAAGCCACAACAATTGAGCAAGCTGCTCATCAGGCCTCCTATCTGTTCCGCGGTCAAGTACCCATGGCCGTTGGCAGCTTCTCCTACTAGACTGTCGACAGAGAAAGATTCTGATTATAGAAACCAAGGTGCTAACCTATGGAGGATCGAAGTAAGATCCAATAGGGGGCATAAATGCGCGCTTCAGAAGCTACCAATTATTACTTCCGCCGAGCTGCCAAACATTTGCACGTGGGCTCAAGACTCGAAACTGTTCTCATGGCCCCTCGGCGCGAAGTCAAAGTAGAGTGCGTCATTACGCTCGACAATGGCGAACTGGGCTGCTTTTCAGGATTCAGAGTGCAGCACGATAATAGCCGCGGCCCAATGAAAGGCGGTTTGCGCTATCACCCTGAAGTCGATCCTGACGAAGTCAATTCGCTGGCATCGCTGATGACCTGGAAAACAGCTGTGGCCAACATCCCTTACGGTGGGGCCAAAGGCGGCATCAACTGCGACCCTTCCAAACTTTCACATGCTGAACTACAACGCATCACCAGATCTTTCGTAGACGAAATTCACGATATCATCGGCCCTGGTCTAGACATTCCAGCACCAGATATGGGCACCAACTCGCAAACCATGGCCTGGATAGTTGACCAGTATTCTAAATATCACGGCTGGACACCAGCAGTGGTGACAGGAAAACCGATTGAGCTCGGTGGCAGCGAAGGCCGAGAGCAAGCCACCGGGCAAGGAATTGCCTTTGTTTGCGAAGCGATTTTAGAAGACTATTCTATGGATTTTAAAACGACGAAATTTGCCATTCAAGGATTCGGCAATGTTGGCTCGTGGGCCGCTCAATTCATTCACCAGATGGGTGGAGTGATTGTGGCCGTGGCCGATTTGACCGGCGGCATCTACAACAGCAACGGTCTCGATGTCGCTCACCTGATGCGTTACGTGCGCGAAAATAATGGTGTCAAAGGTTTTCCTGAAACTACAGAAATTGCCGCTGATGCCATTTTTACATGTGAGTGCGACGTGCTCATTCCAGCCGCGCTCGGTAATGTGATTACCGAAGAAAACATGAAAGACATCAAAGCTAAATTTATCATTGAAGGCGCTAACGGGCCCACTACCCCTGCGGCCGACGAGTATTTAATCAAAATCGGCAAAGTGATTGTGCCTGATATTTTTGCCAATGCCGGCGGAGTTATGGTCAGTTATTTTGAATGGGTACAAAACGTGCAGCAATTCCGCTGGCGGCTTGAGCGTGTCAATCTTGAATTGAAATTGCTCATGCTCGACTCATACAAAGAAATCAAACATCTGGCCAAGCAAAATGAATGCGATTTGCGCACTGCCGCATTTCAGCTCGGCATCAGCAGAGTAGCCAGAGCAACATCGCTGCGCGGCCTGGAAAATGAAGGCTTCTGCATGTTGGAAAGCCCTCACAGCTAGATTCCTCAAGAGTAGTACTGAAAGAAAATATGTCAGAAGAAGCACAAGATGATGTTGGACCTCTTGCCTCCGGCAGCACTGTTGTAGAAGAGTTGCCGGGTGAAACCAGCGATCAAGTTTGGTTGCGCACGGTTTATCAAGGCGACCACGTGCCTCAGCTGACCTGGCGTGCGGTGCTCATGGGCGGAGTCCTCGGCATGTTGCTTTCAATCTCCAATCTCTACACTATGCTGAAAGTTGGTTGGGCATTTGGCGTTGCTATTACCGCCTGCGTGCTTTCATTTGTGATCTGGCGACTGGTGCGAGTGGTGGCACCAAACGTTTCAGACATGTCGATTTTAGAAAATAACTGCATGCAGTCCACGGCGTCGGCGGCCGGTTATTCCACAGGGGCCACTGTTGGCCTGGCTTTCGGCGCGCTATTGCTAATTACCGGTGAACACACACCGTGGACCACTGTTTTGCCATGGACGGCAGTCTCGGCATTGCTCGGTGTATTTTTAGCCGTGCCGATGAAAAGACAAATGATAAACGTAGAGCAATTGCCTTTTCCCAGCGGTATTGCTGCAGCTGAAACTTTGCGGAGCCTGCATGCCCAGTCAAAAGAGGCGGTTAAGCAAGCTTATTCTCTGGTGGCGGCCCTGGTGGCAGGGGCCGTAGTCGGCTTTTTTGTCAAAGGCGAGTTTCCCTGGCAGATTCAAAACAATCTAAAGGTTCCAGACCTGATCAAGTTCGAGGTCCAGAGCTTTGGCGTCAATCTTAAAGACACTCCCGGATTCGGTTGGGAACCAAGTTTACTGCTGCTTGGCGCGGGCATGTTGATTGGCATGCGCGTTTGTTTATCGATGCTGATAGGTTCACTGGCACTATATTTATATTTCGGCCCGCAGATTGTAAGCGCTCACATTGTGCCGAGCCCAAGCACCATCATTAAGGGATGGGCGCTATGGAGCGGCTCAGCCATTATGGTGACAAGCGGCCTTACCGCTTTTGCCTTAGAGTGGAAAACAATTTTGCGCTCGCTCAATATCGTCAAAGTAAAAAAAGGCGAAGCAGGCGAAGTGGTCGCCGATCCGCTGGCAGCAGTGGAAGTGCCGCTAAAATGGCTCGTCATAGGCATTGTGCCACTGGCCATAGCCAGCGTCATCTTGCAATATCTGGCGTTTTCTATATCGCCCCTTGTAGGTATCACCACTGTATGCTTGAGTTTTCTTCTTGGTCTGATTGCCTGTCGCGCTACTGGTGAAACTGATGTCACACCCATGAGCGCCATGTGCAAAATTACGCAATTGACAGTGGCGGTGATGGCACCAAAAAATATCATCACCAATTTAATGGCCGCTTCAGTCACAGCCAATATCGCTTCGAGCTCCGCCGATTTGTTGACTGATCTCAAAAGCGGTTATTTGCTCGGTGCCAACGCTAGAAAACAATTTCTGGCACAGCTCTCCGGTGTCTTTTTTGGCCTTGCGGCGGTGGTGCCGGCCTGGTATTTCATGGTGCCCAACAAAGCCGCCCTCGAAGCTTTCGAACCACCTACTGTGAATGTATGGAAATCTGTCGCCATTGCTCTCAGCCAAGGCATCGACACCATTCCTGAATCAGCGCGCTGGGGCATGGTGATCGCCGGAATTTTAGGAATCGCCCTGGCGCTGCTGGACAAATTTGTCGCCAAAAAATATAAACCGTACGTGCCTTCAGCCATGGGCCTGGGCTTGTCGTGGGTAATGCCTTTCAGCAATGCTTTCGCTTTTTTCCTTGGCGCATTGCTGGCCAGCATCTGGAGACGAATTGAAAAAAATAGCGCCGAATTGTATGTGGTGCCTATGGCTTCCGGTGCAGTGGCGGGCGAATCGCTAATTTGCGCCATGCTTGCCATTCTTCAAGCGGCCGAAGCACTGAGCAAACTTTAGAGGTGAAGGACAAGGAAGAAGAAAAGCAAAAAACGATACGTGCCATAAATGACCTTGGCTGCAGGGTAACCGCTGCCGATGTGGCAACAAAAACCGGATTATCGCTTTCGGACAGTAACAAATATCTCAATTTGATTGCCTCAGAAGTAGGCGGTCACCTGGAAGTCTCGTCGCTTGGAGACATTGCCTACAAGTTCAGTAACAGTTTTCAAAACGTCTATCTGGCCACCGGTATCAAAGCCTCGCTTCAGTATCTGCTTAATCGTCTGGCTACAATTCTATTTTTCATTTTTAAAATATCGTTCGGTTTGCTTTTGCTGATTTCACTAACAGTTGTAGTCTGCGTGATCATGTCCTTTATGTTCATGACTTCGGCCACGTCAAATAAACCAAGCAGCAGGCGCGATCTGGCCCTCGATCTAAAAGTGTTCCATGACCTGCTTTTCTGGGGCACGGGCAAATCTTCTACAAGAAAAAATTTCTTTCTAAATTGTTTTTCGGTTTTATTCGGTGACGGCGGCAGCGGAGATAATGTTGAAGAAAAACAATGGCAACTTATTGCTCGCTTAATTCGCAACAATGACGGTGTGGTGACAAGCGAACAACTAGCACCCTATTTAATTAAGAGTGAAACCGGTGAAGACTCGGTCTTCCCCGTGCTGAGCCGCTTTGATGGTACACCGGAAGTGAGCGAACGCGGCTCCATTGTTTATGTCTTTCCATCCCTGCAAGTCAGTGCTGAAAATCAAACACAATCTGAGCCTGCTGTTTTTCCGCAATATTTACAAGAGGCAGAGCAGCCCTTTTCCACCCTGACAAAAGATGAAATCAATCCAGTCATCGGTCTTGCTTGTTTTAACTTCCTCGGCACCCTCTGGCTGGCCTTTACAGTGCATCGACTGGTGCGCATTTATCAAATGCAAGTAGACATTTTGCTTGCCTATGGCCTCTTATTTGTTATTATTCCCATGCTGCGCTGGGCGTATTTGCTGCGAGGTAATGCCTCGATAAGCTCACGCAATCACAGAAGGCAGGCCCTGGCGCAGGCCATAGCAACACCTGATGCCGCCACTCAAATAAAGCTGGCCGATCGCAAACAGCTGGCGGAAGCCAATAAACTACTGGGGCAGTCACACTCAGTTGTTGCCGAATCGATTATTTATACAACCGACAAGGACGCTCTCGAACAAGAATTTTAAAGGCAAAAACATGAACCTTTCCATCACTTCTATTCATATTTATCCGGTAAAAAGCCTGGCCGGAATCTCGCTGCATAGCGCTCAACTGGAGCCACGCGGCTTTAAATTTGACCGAGAGTGGATGGTAGTGGACAGCCACGGCACGTTTATCACGCAAAGAGAAATGGCGCCCCTAGCTTTGATTCAATCTGCACTAGTAGACAATCATTTGCGCCTGACCATGCCGCTTGGAGACAACGTGCAGGTGCCGTTCGATTTAAACGACGGTGTTAAAAGAGAAGAAATAACCGTCAAAGTCTGGAAGAATCATTGTCAGGCAATTGATGAAGGCGACGAGGCCGCCACATTGCTTTCTCAATTTCTAGAGAAAAAAGTACGGCTGGTGCGCATGGCTCCTGACTACAAAAGGCAGGTAGATCAACGGTATGCTAAAGCCGATGATACTGTCGGATTTGCTGATGAATTTCCCGTTCTAATTATCACCGACGAGTCTTTGAACGAGTTAAACCGAAAACTTGAATATCCCGTGCCAATGAATCGCTTTCGTCCCAATATCACCATCGGCGGTGCCGAAGCCTTTGCCGAAGATTCATGGTCAGAAATTACCATTGGCGACGTCAGAATAAGTGTGGTTAAACCTTGTGCCCGTTGTTCAATTACAACCATCAATCAAGATACTGGCGAATCTTCACTTGAGCCCCTGCGCACACTGTCTTTCTTCCGCAAAGAAAGCGGTAAAATTATGTTCGGCCAGAATGCCATTCCACAGACTTTCGGCGAATTAAAAGTGGGCGACGAAGTAGTGGCCCACCGTTAATTTTAGAAATTAGAGGCGTAAGCTACCAGACTTAGTTGGTTGAAGTCGCTCTCCATCGCTAAGTTTTTGAGGCTTCTGGTCATAAAGCATAATTTGAACAATCAATATAAAACCGCCACCGGCGGCAAGCTTTTAAGCATTCTTTGTTGTGTCAGATGGGCAGCGTTTTTCCGAACAGAAGCGTTTGGATCAAAATCAGGATCAAGAGTTCTTCCCACTTGATCAAGATTGAGTAAAGTTTTGCCCAGCATTGTCAGTTCAGAGGGCAATCTCAGTAAAAGCAATAGCTGAAGCAGCTTACCCTGTAGATCTGGAGAGATTCGGGCTACCATACCCAAATCAATCAGGGCAATTTTTTTATCGTCTGTTAAAAGGACATTCCCTGGATGAGGGTCAGCGTGGAAGAAACCATCAACCAAAATCTGTTTTAAATAACAACGAAAAACTTCCTCGGCCAACGGACCGCCGTCGAGTTCTATCTGCTCAAGTTTAGTAACGGCAGTTATTTTCTTACCGGACATAAAATCCATGGTCAAAACTTTCGACGAGCTGTAATCGTGAATCGGTGCTGGAACAACAATCAGCGGAAATTCTTGTAAATTTTCACGCATTGTGTCGAGATTGCGCGCTTCTTTGCGATAGTCTAATTCTTCAAGGATTGTCTTGCTGAATTCTTCCAGCATTTTATGTATTCATATTTTTTACAGGTTTCAGTATGGGCATCATAAAATTCCGATACGTCGCCCAAAATTTCCAGATCTTGGGTGATGTTTTCGCGAATGCCCGGGCGTTGAACTTTAACCGCGACATGACGACCATTTCTCATGGTGGCTTTGTGAATCTGGCCAAGCGAAGCGGCTGCCAGAGGTTCAACAGAAAACTCAGAAAACGCTTTTGATATACGCACGCCCAGTTCGTTGACCACTATCCTCTCAACTTCGGCGAAGCTGAACGGTTCACAGTTGTCTTGCAGTCTGGATAGAGCTTCAAGGTAGGCCGCCGGTAAAAAATCAGGACGGGTGGAGAGCATCTGACCAACCTTGACAAAAGCCGGGCCTAGCCTTTCTAAATCTTTAGTTAGTTCTTCAGCTTCACCCTTAGCTCCAGGCGCAATGCCATCGCCGTTGAGAGCTTCGTCTAATCCCGCGCTTTTGACCAGGTCCGAGTTTCCGTACTTGATAAAAAGCATTCCGATATCTTTGTATCTCTTGAGATATTCGGGCTGCAGTGAAATTCCCACGTGACGATCCTCCCAGATGGCTTCTTAGAGGTGACGCCCATAGGGGCGGCTCGGATCCATATAGAATATCCGTCACATATGTGCAAATGATATAGGCGTTTCGGCCTTCTTGAGGCTTTTTCAGAGTTAAGCTAGCGCAGAAACTCAATCCGCTTAGTATCCATGCCATGTCTGCGCGAAACGTCGACACTCCACTGCCAGAGCTTGGTACCAAGCTTTGTATCATAAGAAGTTTTAGAAGAGAGCAGTTCGCGGCCATTTACGAAATATTTCCCAGTTACCTGATAGAGCTCAGGAGCGCTGGCTAATTGAATAATGGTGCGAGCACCGACTTCAGGTTTAACACCAAACACTTTTGCATTCATCTGAATCGCTTTGCCGATGATACCGTTACTGGAGCCAAAATCGGTGGCAACAATTCCGGGATGCATGGCATTGACGGTGACACCAGTTGATTTGATGTTGTATGCCAGGTGGTACGAAAAAAGTAAATTGGCCAATTTAGTATTGGCATAGGTCAAATAACCAATGGGCATCTTGTCGTGCATGTTGGGCGGACCACTCAATGTAGCGCGCTTGTGGGCGTCAGACGAAACATTGATGACTCTAGACGGGGTGGTGCTTTTAAGCACATCAATCAAGTATCCGGTGAGCCAGAAATAGCCGAAATGATTAAGAGCCCAGGTCATCTCGATGCCGTCGGCAGTATCGGCGCGGCGCATAAAGATGCCGCCGGCATTGTTTATAAGCACACTTAGTTTGGAATATTTGTTGGTGAAATTTTTGGCCAGATTTTTAACAGAATTGAAATCAGAAAGATCGGCAACTAAATAATCAAGGTTAGCGTTACTTGTCTTGGCTTCAATCTCAGCTAAAGTCGATTCACATTTTTCGACGCTGCGTCCGACAATAATTATGTTGGCACCTCTGGCGGCCAGCTCCATTGCCGTAACTTTACCGATTCCCGAGGTGGCACCGGTTATAAGGCAATTTTTTCCCCGCATTGATAAATCAGGTAGAGCGTTAGTGTCATCCATTGTTTCCTTCCTCACTTAAAGAACCTGTCGGTTCTAAAAATTTCTGCAATCTGATCATGGTCTCGCGAAATGCTGCTTCGTCAATGCAAAAACACATTCGCACCATCTCTGGTGTGCGCGCCCAGGCGGCCGGGTTGGTCAAAAGCTTAACTTGCCTGGCCAGAGTCTCATGCTCGCTATCTAGTTTTGCTAGCAAAAATAGCCCGCCCCGATAAGGCGTATCATAACCATCATCGAGACCTTTCGCTTTCAATAATTGCAAAAGCTCTTCTCGCCGGTTCGAGAGAATTTTGCGTTGAGCATTTAAATAAGTTTCTACTTCAGAGAAAGCCTGAGCGACGTCCATCATCTGGTGCGGTGACTTTTCTAAAAAAGCTGAATAGAGCGCGTCCCAGGC
>JADYXQ010000021.1 GCA_021772135.1 Candidatus Obscuribacter sp.
AATTAGAGCCTTATATCTTCAATCGAGGCGAGCAGAGCCTCAGTAATGATCCCGATATGCGTCGCGCCATTACATCTTCTGAGATGCAAAAGACCCTAGTGGCTGAAGCTTTAAAAACTCCCCAGAACTCTCATGTCAGAGCGGTTCTTGCCGATATAAGCAGCTCAAGCAGATCAATTCTAGAAAAGGAGGATCCGCTCTTGACGGCTGTGCGCGCCCTCGGTGAAATGCGCCCAGATATGCGAGAAAAGATGGCTACAGCTGCTCTAATGGCGGCGAAGAGTGACTCGAGGTGGCCGATTGAGGCGCAAGTTGCAGATCTGGCTGCTAAAGATCCCAACTTCGATCGAACCGTGAAAGAGATTATAAGTTCGCAATTACTCTCTAACTCTGGTGAGGAGAATGGGGCCAGTGTGTCAATGATGATGGCTATCTCTGACCGTTGGAGTGTGAATGATTTCAACGTAGCCCTGCGCAACATGCAACCAGATCAGGTCTCAGCATTTAGCGTTGCGCTTGCGCGAGCACCAGTTGAAGTCAAACTGGTAGCCCATGAACTTGCTACTGGTGACAAGAGAGTCACGCCGGCCCGGCTTCTTGAATCCCAGTTTGGCGGGCTAAACAACATCGCTGGCTCCAGCGGTGATCGCTTTGTAGCGAGGGATGAGAAAGAGCGCGTCTCAATGCAGGCTCGCACTGGTCTCATTGTTGGGAAAATGGAGGAACGAAACCATCTTGCTGGGCTGGAGTTGTTCAATGCCAAAGCTGCTAATGGTCGTGAAAATTCTGCTGATGGCATTTTTTCGGCGGGCAAAGGCAATCCTTTAATTAATCCGCGACTCGGTACACTAGACACTTCTGCCAAGCAAGAAGAAGAAAGGCGCTTCTCCAGCGCTTTTCCGGAAGCATCTGATTTGACTAGCTCTAATTTCTTTGGCAAGAGAAGCTTGGATACACGCTTTCTTGCTGAGACCTTAGAAAGATCGCCATACTTAAATAGTGATAGTACCAGGGCCCCTGATTTATTTGATCGGTGGGGTGTCAACCATGAGCTATTTGCAGAGCAGATAGAGAGAGCTGCCACCAAATATGGTGAGCAGAACCTCCTGGCCTTAGATCGCAGAATGCAGATGTTCAACTCATTAGATTCGACTTTAAGAGAGCGAGTTGCTGGCGAGGGCAAAGGTGAAGCAATAGATGCCGAAAAACTAGCTGGCTTGCTGCTAAATCAGTGTCTTGAGGGTGAAGATAGTCCTTATTCTTTTTTTGCTTGGTGAACCCGCACTCGATCAGCAAATTCGTCAATTAACTTCTAAAACTAGGGCCGACTTGCATACAGTTGAAGATCGCATGTTCGACAAAGGAGCCGAAAAGAGCGAACGTTTTATCTCCTTGGAACAGCTGACGAAGAAGGGAGTAGGGTCGTGGCAATTAGCTAACCATGGTCTTGAGAAACTTATTCAGACGGGCGTTTCGACCACTCCTCTGGGGTTTCTCGCTGGTAAGGTAGGTAAGGTAGGTAAGGTAGATTTGTTCGAGAGTGGAGTAGAAGCATTTGCCAAACAGCAAGGCGAGAACCTTAGACAGTTTAGAACAAGTGAGAAGTCTTTCTTGGAAGACGCTAAAAGGGCCGGCAACATTTCAAACCAGTTGGAACAACTGAAATTTTCTTCGACGCTGTCCGAATATAGCCGTTTATCTCAAAGTGACGCACCGCAAGAACGCAAAGACTATTTGGCCTTGATGATGCTCGATAATTACGGAGTTGAAGCCCTGAAACTACGTGCACCGCAAGTCTGGAATGATTTAAACAGCGGAGCCCTAGAGCGTTTGAGCAACCGAAATTTGACTCAAGTTCAAAAACTGCCTGAGTTTTCTGGTAGTCGTGGCGAAAAGATTTCCCAGTCAATGGACGTCCTTGTTGGAATTCATAAAGATGAATCTGCCAATCTTGATCTTGGTATCAGGCGGCGCCAGGCTCTTGAGGTCTTTGATACCGATCCTAGCATGCAACGAGCTAAGGCAAGTGTGACAAATTTTGGTCAAGAATTTGCTACTTTTTCCAAGCTTTTTCAAAGCGGAAATGAAGGCACCAAATATGAAGACTTTGTCAAAGACTTAAAATCACAAGCAAAAGACCTTAAGAAGATTGTGCAGAGTACGTCTGCCCAGGATATTGGCGATTTGAGAGACCTCAAGCTTAAGCTTGATGCTACTGCAAGAGAAGCTTCTGACCCCGAGACAATACAAGCTCTAGAGGCGAGTTCAAAGTCAGTTACAGGTTTGCTTGATTTGCTAGATCCAGAATCAGAGCAACACAAAAAGATTCTTACTACTCTTACGGACACCATTGACCGAACTTTTCAGCCCGATACTCTCAGCAATTGGTTGCACGACAACGGACCAACAATTGCTGCTGCAGCGGTAGCTGTCGCCATAACCGTTGGCTCTATGGGAACAGCCAGTCCAGTTGCAGCTCTGCTTGTTTCATCGGCAGTGGCTCTTGGTGCCACTCAATTGACGAAAGAAGCTCTTTATTTAACTAATCACTATGTTGGTGATACCGGATTAGGTGCTTACAATGACCGCTCTTATACTGGTGCTTGGTCGGCTAAGCATCAGGCGGCTATCTCTAAACTAATTGGTTCTTCTGACTTTTCACGCTCGGCCAGCGCCGCTAAGAAGTTGGTTGAATCGTATGTGAAAGAGGTGACAGGGCCACTTTCACTTGAGTATGGTCAAAACGTAGTAATGGGTTTAGTTGGTCTTGGAGCTTTGCGTTTGGGGCAATCAGGTCTCAATGGTATTAATCAAGGGTGGGTCAAGTCTTTAGTGGCTAATCCTAAAAGCATGCAACTGCTTGAGCTGGCTGATAGCAGTGGAATTGCCTCTAGCTCAAGACCCATGATGTCTGCTTGGCTGCAACGAATTGCCGCCGAGTCGGGCAAAGATGTAGCCCAAGAATTTGGTCAAGAAGGCGTTTCAACTTTAGCAGAGAATGCTTTGCGACAATCACAGCTTAACTCTCCGCTGGCATCTATGCTGCTGGTAGCTAGCATGAGTTTAGCGCAAGGCAAGGTCGGCTCGGCGACTACGGCTCGCATGCACGACAATTCGCACATTGAGGTAGATGGCACGGCGTTGAAGGGTATGACCGAGATGCTCACTGCTACCGGACATCGTGTAGAGCAATTGGCAGACGGCTCGATTTCTGTATCCAAATACTCGGCACCATATGAGAAGCTCCATGTTTCGCCAGCTCCACTAGAGGCGCACCTAAGTCGGAAAGGCCTTGGTGTCGAGAGAGAGTCAGATAGAACTATTCAAAGTTTAGTTGAGGCTCTTGATGGTGCCAGTGTTGAAAAGGCGGTAGAGATTAGGGCTGAAATTGCCCAAGAGATGATCACTGTTGGCCGAGAATACGCGGCAAAGCTGGGTTTAGTTACCCGGGATGAAAATGGCAGAATCAAAGACTATCTTATTTCTGAAAAGGATATCTATCTGTCACTCGATGCGGAACATGATAGCTACCATATGGATAACAGCATTGAAATTAGTCTAAAGCATCCTGATCCCACCAGTGCTCTTTGGCACGAAATGAAACACATGTCTGAAATGCTCGAGCGAACCAGCCTCTACAAAGCAGATCCTGAGGCCTTTGAGCGAAGATTGCAAGAAGATGTCTTCGGCGAGCTTGCACAAGGAGGCAATCAACGCATTACTCTCGGACACGATAAGCTAAGTTATGAGCCGCGCAAAGAGTTGACGAATGCAGAACAGCGCAGTGCCGTAAGTTCACTTCTAAAGAGCTATGCACAGTCTAATCAAGGGCATTCGCCAGCAGAGATAAACAGTTGGCTTGCGAGCAAGAAAGCTGAATCTGACCATCTTGCCAGCATTGGTGTTGATACTAGCAAGTTGGGCAGTTTAATGGCGTCAGAATTACAGCATTATGCTGCAGTGAAAGACCATTCTATTCTTGCTGCTGAAGTAATCAATCGTGATCATAAATTGGCGAAATTTATAGATGCGAAAGCCGAACAATATCGCTCTGTCGCCAGGACACGCCATGGTGGAGTTGATTCTAATGATGGCAGTATAACCTTTAGTGCAGCCAATTCTGGTGCATATAGCGAACCGCAATTGCACAAGCTTACTCGTGGAATTACTGAAGAAGGGTTAGGTATTGCTGGGGCGGAAGGTCACTACTCGGTCTTTTCTGGAGCTGAACGACGAGCCCAAGCGGTAGAACTGACAAGAAATATTCAAACCCTCAACAGCCAACTCAATTCGACATCTGCCATCGACTCTACGATGGCAAGCTTGAAGTTCCAGACCACTGCTCAAAGGCTGACTAGCTCCCTGGCCGCTCTAAGATCAGAAAGTACGGCTAATCCTAGAGTCTTGGAGCAAGCCAAGCAGGCCGCCCTAGACCTTTTGCCAATGCTGCCCAATGATGACACCGGTCGAAGCGCAGCAGCCCGATTGATAAGTATGGATTTGGTGGGGTCTGACCAGCTGCCTAATCAATTGCGATCTAGCGAAAGTGGTTATGAGGGGCAGAGCTTGCAGCCTCCTGATGCCGGTGTGTTAGCAGCCGTTAAAAACCGCATCTTTTGAAGTGGCTTGGCGCGAAGCATCACAGATAGCAGTCAGAGAAGTTGAAGCAGTGAAGGCGAGCTATCGAAGAAACCAATGCGGCGCTTATGCAATTCCACGGTGCGTTCAGGGCGAACGAGATACAGCAATAAAGGCAGCCTCCGAGTCAGATGCTAAAATTCAAATCATCAGTGGCCGGGAAAGCCGGAAAAACCTGGAACTGTACAAGCACTAACTTTAGAATAAGTTGAAAATGACTACTAGCAAACTGTTCGGAATCCAGGGTTATAACTTCACGGGAGTACTTTGACTACGATGTCTTCCCCAAAAACCAAGGTGCCGTTTAGATTCTATACTTCCATCGGAGTAATACTTGCCCCTGCCATAATCTCCTTTAGCAGTGGAGACAGCAGCAGTGGATGGATTTTGATTTGCGCTATGGCCGCCGTGGGCTGCATATTTGCCTTCATTGATTTTTTCGAAGCCAGAGGAACAATCAAGAAGGCCGCCTGGCGCCACGCTCCCCTTCCGATTTGTCTTATCTTTGTTGCCGGAATAAGTGGTATCTGGTTAGTCGCGCAAAACTTCGTGCCCAAAGAAATTAGCAGTAATACTAGGATTATGGCGCCGATCATGCTTGGTTTTTTAGCCCTACAGTTTATTAACATACTACCGATTCGAAAGTCTGGGAACCGCACCCCTTCTGAGTAATAGAAGCATGAAATGTGCTTTGGTGCCACGATAGATTCGGGCATATGAAACTCGCCAGCCTGCAACATGTATGCAACAATTCCGCATTAAAGTAAGCCTTAACCGAAGCGAGGCAAAACGACATGGGTTGAGGAGTAAATAGAGGCGATTGCGGTCCAGGTCCAATGGAAACGCAATTCTTTAATCCACCGGGTGTGGATCACTTTGGACAAAACAATCAGATTTTTGACAATCGTATCTACAATCAGATGCAAGGTCAAAATCAGCAAGCCAATAAATTTGATAATGGTTTTCAGCTCAGTGGAGCAGAAGCTGGAAGAGTTATTCGCCCAAGCGATAACAGCCCTGAGTTCTCGAAAAACTACGATAAAGCTGTAAGTGACGTAACTAAGTATGATCACACCAATGTAGCTGAGGCTGTTAAAGAAGCTGCCGCCAAAGGTGGTGGCGTCATCCTTATGGAGATTTCCAAAGACACTAAAGATTCGGAGAAACTTTTAAAGGAGATGAAAGAGCTCAGGGAAAAGGATCCAAGTTTGACTATTGTCGCTCTCGACAAAGACAGAATCATGGCCGATCCTGATGCAAAAGAGTGGCAAAACTTCATCCAGAAGGATAACTTGGCCCATAGTACCTTGAAGTCGGTTAAAGCTGATCACAAGGGAGAGCCTGTTTTAGGCAACACTGTGAGCACTCATTGGGGCGGCGATATCAAAGCTGGTGTGGTTGATCAAAACCCATATGCCAAACGGGCAACAAGCAGTCAACACTTCGATGCTTCGGTCTTTGAGCAAAAAAGCGCTGGTCGTGGATACACCGGTTTGGAACAATCACCAGTATCGAAGAAAGTTCAACCCTTACTTCCTGAATTGGATGATTTGTTGAAGCAATTGGAAAAGGACCCAACTGCAAGACAAAACAAGCCACTTAGTGAACTTTTCCCTTATAGTTCAAAGAAATGGTCGAAGCGGTGATTGCGTTTTATCGTCGCGAGCTAGAGCAAGTTTCTATCGCCAATGTGCTCAGCGCGACGCTCAGAATCGCGTCGCTTCCGGCACTGTGCGGATGTACTTTTGGGTATTTCCATGTGCGAAGAGCCGGTGGATTTAAACAAAATCGATTTCTTCGCTAGCAAAGAAGTGTTGGGATTAGTGTTGGAAATATCGATGATGTGGCGTGCGTACGTGTGCTACTGCCGAAAATGTTCTGGAAAGTCTTTTTGCCGCCTGCAAGATCGGCGATGTTGTCTTTTATCCAGCCATTGAAACCCTGCGCGTTATATTGAGAGTCGAGAAGAGTAATGCTGTTAACCTTTTTCGCCAGTTCGGGATTGGCCTTCAGTTGACTCTCTGTCGGCATGTAGCCGGCAGAGTGAGAGATTAACCCGATACGATCGACGTTGGCCAATGTCTTGCCATGCAGTTGCGGCGTTTTGTCAAAAACATCTTGCAGCATTTTTGTAGCAAAATCTTTGCTTGCGTACGCCCCTTGCTGGTTGCCTTTGGCGTGCTGTGCCCCGGGATTGACTTGCCACTCAGGTACCACCAGCACCGTATTAGGTGGCGCCCCTTTCATCTGCTCTTCCAGCTTTGCATTGCGGAAAGCACTGGGGGCGGTATCACGCCAGCCGTGATTGTAAATTACTAAGTGGATAGGCTTGGTGGCATCAAAGTTTTTGGGCAAGAGTACCACAGCGTCGGCAGCCCTGGTGCCATGAACGCTATGCTTTAAATTAAGCTCGTATCTTTTAGATTCACTTTCAGGAGCGGCGCGCGGTATTTCGGCCTGGACAACTCTGTCTTGACCAGCCTGCTGCGGGCCTTCTACTGGTTTATATTTGACTGTGGATTTTTGGCTATCGTCAAAGATAGTCATTTCAGGCAGATGCTTAGTCGCCACGTCTTTTTGCTGCTGCAGATTAAATGCTCCCAGGTCTTGCCGGAAGCTGCGTGCATCTAAGATCTGGTCCGGCAGCTTATGGTCAGTGCCAGCCGCCTCTTTCTTGTGGCGAGGCTCATCGCGCGACTCGGCCGCTTGTCGTTGAATGGGCATGGTACTACCTGCACGCGAGCGCACAATTGGACAACCTGGTAAACGCCCTTTCGTGGGCTGACAGGTAGCTTAATGCCTGGGTAATAACGGAATTGTAAATTGGCTCTACAAACAGCAACTGATGGCATTTGCTGTTTGCGCGCAGAGTAAGAATGCGATAACATCGTTGCAAAATTGTCATTTCATCGTAAAGCAGGAAGGGCCTCATGCGAATAATACTTGCCCTGGACACTTCTCTGTCGTCAGAGCCCCTTATTGAAGCAGTTTGTGCCCACAAGTGGCCGTCGTCAACGGAATTCAGGATTCTTACCGTTGTTGAGCCGTTGCCTCTTGTGGCACAAGAAAACATACAAAAGAACTGGGGCCAAGTTCTGTCTGAAATTGACATTGAGCGACAACAGCAGGCGGAACTGCTTTGTGTGCAAGCAAGAGAAAAACTGCTATCGGCTCTGCCTGATTGCATAATTCATTTTGAAGTTCGGCAAGGACACCCGCAAAGCCAAATAGTTGATGCGGCAGCGCAATGGTCTGCTGACAAAATAATTCTTGGAGCTAAGGGTCGCGCCGCATGTCCTCGGTTCCTGGTAGGAAGCGTGTCGAATGCTGTTGTGAATCACGCTCCCTGCTCTGTGGAGATCATACGAAAGAAGGAAGACTCGATCACTGATTAAGTAGAATATGTGACTATCGGAGTATCGCTTTCATCGCCGTCCTCCACGCCTGATTGCGGTTTTAACGTGGTTCCATCTAACAAATTCTCATTACATGAGCAGCGAAGCTGGCATGGAATGGACGCTAATTCGACCTCTCTTGGACTCTTGTCCTTGGCTGACATGGCCCTGCGAAGCCAGGATGTCGGAAAGTGGATTCTCGCGTGTCGCCTTCGCTCGAATCTCCCGGTAATAGCGGGATTCAATTCCTCTGACTACCTCGACCGAACAATGAGCCCGCCTGGTTACTGCCTGTGAAACGCTGCCTAGGACTAACTTAGCCAGTCCTGTGTTTCCATGAGAGCCAACTACCACCAGATCTGCCGGCCAGTTTTTTGCGACTTTGACGATCAAGTCTGCAGGATTTCCTTCAACAACTCCTGAATAGACCTCGTCAATCCGACTTTCATCCTGCAAAAGCACAGCCCATTCGTGAGCAAGCTGTTCAGCGAACACCTTGCTTGATTGCCATGACAACAATTGCGTCGCTGTAGCCTGGCTGTCTTCAGTCAAGCCAGGCTCTGGTCGTTGATCTGTCACCGATACGAAACAGACGCGACACCCCTGTAGCCATGGTTGACTGATCATCCACTCAACTGTGGCCCCGCTACAAGCAGAATCGTCGACACAAATCAGTACTTGCTCTGGCCTACTGGCCTCCGGCACGGGTGCTGAAGCTCTAGCGACTAGCACTGGACATGCGGCCTGTTCCAACAATCCTTGCGAAACGCTGCCAAGAAAGAAACCTTCCCATGTGCCATTATCACTGGTACCAGTGATAATTAGATTAGCGCCAAAGGCACTTGCATACGCTACAAGCACCTTTACTGGTTCGCCAAGAAGCAGCTCTGCCCGCACGCTAACATCCGGAAGCTTACTGGCAAGACCAATGGAAATATTCTCAAGAGCCGCCTCTGCAGCCTTAATGATATCTTCGTCAGTGTTGGCCAATCCTAGTATTGAAAAGATTCCGGCAACCAGATCATCATCACTTGGCCCGGCGACATGAACTAGCCTCATTTCGCTGCCAGCTGGCCACTTGCGGGCAGCACATGCCTCGAGAGCACTTTGGGAATACTGGGAGCCGTCTATAGCTACAACAATCTTCATTCTGACTCCAAAACCGATAGTAAGATTAGTTCAATTTACTCCTTCTGCTTCAGGAAATTTTTGGAACCAAAAGTCTTTCTCCCCGTCTCCTCTAGAAATCTCCGTATTCGACGAATGCAGGAGCATTAGAGTGTTAACGAAATCTGTCGGTTCTCAACACTTGTGATAGTCGGCACTCCACAGAAGGATAGTTGTCATGCAAATTCAGGTAAACACGGATAACCACATCGAGGGTAGCATCGAGCTGACTGGGGATGTTGAGTCAGTGGTCATGGGTGCCCTTGAACGATTCGGCAGCAGAATTACTCGTGTTGAAGTCCACCTCTCCGATCAGAATGGCGATACTAAGTCAGCAACTGATGATAAGCGTTGCGTTATGGAAGCCCGGCTCAGTGGCCTCCAGCCAATTATCGTGACCCACCAAGGCTCGTCATTGGAACAGGCCGTTAGCGGTGCTACGGACAAACTTGAGAAGACTCTCGAAAGCACTCTTGGACGGCTCGATGATCGAAAAAGTCACGCGCCCCATGTTGTCGACGTGGCGTCTGAAACTGTTTAGCGTCGCAAGAAATTAACGCCATCATCACAAATGCATCACGCATCGGAGTATTTATGAAGCCTAGTATTGATATGACTCAGCTCTTGGAGGTTCACAAGCCGCCTTGCATCTCGCTCTATCAGCCGACCCACCGCTGCCATCCTGACACTCTACAAGACCCGATCCGTTACAGAAACTCGCTTAAAGAGATGGAGGCTTCTCTCGGTAAGAAATACTCTAAGCACGATGTTCAGTTTGCGATGGATAAATTTAATGCGTTGGCTCATGACGACCATTTCTGGAATCACCGGACCGAAGGATTGGCGATCCTCGGCTCGTCCGATATGTTTCAGGTTTTTGAGCTGCATCGCGATGTTCCAGAGCTGTTAATTGTCGCGGACAGCTTCCACACCAAGCCGCTCCTCCGTATTTTGCAATCGGCTGATCGTTATCAAATACTGTGCCTGGACCGTCACGTGGCTAAGCTCTACGAGGGAAACCGCGACGTCATTAGTCCAGTAGATTTGACGAACTTGCCATCGACCATCCAAGAAGCTCTGGGTTCAGAACTGACTGAGCCGCATCTGACTGTTGCTTCGTACGGTACGGGCCGCGGTGGACAAGCTATGGTTCACGGGCACGGAGGGAAGAAGGATGAAGTAGACAATGATACTGAGCGGTTCTTTCGCTCGATCGACCGCGCGATCATTGAGCACCACTCTCATCCGTCTGAATTGCCGCTCCTCTTGGTAATGTTACCGGAGCATGAGGCCATTTTTCGTTCAGTCAGCCACAACTCGTTCATACTTGAAGAAGGCTTGGCCATAAATCCTGAGTCTCTGAGTATCGATGAGTTGCGCATTCAGGCGTGGCAAAAAATTGAGCCGATCTACTTAAAGCGACTAGCAGAATTAGTGGAACAATATCAAATTGCCCGATCAGGACAGTTAGGATCGGATGATTTGGTGCAAGTATCCGAAGCTAGTATAGCTGGCCGCGTTAGCACACTTCTGATTGAGGCCGACCGTCAAGTTCCGGGGCGAGTCAATTTAACCGGTGAAATCGCGTCAGGCAAGCTTTCCGATCCCGAAGTCGGTGACGTGCTCAACGATTTAACAGAAATTGTATTGCGAATGAAAGGAAAAGTCGTAGTTGTCCCTCAAGAACGGATGCCTTCAGCGACCGGATTAGCCGCGACTTTTCGATATTGACGTCGAAAACGTATTTATAAGGCCGGGATTTTCCGTCTGGGCGGAATCGATCACGCACCGCTTTTGGTATCAACCTTTGCGGACTTTGGAACCAGCTTCAAATTTCGTTGTGGGCTCGGCTTCACGGTAGGGAAAGTTAGCAATACGTGAATGTCGCCATAACCATACGGCAGTGCTCGCCAGTAGCACAGCTCCAAAGACAATCGCCAGACTGAGATAAATAGCAATGTCTAAGGCCGACTGTTTAACAAGTTTCAATTCATTAGCTAGCGTTGAAACTTTATCTTGCAGTTTATCAACGGAATCTCCAAGCCTGTTCACTTTTGGAAGAAGCTGATTAACCCCTGTTTCCAGATTACCCAACGGCTTGCCTATGCTCTGAAGTGGTGCGTGCAGCTCATTCAAAGGCCTAGCCAGTCGATCAAGCGGTTTTTGTAGTGAGCCTGTAGATCTAGTAACAGCCTCAAGCGGTGCTTGCAAGTTGTTGATTGGCTTTGCGAGATCTTTCAATGGCTTATCTAAGTTTGCGATCGGCGCCACCAAATCTTTCAAAGGCTTTTCTAACTTAGTGATGGGCTGATGTAGCTCAACAAGTGGTTTTGCCAGCCCGGCTAGTGGCTTATGAAGGCTCTCGATAGACGGTTTTAAATTAGTTATTGAAGTATCAACGCCGCGAATTGGAGCGCTCAAATCTTTTAGCGGAGCTTGCAATCCGCGCAGGCCTTCCTCTGTGCCTCGCAGCGGCATGCCGACAGTGTCGGTTATAGGATTGAAAAATACGGCTTTTTGGGGTGCCAAAAACTTAAACCGACTCTTCTTCTCGACAACAATTTTCTTCGCAGTTTCAGAATTAATCTCCGACGCATTAGATATTTCAGATTTTTCAGATGAATCGGCCAGGGCAGGTGAGATACATGCACAAGCTAAAAGCGCCAGCGGAACTTGCAACCACGCCTTGTAATTGTCTTCTATTCTATTCACTGTGCGCCTCTCTTCAATGTTCAGCTGGGCAGTACGCAGCGACAGATGGGCTCTGCGAGGGCGTCTGCGGCAGCCACTAGTTGAACGCAATGAGTTAGCATATCATGCCACTCGCAGGCTGAAAAAGTCAACATGAAAAGTTAAATATCGCCAGGGAGAATGACAGGCTATTCGAGATGGAAAATGATGCTTTTGCCATCGGCAACCGCGTGGACAAGAATGTTCTCTGGAACAGGCCACGGCCTAAAACTGTTGATAAACGGCCGTAACTAGAGTAGCCGGAATGATAATAAGATCGCTGCAAACTATTAACTCAACGGTTTCACCGGTACGCCAGATATAAGCGGCAGTGCCATTGGCATTCAATTCAAAAATGCGGCCGTGTCTGCCCCAGTTGACCTGACCAGCAGGCAAGAGCTTAGGCTGCCCACTGGCTTTCCAATCACTGTCACTTTCGGCGTAGTCTTTGCACTCTGGCGGAAAACTTAGAAAGCAATGCTGCCAATTCATCGGCTGTGGGCAAGTCAGAAATTGGTGAGCGATCTGGTGGCCCATTCCGACTGCCGTTGATAATGTTAATACAGATAAAGCCTCGTTCTTAAACTACTCTGTTAGCTTAAGAAAAAGTTGTTGCGATACGTTATTTGCGATATTTCACTAAGTAATAAATTCCAACTATGGCCGCAGCAAAACCTGCCACAGCTCCAACGCCGAGCGCCCAGCGGGGGCCGTGAGTATCTGCCACCCATCCAACTATCGGTGCCCCAATTGGTGTGCCACCTAAAGCGATGGCGAGGTACATGGCCATCACGCGACCACGCATGGCTGGTTCGGTAGAAAGCTGCACCGTGCTGTTTGCTGTGATGGTGAAAGTTTGAGCAGATATGCCAATCATGACCAGAGCAAGTCCGAACAGCCAATAATTAGACATAACGGCAGCCAGTGCGCATCCTGTGCCTGCAGGGCCTATCATCCGAGCAAGATTGAAGGATGTTGAATTTAAAGCCACTGCATTGGAAAGTTCGGCCTGATGACCACCCGTTCAATTGCCCGCCGCAAAATTCGATTTCATGGTCGAGTTCCTTATCTGCCTTGCTCAGCCCTCAGCGCTTGTTGATCGGTGATAGGAATTGCGGTGTCCCAGTGAATTCCCTGTTGGCGCCCCATGCGCACATGATCGTGATGATCTGTGTAAGATGGCCGATAACTGTCAACAGCAAATTGTAGTGCATTTTTGAGTTCGGCTGCTGAAGCGTTAGGTTGCAGCTGAGCAATGATGGCGCCGGTGGTGCCAAATTCATTGGGAGCGACAAACAGATAGCCTCTGGCTAAATTCGATCCAGAGATGCCGCGCAAGTCGTTTCGGCCTCCCGAGGCGTAACACACTTTGCCAACCAGCTGTGTGCTCCATGCCATTGGCGCGAGATTGGCCTCAAGGGCGCGCCTGTCCTGCTCACTATCCGCCAATACAATAGTCAGCGGCCTTTTATCGCAGGCTGCGACATTTAAACCAAGACGCACGGTGGCAATCACAGGCAATCCTTTTGGATTTGTCCTGCCGGAATAGTGACTGGCGACATCGTTGAGCGCGCCGGCAAGTGCGCGAGCATCGCTGTAGAAAAAGCCAGGTGAGCGAACACCTCTGGTGAGGGGGCGTCCACTGGAGTCAAGAATGGCAAAGAGCGTATTTTCTAAGGGCGCTCCCTGTCGCCACATAGATTTAAGCACTTCTGCTTCGGCGGCGCTTTCGTAGGTCATGAGTCTGACGCAGACGAAGTTTCTAGAGGCGGCGATTACTTCAGGTTGAGACATGTAACTCATGTCTGAGGCTTGTTTGCCCGGTCACCATGTGCCTGGCACTCCTGCACAGGCAGGCGCACCCGCCATGAGCATGATCGGTTTGTTTGTCTGCCTGGCCTCAGCAATGGCTTGCTGCCATGTAGGAATCCAGCCGATGCCATCGTTGGCGGCGACTGCGGCATTGGAAAAAACAAGAGTGAAAAATAGGGCTAGAGAAATTGGCAATCGCATATTATCTCCTTCAATTGGGCGGAGTAATCGAACATCCACTGTTTGAAGCGTAGCGAATTATTGTCAAGGAATTATGAAGGTGTCGCCAGTATCATCGATTCGATATTGCACAATTAATGTCGTCGCCATTTATTTAAGTGCGTTTTCTAAGCGGGCATCAATGCTGGCTTCTGAAACAGTGCCCACTGACTCACTTATGACTTTACCGCCTTTGAAAATCTTGATTGCGGGAATAGCGTTTACCTTATATTCTTCCGAGATTTTGGGGCTTTGATCCACATTGATTTTATAGAAATCAATTTTTCCTGCATATTTTTTTGCCATAGCTTCAATAGTGGGTGAGAGTTTTCTGCACGGCTGGCACCAGTCGGCGTAAAAATCAACCAGCACTGGTTTATCTGCTTTGACCACGTCTTTGGCAAACGCAGCATCGCTGCTGGCCTTAACCGATTCGTCCGCCAGTGCCGGAAACAACATTGCAATCAGGCAAAACGCAGCAGCCGAAAAAACGATAGCCTTTTGCAGCAATTTCAGATTCATCTTTTTTCCTCAAATATCCAGACATTGTTTATACGACGGCGCCTTCAATTTTATTCCCAAATAGCTTAAACACAAAAGATTGATGCCGCGGCCTTAAAAACCAATATGTTGAATCTTCAAGATCTTCGCTTTGGTTGATTGCGGAAGTCTATTGATTATTATCGGGAGATGCTGAAAAAATCTGATTGATCAAGCTAGTTTTGATCGGTTGCAGGAAAAATTTCAGATTCCGCTGTCAGCAGATAAGTGATTCGCAAGTGAGCTTCAATCTTCGGTCCCTCTGCCAGCCCAAGTAGCGAGCAATCTTACTTCCTCTAACATGATTGAAAACTTGTTCTAAGTCTTTGAGCCACTATCGACAGAAATTCTCTAAGTGTTTCTTCGCTGGCTAAACAATTTACTATGTCGCGAACTTTTTGAGATGGTGCTGCCAACTCAAGCTCGATATCTTCACAGATTGATTTGATTGTCGTAGCGTCATGATCTTTAAGAAAATAATCTGCATGGGTTGTTGCTTTGCTTACAGGATCATTTTCAAAAATCATTCCATACAAAACAAGACCGAGGGGGCACAGCCACGCATCGCAGAGGCCCAATCCTTTTTGTTGGCAATATTTTCTTCCGCAGCTTTTACATTCGTAAAAGTTGCAATCACCTTCTTGTCTATCAGGTTTAAGAGTCTTATTTTTACAGCGAAAACAGTCCATGAGCGACTCGCAAGAGTTGGTGCGTTGTATTTTTGAGGGGATATCCTCAAAAATAATTTTACCAGCAGTGCCAAGATCTGCCAGTCAAACGGCGCAGTCGACCGACGTCTGAGCTGCCAACATGATAGATTAGTGCTCCTTCGTTCCTTACCCGGAGACTCCTTCATTGGTTCCTGATTGGCTACGGCTATCGCGGTTGGCTTTGGGCTTCACTGCAGCAGTTGCAACTATGGTCTTGCTAGGCCCTGGGGCTTTAGCCATAACAAAGCAAGAGCTTGAAAGCAGCTTGCCCGACAACAAAACAGTTGATAAGCTTGCCAAGGTAACTGTGGGCATGCCTTATCTAAATAGTCTCAGTTCGGCGGCGTCGAATCTGAAAGACTATCAATGTTATTGCCAGCTTTTCACCGTCAAGAATGATAAGTGGAAAGATTACGGCGGCGCCTATTTGTCGTTCAAGCAGCGCGAGCTGCTGCGGGCTGAGATAAAATCTCTTGACTACCGCAATGGTTCGGTTGTGGTGAAGCAGAGCGACGGTGCTATTAGAGGAAAAGGTGGCGGCACTCTGAGTCTGGTCAAAATGACTTTGCAGCCTGATTCGCGCACACTTAAATTGCCCACTGGTTTTAGCCTGGCGGAGAGTGATTTTCTTTCTCTAACATCGTCACTTAAGCGGCAAGTTGCTGCTGGTGGTGTGGCTACTGTCTCTGCACCTGTAACGCTCGCTCCCTTCAAAGAGCCTGTTCTCGTTCTGCTCATGCGCGACAATAAGGGCGAAGAAGCAGTCGTTGGCAGTTCTTTTGTACATGTGGTTTATCTGAGCGCTAAGACAAAAATTCCTATCGCCTGGAATACCTATAAAGACGGGCAGCCTAATGCTTTTGTCTTCTTCGATAATCTTGATTTCAATAAAGGTTTGTCTGACAGTTTATTCACTCTGTAATTTTGTCTCTGGGGATAGGTCAAATGTTTTCAGTTAAGTCATTAGTTGGATTGTTAGTAGGACTGGCCATTTCACTACCGCTGTTGAGTTTAAGTGTGGCACCAGCGCTTGCTGCCGAGGGTAAAGCCGACGTTAGTAAGCCTGGTTCAGCTCTGGGCTTGCACCAAATTCGCCGCACCGCCAGTGATGCTGAGCAAATGGCGCCAGAAGAAATGCTAAGCGATTTGCGTGATACCAGACTTGCTCTTGCTCAACTCAGACAGCAGTCTGTCAATCTATTTCTCGAAGCGACACGCCCCACTATGACTGTCAACGATGCGCCACTCGAGCAGAGTCCAGCTTCGATTTCAGAATCGATGCTTGATCCTAAGAAGAAGTATCTTGCTGCACGTAAAGAATGGCTTGTGTTCTATATCAACACTCTTGAACCAATCGTGCATTTGCTCTGCGAAGATATAAATGACGTTGATACCAACGGTCGGAAGGTATCGAAACCTTTTGAAATACATATCAATCCGCTCTGGGCCACCTGGCGTGAAAATGTTCTCAGTATAAATAAGTCACTAGATCAATTGCAGGGTTTACTGCCGGTTGGTGAAGAAGATGAAAGCGCCGGCTCTAATGCCGCGATTGCTAAAGCTGCTTTAGACATTTTTCAACGTGCTGAAGAGCTAGAGAAAATTCGTTATCGAGTCACCGTGGCGTCGATTGAAGAGTACAAGAAAGAAGCTAGCGCTACAGCAAAGTAGTCTGAGCGCATTCTGGGAAATTTAAGCAAATGCTGCAAACACTTACTAGCATTAGTTGTTAGACTGTGCCGAGCCATCGGCTATTGGCTCTACTGTTTTTCGTTGGAAACTCGAGCCTGCGGGTGAGTAATTGTCTCTGGTCGGTCTGGAGTTTAATGCGTTCCGACAGTTAAGCCTTGGTCTCAGACATTTTTAGAACGACAACGGTGCATGGCGCAGCGTCAACTATTTCATCAGCGATGCTGCCGAACCACAAGCGGCTAAAGCCGTGGCGAGCATGGCTTGGAACAATTGCCTCATCAGCGCCAAATTGCTTGCAGGCATTAGCTATGACTTCGGCCACTTCGCCCTCAAGAATTTCAGCGGTGGCATTGATGTTGAGCTTCTCTTTCAGGTTTTTAGCCATTCGCTCGAGGACGCCCTTTTCTTCAGCTCTTTCAATGGCAACATTATCGGGAATTCCCGGTGTCGAAACGTCGGCAAAACCGGGAACTATAACGTGTACAAGGTGAATCTGAGTGTCGCTGCTATACTTCTGCGTTGTAATTTCTGCCAAGGCGCTGTGTGCACTTTGTTCGCCATCGATGGCCACGACGATTTTCATACTAATTCCCTTTGATTCTAAGCCAGTGCGATCTAAATCAAGCTCCAATTGTCGCAAACAGAATCAGATAATACATGAACTAGCCATACTAGCCAGCTTTGACCAGTGCTGCTTCGCCGCTAAACAGCGGGTTGGCATACTCCTCAGGCCAGAGAAGAATAGACTCAAATTCTACCCGTCGCAAAAGCTCCGTTGGACACTCGCCAGTTGAAGTAATTCTATGCTCGCCAGAATCTACGGTAGGCAAGACAACGACGCGACCCTGATCAACAGAGCCTATCATCTGACCAAAATTCAGCAGCCCATGATCGGCGGCAGATACAATCTTGATATTTTCCGCCTGAATTTCATTATCTACCTCTATCAAGTCGCGCACAAATGATGCAGCTGGCTCTTCATGTACTCCAGAAGCTAAAATTGTCACATTGTAACTGGCACCAATAGCCATTGCAGAGTGCATGCAATTCTTTAGCCAATTGACGTTCATGTGATCCATCGAAACAAAAATGGCAAACTCTGTAATTGTTGGAATAGGCTTTTGCACGAACAAAATTGGAATAGGAGACAAGTGGGCAAGACGCTCAGCGCGCGACAGCTTTATGCCCTGGCAGACAGGATATTCGACGGCAGGGCGCTTACGATAACCAACCACGAGCAAATCGTGATCTTTAGCCACTTTACGGATCTCTTCAACCGGATCACCTTCACTGCAAACAAATGTAGACTCAATCTGATGAGATGTGGCTCGAGCTGAGTATGAATCTTCCAGTTTGCGCCCGATTTCTCGCAAAGACTCACAAATGCCCTGGTAAGCGGCGACGTAGGGCCCTGAACCAATCAGACCAGCCTTTTCTTGCCCTAGAAACTGAAGCGTTCCAGCAGTATCAATTGTGTGTTGTGCTGTTACTTTCGACTGACTTTGACTGGCAAAAGACCAGACAAATTCAGAGGCAAATAATGACTCAGGAGAGCCACTGATTGGCAATAAAAACGAACCTGGTTTCATGGTCTCTCCTTAAGCAAACCAAAGCAATTACACTCATCATTATGGTTGGTAGTGGAAGGTAAAACATCCCTATTAAGCGATGTAAATAGCTTGATCGAGTCGTCCTTTCGGTTAAAAATGGTCCCCAAGCTGATAGCAGCATACATGACCTTGCAGAA
>JADYXQ010000138.1 GCA_021772135.1 Candidatus Obscuribacter sp.
GTCAAAAGCAACACTAAAGGTATGCAAAGGAAGGCGGCCTGATTAAAGTTTTTCAAAGAAAAGTAGCCGGCAATCCAGCCAATCACGGGATAAGCAATGGGATAAACCGGAATTACCGAGGCGCTCAGAGCGGCGAAGAAGGCACCAATCAAGGCTCCCGATGGTGAACCTGACAATAGCTGGCGCACCAGAATGGCGCTGAAATTCGACATGCGCAGCTCGTCGTTGGTAGGCTTGGACATCGGTGAGCCAAAAGTTACGCCCCAGATGATGGTCATGGTGAGAGGCAAATTGCAAAGCACATCACCGAAACGGAATTTACTTAAAAGCGCTAGCTGAATGAGCCAGACCAGTATGACCAGAAATGCGGCCAGACCAATTTCGCTTATGCGTTTGCGACTGCGCATGGAACCTAAAATCATACTCAGTGCTCCAGGGGCGGCAGCACCAGTACCTGACTGATGTCGTAGCAATTTTCAGAGAGTTTGATGTCGATTTGCATTGAGCCGCTGTTATTGGCGTCACGACGCACCGCCGCCACGGTGCCGACCGGATGATTATCAGGGAAAGTACCGGCTTTCCCCAGAGTCACCACTTTGTCACCCACGTCTACATTTGTGCCGCTGGGCACATAATCAATGCGCGCTAAATTTTGATAATTACCAACAAGAATGCCTGTCAGACCCAGCCTTGGCACAAGTACGCCGATTTTTTGCTCGGGGTCGGTGACCAGGCGCACTACGCTGGCGTGATCGTCTACTTTCACCACTTGCCCGACCACTCCGGCAATTGAAATGACTGCCGAGCCTACAGTGATTTTATCGGTCTTGCCTTTGTCGATTACGACTTGCTGAAACCAATTGTCGGGGTTACGACCGTCGACTTCGGCGGCCACAGTAACCCGTCCCGAGCGAGTTCTCAGGCCAAGCAAAGTGCGCAAGCGATCAGTGTCGCGCGACTGCTGCTTAAGTCTGGCGAGTTCTAATTCGTTTTTGGCCAGCTTGCTTTCTAAGGTACGAATACGCGAAGAAGCATTGAGTAATTGTTCAGCCAGATTTCTTGTGGAAACGAATGAATATTCGCCTTTGGCATAAATAGAAGAAAACCAGCTCGATGAAGAAAGGGCCATACCGCTCACCGGAACTGCCACCATTAAGATCAGCATGATCAAGAAGAGATACTCAGCAACCGACTGAGATTGAGCCTCGAGGTCAGACTCGTTTCTAACAGCCAAATCTATTCTCCTCAAGCCGCGTTAATTGCGAATCTACTTACGAAATATGCACTGTTCAAGAACGCGCCTATAGCTAGGGTCTGTCAGCATCTTGCCTGTGCCTATGGCCACCGATGACAGCGGATCATCAGCGACAAAAACAGGAACTTCGGTTTCGCTGGAAATCAGTTCGTCCAGGCCTTGCAAAAGTGCGCCACCACCAGTGAGGACAATGCCGCGGTTGAAAATATCTGCCGCTAATTCAGGAGGAGTGCGTTCGAGTGTGCGTTTGACGGCTTCAACAATGGCCCAGAGCGGCTCTTGCATGGCCTCGCGCACTTCGCCGCGACTAATGGTTATTGTGCGGGGCATGCCGTTTAAAAGGCTGAGCCCGCGCACATCGATTTTGTCGTTATCAGCGGTTTTAAAAGCTGAACCAACCCGAAACTTGATTTCTTCAGCGGTGCGCTCACCAATGGCGAGACTGTGTACTTTTTTCAAATAGAAAACAATCGACTCACTCAATTCATCGCCGGCAATGCGAATTGATTCATTGACGACAATTCCAGAAAGACTGATAACAGCCACTTCAGTGGTACCGCCACCGATGTCGACAATCATTGAACCAGTCGGTTCCACCACCGGTAGTGAGGCGCCTATAGCGGCGGCCATTGGTTCTTCCGGAAGATAAATAAGATTAGCCCGGGCATTTTCAGCCGCTGATTTAATTGCAATGCGCTCTACTGATGTCACGCCGGAAGGCACTCCGATAGCCATATCTGGATTTTTGATACCACCAGCACCGGTGACCCGTTCGACAAATTTCTTAAGCATGATCTTGGCGTATTCCAGATCGGCGATCACACCATTTTGCAAAGGCCTGATGGCGCGAATGCCCTGCGGCGTGCGGCCAATCATGGCTCTGGCTTCCTCACCGACCCAGAGCACCATGTTGGTGTTTTCGTCTATGGCGACCACAGATGGCTCGCGCAAAACAACACCTTTATCGTGCACATAAATGAGCGTGTTTGACGTGCCCAAGTCGATACCGATGCCGTGCCAGAAGAAACTCTTGAACCAGACCACTGTTACTCCAAATATTGCCCACTAGAGAATGCTTAGTAGATATCGTCTGATTGCATCAACAATATAATCGCCGATATAATCGCCACAGGGCCCTAGTTTAGCACTATTTGGCCTTTCTGGCGCGATATCCGAGAATGGCTGAGCGCAGTAAAGTCATTTCTGAGCCGTCTTCTTGCTTGATATGGAAGGCTTCTTCGTCAAACCAGCGTAAAGAGCCGACATACTTGTTTTTGCCGTCAAGCGATAAAAATTCGAGCACCGTTTCAGCTCGAATAAACTTCTGCAACTCGGCCGTGGTCGGAGTTTTGTTGTCTTGGGTAATCGACATTTTTTATTCTGTCAGGTCTCGGCTGAGCAATTGCCCAGAGCGGCTGTCAATTTGCCCATCTTCAGACTCGATGGTTTTGTGCATATTAACCACATAGCGACGGCCTTTCCAGTTCACCTGCCCGCCTGTATGCACTAGATATGCCGAATGCAGATAAAGGGCGCTGATGGTCATGCAACCAAAGGGCGTGAGGAAAAAGTGATACCATTTCAAACCGGCATGGTGGCAAGAAGTTCTTTTTTGCCAGAGAGCGAGCACGGCAATTTGAACCGCCACAAGGGCCGTAAGCCCCAGGAGCACCTGATCGATATCTCCGCTGACATAGCGAGATATGACGTAGCCCAGATAAAGCCATGGCAAAACAACCACGCAATTCATCAGAATAATCATCATCAGTAAATTAGAGATTTTGCTCTCTATAAAGGAATAAAGATTCTTGGTCCATCCCATCCAGAGCGATTCCAGGTCGGTATACATGCGCACCGAATAGAGACTCTTACCATCGGCCACTTCAATCTTGAAGCCTTTCTCTTTGAAAACCCTGGCGATGGCATGGTCTTCCACAATTTCATCCCGTACGCTCTGGTGGCCACCGGCGGCTAGATAGCTGCTGCGGCGGCAAAGTATATATTGACCGTAAGCATAAGCGCGGGTGTTTTTGGGATTGTTGACGGCGTGAAATGGATCGCCGATTAAAAACGAACTGAGCAAGACCGGCATGATTAGCCGCTCTGAGAAGCTGCCTAATTCCTGCATAGGCACAAAAGACATCAAGTCGACTTTGTTGTCGATGGCATGAGTAACCGAATCTCGCAGAGAGTTGGCATGGTGATAAGTGTCGGCATCAGTAAAAATGAAGAACTCGCCTGAGGCGTGGCCGACAGCGTGGGCCAGGGCGTTACATTTACCAATCCAACCAGGGGGCGCATCTTTGCCTTTGACATACTTGACTCGATCATCGCTTTCAGCAATGCTTTGAATTATTTGCCCGGTGGAATCGGTTGAGCGATCGTCAATAACAATGAGCTCAAAGTTCGGATAATTTTGCTTGAGCAAAGATTCAAGACAACGCCTGATTTTGCCTTCTTCGTTGCGAGCCGGCACCAGTACAGAGATAAACGGCAAATCACGATCGCTGCGTCGGCTGGTTTCGATGGGCTTGAGCAGCACGTAATAAATCAGGGTGGCTCCGTAGAGCACCATAATAGACAAAGTTGTGATCAGGAAAATACTCAGGAGCACTTCTAATTAACCACCGTATTCATAGAATCCCTTGCCGGTTTTTTTACCTAAATGACCAGCCGCCACCAGTTGTTTAATTACAGGACAGGGTCTGTATTTCGGATCTCCAAAGCCTTCCTGCAATGTCTCCAGAATATGCAAACAAACATCAAGACCGATGAAATCTGCCAGAGCTAAAGGGCCCATCGGATGATTATAGCCAAGCTTCATTCCCGTATCGATTTCGTCGGCGCTGGACAGTCCTTCCATCAGCGCAAACGCAGCTTCATTGATTAGCACCAGGCCAAGCCTAGTTGTGATAAATCCTGGAAAGTCTTTCGAACAAATGAGCGTCTTACCAAGCTCCTCACCAAACTTTTTCACCTTTGTCAGAGTTTCATCGCTGGTGTCAAAACCAGGAATTAATTCCACCAGTTTCATGACGTGGGCTGGTGAGAAGAAATGCATACCGATAAATTGGCGCGATCGCTTAGTAGACGCTGCCAGGGTGGTTATTGGCAGTGAAGAAGTATTTGAGGCAAAAATGGTCTCTTTCTTGCAAATGTTGTCAAGGCGCTTGAAAAGGTCTTTTTTAATAGCCAGGTTTTCGGCAATGGCTTCAATGACGATATCGCAGTGTGCAGCTAACTTGTCAGACTGGGTGGTGTGTATGCGCTTCTTTAAATCGGCGAGCTGGTCTGCATTGAGAAAACCTTTCTCTACACTCGATTTACCAAATTTATCGATAGTAGCTTCAGCTTTAGCTAGCTGAGCTTCAGAAATATCATAAATCTGCACGCTGGCAGATGTTTTTGAAGCAACCAAAAAAGCGATGGCTGATCCCATGAAGCCGCTGCCGGCTACAAAGACAGTCGGAAAAGTACTGGCTCCTGCCATCTCAAACCTCGAAGTTTCCCGCAATTTCACCAGTATTCTGGCGAACCTCTCAGATCCTACCATCAACACAGGGCTGAACCCGCTTTACCCAACACTGTGACAACTGTCTTGCTCCGCGCAAAAACTGTTTCGAACCGGGTAATCAGGAGGAAATCATAAGATCTGCTCAAATTATATAAATGAGTTTAACTCCTGGTTACAGTCAATGAAAGAATATGCAGAAGCAATATCGATCGAGCTCAAGATTAACGAAAAGCCCAAACTGAAACCTGGATCGATATCCATTCGGACTGTAAAGAGAGCACCTGAGCCCTCACCCACACACCATCGAGGAATTTTTCCCATGTTCAAAAAGGTACTGATTGCTAACCGCGGCGAAATCGCAGTGAGAGTGATTCAAGCCTGCCGCGAATTAGGTTTGGCTACTGTGGCAATTTTTTCTGAACCGGATAAAGACGGCAAACACGTCAAGATGGCCACAGAGCAGTGGCGTCTTGAGGGGCAACCGGCCAAAGTTTATCTTGATGGGGCGCAAATTCTTGATATTGCAAAGCGAGCCGGTGCTGATGCCATTCACCCTGGTTATGGATTCTTAGCAGAAAATGCTGACTTCGCCAGGCAGTGCGGCGAGGCCGGAGTTAAGTTCATCGGACCAAGCCCTGAAGTAATTCATAAAATGGGCTCAAAAATCGAGTCACGACGGGTAATGGAAAAAGCAGGGGTACCTGTGGTCCCAGGCACCACCGATCCTGTAACCACCGCTGAAGAAGTACGCAGTTTAGGTAAAAAATATGGTTATCCCATTGCTATTAAGGCTAGTGCCGGCGGCGGTGGCAGAGGCTTGCGCGTGGTGCGCAAAGAAGAAGATGTTGAGCAAGCGCTAGCTGGAGCACAGCGAGAAGGAGCCAGCTATTTTGGTAGCGATGAAGTCTATGTAGAAAAATACCTGGATCATCCCCGACATATCGAAGTGCAGATTATCGCCGACGAACATGGCAATATCGTGCACCTTTACGAACGTGATTGCTCCAGTCAAAGACGCCACCAAAAACTTTTAGAAGAAGCGCCTGCGGCTAAACTCAACCAAGAGCTGCGTGGTCGCCTGACCGCAGCAGCCGTGAAAGGGGCAAAGGCTCTGGGATATTCGTCAGCCGGCACAGTCGAGTGCATGGTCTCCGGCAATGAATTTTATTTTCTCGAAGTCAATACTCGCATTCAAGTTGAGCATCCAATTACCGAGATGGTAACTGGAATAGATATCGTCAAAGAACAACTGCTGGTCGCCAGTGGCAAACCATTATCTTTTAAACAAGAAGATATTGAACCACGCGGACACGCGATTGAATGCCGCATAAACGCTGAAGATCCGCTTAAGAATTTCATGCCCAGCCCCGGCGCCCTGACTCGCTTTGAACTGCCGCACCATCCCTGGGTACGCGTAGATACGGCCTGCTATCCCGGTTATACGATTTTGCCTTTCTATGATTCACTGCTGGCCAAGCTGGTTGTCTGGGGTAGAAATAGAGAAGAAGCCATTGAGCGCACAAGGGTGGCATTGAAACACTTCATCATTGAAGGAGTAGCCACCACTATTCCATTTCATATCGCCATGCTTGACGATGCTGCTTTTCTGTCCGGCGACGTTTTCACAACGTACGTGGAACAAGAATTTATGAAGCGTTTCACGGCGGCGGCGGCCGAAAAAAGTCAGAGCGAAAAAGTCGCAGCCACCGCTCCTGGTGCCAACGGCAACGGTTCGCACAGTCAATCTGCATCCGGCAGTGCCGAAATCGCCATGATCGAAAGAGCCGACACGAGAAGCTTTGAAGTAGACGTCAATCAAAAAATCTTCAAAGTTGCCGTAACTGAAATGATTGATCCGGCTAAACCAAGATTGGTACAGACCGTCAGAGCGGGGGCCAAAGCAGCTGCACCGGTAAAGGAGCGCGCTGCTAAAAGTGCATCAGCTGCTGGTACCGGCAAAGTGCAATCAACCATGCACGGGCTTGTTAAAGAAATCATGGTGAAGGAAGGCGCTGCAGTTAAGACCGGCGAGAAAATCATGATTTTTGAAGCTATGAAAATGGAGTCTGACATACTTGCTGATCGCGACGGAATCGTCAAAGAAATAAACGTAAAATCTGGCCAAACTGTAGACGCTCACTCACTTTTGCTGGTGATCGGCGACTGATTGCGTAAATAACTAGAAAATTAGAGGTGTCTTTTTGTCAGCGAATATGCGAATTGGCCAGGGTTACGACATTCACAAGTTGGTGGAAGGGCGCCCTTTGATTTTGGGCGGACTGACTATCCCTTTTGACAAAGGACCGCTTGGTCACTCAGATGGTGATGTTTTAATTCACGCCATTATTGACGCCCTTCTAGGTGCCCTTTCGCTGGGAGACATCGGCCAGCACTTCCCCCCCTCAGATGAACGCTATAAAGGCGCTAACTCTCTCGATATGCTGGCTCAGGTTAAAGGGTTTGTCACCAGCGAAGGATACGTAATCGGCAATATCGATTCAACCATAATTGTCGAGCAACCCAAAATGGCTCCCCATCTAGAATCTATTCGCAAGCTCTTAGCCGAAGTTTTAAACATCAACCTCGAGCGCGTAAGCGTTAAAGCGAAAACTCACGAAGGTCTCGACGAAATTGGCAGAGGCAACGCCCTGGCCTGCCAGGCCATTGCTCTGCTTTATCAAGGCTGAGACTTAAAAGAGTTAAGCCGGCAGTGAAAAGATTGGTCTATAGGTATTGCTGGCGGTGAATTTCACCGCCGTATCCAGCCACTTTTGCATTGCTTCATTTTCGAGGGCACGGTGCGGTGCCGCCATGCGTTCGATTGAAGCAGCGAGGGTGACCTCATCGGCGCTTTCCATCACAGTGAGAAATTGACCCACTGGTTTTGGCGCCTTTCCGGTCACTTTAGCATTGGCGTCCACCGGCGCACTGCCACTCCAGGTAGAGTAGCGCCGAAGTGCCGAGATGCCGGGAATGTCAGCCATCAACCTGGGCAAATAGGAAACTTGATACCACTGGCGAAATTCTTCTACTTTCTCAGGCAAAACTTCGGAAGTAAAATAAAGCAGGTGCTGATTGGCAAAACGACCGGCAGCCGGCCGCCTGGAATGCTCATAAGTCAGCTGATAGTTCACCCGTGAAAATCCACTGACCTGCTCTTTCCAGCGCTTGAACTCAGCCATTTCTTCAGCCAAACCGGTGCGAGTAAATATTTCGTCGGTATTCTTTAAAGACTCAGTTGAAGCCAGTTCATAGATGGTCAAAAATTCTCCAGCGGCCGCTTCAGAAGCGGTGGTGGAAGCAGCGCGGTCAGACTGATAGCGCACGATGTTCTTCACTTCCGGAGCGACCGACAACAATTTCGGCAAATACTGATGCTGATAGAAGCGATCGAACTCTGCCTGCTTAGCCTGTTCCAGCGAGAATGCCACCACCATTATCGGCGCCACCTGGGTCGACACGTCAATCATCAAAAGCTCTCCTCATTAGTCAATCTGCATATCCATTACCGGCGCATCCCAGTGTTGATAATTACCAACGGCAAAGCGCACACGTTTAGTAGACAAATCACGTAGCGGCTTACCATCTGCCCCGGCGCCCCAGACAATGAATAAATATTGATCGTTGGTTATGATCGTAATTGTGCCCGGGGCGGCGCGCCAGTCAACCGGCGGATCTTTGCTGTACTCGTCAACTGCAGGCACTGTCAGCCCATAATCGCGGACAAAGCGAATGCGGTCTCCGTCGGCCTTTGAGCCGGGCATGGCAGGAGCGATTGCTTCACCCTGATTTTGTAAGTAGGTGTTGTCGGACGGCACACCCGGCACCACATATGATGAGCCGGAAATATAAGGATTGTTCGGCACAAGGTCATTTAACTGCTGAAAGGCATAAGTGCTCTCATCACCGATTTCCGGAAAACGATGATTCCAGACCACATAATTATCGACCCAGCTTGCCACCGCGCGCATCTGGCTAAAGAGCTGGCTATCATTGACGGCCATTGAATTAGCCATCGCACTTTTTTCTTCAAGCCTTTTTAGAGCTTCAGTAACTTGGCTCGCGTTCTCAATTTTTTTAACCGGCTCGCCATCATCAAACAAACTATTGTTATCGCCGAAAACACTTTTCTTCGAAAAAAGGTCGTCGCCGTAGGCACCGCTGGCAGTAGCAACCAAAACTGCGCTGCCAGCCAGAACGCTTGCCATCACACCAATTGCAAATCTAATATTGGCGGCGTCTTTGTTCACAACATTGCCAACCTGTCGCTAGCATTTATCAGCTGGTGCACTATACCTGGTTCATAAGCGGAGTGGCCAGCGTCTTCAATCATATGTAGCGTACTGCTCGGCCAGGCGGTGTGCAGTTCATAGGCAGTGATTGGCGGGCAAGCCATGTCATAGCGTCCCTGCACAATCACACCCGGTATGTCTTTCAATCTGGGAGCATCAGCAATTAATTGCCCTTCCTCTAACCAACCACCGTGAGTGAAATAATGGTTTTCAATGCGGGCAAAAGCTAAAGCAAAATGTGCGTCAGCAAAATGTGCGCTGTTGGCGACATCAGGTAAGAGTGTCGTGGTTTCGCCTTCCCAGACGCTCCAGACTCTCGCGGCTGCCAACCGAATTTGTTCGTCGTCATCTGTTAAAAGCTTATTGTAAGCAGTGATCATATCCGTGCCCTGGGCCGCCTTCACCGGTGCCAGAAATCTCTCCCATTTCTCCGGGAAAAATATTGAAGCACCCCACTGGTAGTACCACTCCAGTTCAAAGCGGCGCAGGGTAAAAATGCCGCGCAAAATCAAAGCGCTGACACAATGCGGATGCCTCTCACTGTATGCCAGTGCCAGAGTTGATCCCCAGGAGCCGCCGAAAACAAGCCATTTTTCCACGCCCATTAGGTGGCGCAATTTTTCAATGTCTTCCACCAGATGCCAGGTAGTATTATTCTCAAGAGAAGCGTGGGGAAGAGAGCGGCCACAGCCCCTCTGGTCAAATAATAAAACATTGTATTTTTCAGGATCGAATAGGCGGCGGTGAGATGGCGCGCAGCCGGCCCCCGGGCCACCGTGGAGAAAAACCGCAGGCAAGCCTTGAGGATTACCGCAAAACTCATAATAGACACTGTGACCATCGCCGGTGTCCATCATTCCAGTTTTATACGGTTCGATTTCCGGATACAGAGTGCGGCGCTGCTGTCCATCCAGTTCACACGACCGATCAAAAGCCATAAGCTTCTCCTCAATGCCCAACTATTGTGCCACAAATATGAGCGCGAGCCTCAAATCCGCCCAGTCATCCATAAACACTGAAATGAACCGCCCGGCCACAATCCAGTCAGCTAGGTCGGCGACGGCGTTGAGGATACAAGACAGGGAAGAAACGGCAATAAATATGGCAAGTGGGGCAAAGATCGTCGAAGCAAAAACCGTTTTGCTTTTAATAGACGTCATTAATGAACTCGATTTTCCCTGTAATGAGGAAATAATCAAGGGCGTGCCCGAGCTGGCTCTTGACAAAATGAAAGCGAAAAAATCGGTTCTGCCCGGCCTGGCCGCCGATATTTGTGTAATCTACACCGCCAATGACGCATATATGCGCGGTTTTGAGCTAACCGTAATCGAAGACGGCGTGCTGGCCAACACTCAACAAGACACCGCTATCGCTCTGCAGAAAATGAAAACTTTGCTCAAGGCGAAAATAATCGACGCAGATCATTTTATTGCCCAATTGAGCAGCAAGCAAAAATAGGACCAAAATTACGCACACCACCTATAGTGCCGCTGCGATGAGAAAAATAGATGTGGGAATTGACTGTACCTTGGTGGGAAATAGTGGTGCGATCACTTATCCTGTCGGCTTGCTCAACTTAATTGGCCACCGCTGGAAAGCCGTGGATCGCATTTTGGAAGGAGCGCCAAAAATTTTGATACACAATGCAAGGTCAATGCCAAAACATTGCAGCAAGAGCGCCTCAGTCACGCTGACGTGATGCGGGCGATTCGATAATGCGGCTGCCTTTCTATTGCCAATGTGCAGGTGGCGATTGTTGACTAACGGCAAAATTAGTATCGTGCCCCGTCCGTAGGAGCTCGGCCGGGCCATGTTTCTAGAAGTACTATGGCTAGCTATACAAAAAATGGGGGCTGGTTGAACTTGTCCGTTCTGGTCCATGACCTATGAAGGTCACACTATGGATGCCACTCCGGCATCACCTAAGAGTAAGGGCGAGGATTAATCCCCGCCCTTTTCTTAATTGCTTGAGCAAATGAAATCTAAGTATGAGCTGGGCTCAATTTAGAAGTCACCCATTCCTGCGCCTTGTGGCATGCCCATGTGCTTCTTTTCGTCTACAACGTCTACCACGAGAGCTTCAGTGGTGAGGAACATTGCAGCGATGGAAGAAGCATTCTGGATTGCACAACGCTCAACTTTAGCTGGGTCGATGATGCCGGCTTTAGCCATGTCAACGTATTCAAAGGTCATAGCATTGAAGCCGAAGCCTTCTTTCTGCTCTTTAACACGCTCAACTACAACTTCACCAGGAAGACCAGCGTTGTCGGCAATTTGACGTACAGGAGCTTCGAAAGATTTGACTACGATTTCAAATCCGGTGCGCTCGTCACCATGCAATTTCTCTTTTTCTTTTTCCAATTTTTTGGAAACATTGAGAAGTGCGGTACCGCCGCCAGGAACATAACCTTCTTCAACAGCAGCGCGAGTAGCGTTCAAAGCATCTTCGAAACGCAGTTTTCGATCTTTCAGTTCGGTTTCGGTAGCAGCGCCGACTTTGATTACGGCAACTCCGCCGGCCAATTTAGCCAAACGCTCTTGCAGTTTTTCTTTATCGAACTCGCTATCGGAATCTTCAATTTGACGTTTGATAACGCTGATGCGCTTCTCAACTTCAACTTTGGTTTCGTTGCCGGCAACGATTGTGGTCTTGTCTTTGTTGACGCGAACTTGACGAGCTTTACCGAGCATTTCAACTGTAACGTTCTCTAATTTGGTGCCGGCCTCTTCAGATACAACTTGACCGCCGGTCAGAATAGCGATGTCTTTCAACATTTCTTTTCTACGATCGCCGAATCCTGGAGCCTTAACAGCACAACATGGAAGAACTTTGCGCAAGTGGTTTACAACCAGAGTGGCAAGAGCTTCGCCTTCAACATCTTCAGCAATAATCATGAATGGACGACCAGCGCGGGCTACTTTTTCAAGTAAAGGCACTAAGTCGGCAAGCAAGTTCACTTTTTTGTCGATGCAGAGGATGTATGGCTCGTCTAATACTGATTCCATTTTTTCGCCGTCAGTGACGAAATAAGCGGAAACGTAGCCTTTGTCGAATTGCATACCTTCTACAACTTCAAGTTCAGTTGTGAGAGATTTGGATTCTTCAACAGTGATTACGCCGTCTTTGCCCACTTTTTCCATTGCATCAGCAATGATTTTGCCTGTTTCTTCGTCGTTACCGGCGGAGATTGTGGCTACTTGAGTGATTTCTACCTTGCCTTCAACTGGTTTGGCAATTCTTTTGATTTCAGCTACGGCCATTTCAGCAGCTTTGTGAATACCACGACGGAGAACCATCGGATTAGCACCAGCAGCAACGTTGCGCAGGCCTTCTTTTACCATTGCTTGAGCGAGAACAGCGGCTGTTGTAGTGCCGTCTCCAGCATTGTCGTTAGTTCTTGAGCAAACTTCACGAATTAATTGAGCTCCGGCATTTTCCAGACGATCTTCAAGTTCGATTTCTTTAGCGATAGAAACGCCGTCATTGATGATTTGTGGAGCGCCGAATTTCTTTTCCAAAACTACGTTGCGACCGGCTGGTCCCAATGTCAGTTTAACGGTGTTTGCAACGTGATCTAAACCACGCTCAAGAGCGCGACGTGCGTGTTCGCCATAAACAATTTGCTTAGCCATACTTTCGTTTTTCCTCTCCTATTGGAATAGGGTTTTCTTTAAATGTGTTGTGTACTTAAAACGGATTTTTAAAAATCGAATTAACCGACTACAGCGAGAATGTCGCGCTCAGTCATGATCAAATATTCAACACCTTCGATTTTTACTTCAGTCCCGGAGTATTTAGCGAACAATACTTTGTCGCCAACTTTTACTTCCATCGGTGTACGGGTGCCTTTGTCATCGACGCGGCCTGGACCTACGGCCAAGATTTCGCCTTGCTGAGGCTTCTCTTTGGCAGTATCAGGAAGCACGATGCCACCTGATGTTTTTTCTTCAGCGTCAAGTTTCTTCAAAACAACGCGGTCAGCCAAGGGTTTCAGTTGAAGCTTGTTTGCAGATGCAGTAGCCAAGGTTCTATCCTCCTATTACGAAGATTCACTCGCAATTAAAATGTGTAGTGGAGCCAATCTTCTGCGGAAACAGGAAGATTGCTCACAACAGAAGTGTATAGACCAATAGCCAGAGCAGCCTTGCTCTAGCTATATTTCTTAAGAATTAGCCATTACCTAAAAACACATAATGGCAACGCCTGAAAGAGCCAATACACAAACATGGATTGATATCGATCCACGTCCAAAATTTCACCCACAACCAGGACCCCCTGGCCATCACCCGTTCTTTTTCTTGCCCACCAAACTACCCGGTTTAGCCAACCAAGTAGCATATTCTGGGGTAGCAGAAAGGCGGCTTTGCAAACGGCCCTGACGTTCTGAAATTACAGCCATTTTGGCTTGACTAGCCAGGTCGTTCCAGGCAATGCCGCCGGCTCCAGTATCGCTAAAGCTACCGGTCTGGGCGCCCTTAATACGATCGCGACCTTCAAATTTGGCCACATTCAAGGCCTGTTCAGCGTCTCGCATCACTGAAGCAGCGTCTTCGGCATTAGCAGGAAAACTGGCGATGCCGATAGAAACAGTAATAAGGCCGATTCCGGGAGCTGGCGATTTACGAATTTTCTGACGCAAACGCTCGGCCACTTCCATAGCGCTGGCGTGGTTGGTTTCAGGCAGCATTACGGCAAATTCTTCACCGCCGTAGCGAGCGGGCACATCTATGTCGCGCAGCGCCAGTTTAACGGTGTTGGCCACGTGCTTAATGGCTTCGTCGCCCCGGTTCTGGCCGAGCATGTCATTGATCTGACTGAGGTGGTCAATATCTATTAAAAGTAAGGCCATTTCGCGATTGTGTCTCTGCGAACGGTCAATCTCTTTATTCAGTGCCTGATCGAAGTGCACACGGTTGGAGAGGCCGGTGTGAGCATCTAAAAATGCCATGGCATTATTAGATTCATGCGAAAGGGCAATGTTGAGTGAGGTCGAAACTTGCTTTGAGAGCGACTCCAGCAGCTCAATTTGCTCACGCTGGAAAGCTCTTGATTCGGTAGAAAAGACTTCCAGAACGCCAATTTTGCGCTGGGCGAAAATTAGAGGAATGGCCAGAGCACTGGCGAATGGCCGACCGCCCATGGCCCTTGGCAAGCCGAAAGGCTCCCTGGAGCCGTCGCCGAAAATCTCTGTGGCACTTGAACGCAGACAACTGCCGGCAATGGATTTGCGCACTGACATATCAAATTCGCCCAGACTGGGGCCATCAAGCCCTTTAAAGGCGGCCAACTGCAAAGTGTCAGAATCGCCGTCTACCAAGACAATGGCACAACTAGGTGTATTGGCCAACACCAGAGCCGTATCGGCTGCCACTTGCAAAACCTGCGTAATTTCCAGTGCGCTCTCATTCAAGGCGCAGGTAGTGCTGTAGAGGGTGGCTAGACGCTCCCGCTCATACTCACTGCGGCCGAACATTACGGCATTAGCTACGGAGGTTGCACAGAGGTCGGCGATATCTTGCAAAAAATCGACCAAAGATAATGTCTGGGAATTGTTCACTTCAAGGAGAACTGCGCCCACAAGCATGTTAGACGTGGTCATGGGTATGGCGATTTGCCCTTTGGAAGATTCGCGCTTCATAATCGTAGCGCTAAAATCGGGGGCAGAAGCCGTATCGGCAGCTGTAAGGGCTACTCGTTTCTGGTAGACATACTTGAGCAGACTTTCCAAATTAAAAGGAACGATTTTGAGCTGATCGAGCGAGCCCTCGGTATAGCCCTTAGCCGCCATCAGTTTGAAAGACATGCTTTCGTTGTCGGCTAAAAAGATGGCGACTTTGGCACCGCCCGCCATTTCAGCAAACATCGAGACCACTGAATCGAGAACGTCTTTCAGTCGAAGAGACGAAGTGAGTGTTTTTTGCAGCTGCAAAAAACGAGGCAGAATATTCCCTTCACTTGTCATCTTGCATACTCCAAACTGCCCATAGGCTTTTTTCCACGCCGGCTAATTAATTAGCCGAAATCCAAATTATTCTAAGATCCCCTATAAGGATAAACTCATCAGCGCAAAAGTGGTCTGTTTGTTACTTATCTAAGGAGAGAAACATTGAGCGAAGCACTAGAATCGCCCGGAAATTTAGAGGATTGCCTGTTTTGCAAAATTGGCAACGGTTTGATCAGCTCTAAATTTGTCCATGAAGACAAGCATTGCTATGCCATTGCCGATATTACGCCGCAAGCACCGACTCACATTCTTGTTATTCCTAAAAGGCATTATGCCAACGTCACAGCTTTAGACGACAAATTATTGATGGGAGAACTTTTTTGCACGGCCGCGCAAGTGGCACGCAGCGCAAATCTGAACTCTGGCTTTCGCCTGGTTGTGAACACTGGTGCTGACGGTGGTCAATCAGTGGGCCATCTGCATATACACGTAATGGGCGGTCGACAGATGCTCTGGCCTCCAGGCTAGTGAAAAATGGTTGCCTTCGTGGCAAGAACCTGATTCCACGCCATCTTCAGTAAGTCCTGAAAGTTTTGTATCGCAGTAACCGAAAATGCCAGTTTCGCGCACTGTCAATTTGGGTATTACTACTGAGGAAGGACAGAGCAGAGTTTGAAAAAAGACTGTAAGCGGGAAACGGGGATAAAGGCCATGGTCACCAAAGAAACAACGGATCAAGTTCTCTGGATGGCTGACTGTTACAGCCTCGCCAAGAGATTTCCCAATCCACACACCTGGCTATCTCTGCTGGAACCGGTGGAAACTCTGGACATCGAAAAACTCAATCCATTTCACTACTGGCTCTGGATGGAAATCTGGAAAGCGGCACAGTTAGCTGAAAAAGATTCGGCTGATTCGAACGTAGAGGTTCGGGATGGCGAACACGATTTGGCCCTCACAACCAAAAAAGCAGTGGCAGGGCCGAGCACGGCTAAGTGCCCCTCTTAATTACGAACTAAGTTAACTAGTTAGCTGAAGTAAAAATTAGACGCAGGTTTCAACGCAATCGCGATCTTGGACCTGCGTTTTATTTGCAGGTCCCTGCGGCTTTGGGTCGGCATTTACCCGCTCGCCTACTTTTGTCAGACCGGCCGGTGATTGAATAATGCCATCAAGGGTGGTTGCAACATCAACTTTACTGTCTGGCCACAGTATGCTGTTGCACAGCCTGCAGTCAGGTTCAATCACGCTGTGATCGCCTATTACAACATTACCAGTGAGCACCACATTGGCTTTAATTTGCGATGCTTTGCCGACAATGACATTGCCTTCAATTTTTACTGATGGATCAATAACCGCACCGTCAGCCAGATACAAATTGTACTGACCGCGTTTTTCTTTCTTGTAACCGGGCAGATCGGTTTTGAAGCGGCCTGAAAGCACATCAAAATTGGAAATTTGATATTGCTCGAGGGTTCCGACATCAGACCAGTACGACTCGATTTCTACACCGAGCACAGGCAAACCGGCTTTGACTAAACTGGGGAAAAGCTGGCGTCCAAAACCGAAGTCGCCGCTGGCCGGAATATGGTCAAACACTTCCGGCTCGAGAATGTAAATGCCGGTGGAAGCCAGGTTAGACAGCGCTTCTTCCTTGGTAGGTTTTTCCTGGAAACCAACAATAAATTTGTCGTCGTTTAAAACGGCTACTCCAAAACGACTGACGTCGTCCACTTGCTTGAGAGCAATGCTAGCTACTGCTTTTTTCCGTTTGTGTTCGGCCACGATATAAGAAAGATCAGCGTCCGTAAGCAGATCACCCATGAGCACAATGAAAGTGCCGTCTTGCAAAAAGTCACGACAATAGCGCACACCGCCGGCATCGCCGCTCAGTTTTTCTTCTACGCGAAACTGCACATTGGTGCCGAATTTTTTACCGTCGCCGAAATAGTCAATTAAACGCTCGGGCAGATAATGGAGATTGGCAATAACATCGGTGAAACCATGCCCCTTGAGCAAATTGAGCAAATGCTCCATGACAGGAAAGTTGGCTACCGGTACAAGTGGTTTAGGAGTGGACGCAGTCAAAGGGTCCAGTCGCGAACCAACACCCGCCGCTAAAACCATTGCCTTCATTTGTGGGCCTCCGTCAAATCTGTCCCAAGTACGTACATAACCAGCCAATTCTAGCCAGATCAGACCATACAAATGGCTAATAACCTAGCGCATATATCTAATGCACCTGTGCTTAGTGCTTCCCACGGGCATTTGCACGAGGTGAAGATTGCCTAATGTTGTTACTGCTGAGCCTGAGCAGGCTCAGCGCAATGCTAAGCGGCTTCGGCGCTTTCGAAAACTTGACGTGTTTTTTCTATCTGCGCCTGGTAGCGATTAAAATCTTGCTGGTAGCGCGTCTGCACATCATTTTTATTTTCGGTTTGTAGACCCGGTACATTACTTCTCGACGAATGCAAATTCTTTTCTTTCTTCTTCTCTATTGCCATTTCTATACTCTCTTCAACTTCTCTTCAACTTCTCTTCAATACGTCTTTAAAACGATGGGTTCTAACTTATTTGTGATTCCTAAAACTTGCTCAGTCGCTAACATCAGCGTTCGAAATGACGGTTAGTGACAACTCTTGATTCCGGTGAAAGCAGCTTGGATACAGACTATTTATATATATCCCAGGCGAAGTTAAGCAGTCACTAAGAACAAATCACAAACTTGAGCCAAAAATAATATATCACGAACATACACTGTGGGCCACTGCTTGCCAAGAGCAAGCCGCACATTTAATCCATTCGCATGAGAAATTTTAGTGAGCAGCGGTAGAGCCGGGCTCAGTTTCAGGAAGTTTGAGACTGAGAGCGACGACAATGAGCATGCACACTCCGCCGGCGATATAAGGGCTCATATAACCGAACTGTCCAAATAGCGCACAACCGACAATTGGTCCAAAAATTCTTCCCAGGGTAGAAACTGATTGACCAAGACCAAGAACACCACCGACAGTCTCTTCTGGAGCCAGTTTCGAGATGATACTCTGGTTGCAGGGATTATTTATGCCTGAGCCCACAGACAAAAGTGTCATGCCAAGCCCCAGTACAAGCCAGTTGTTGGTCAGGGGAGTGACGAACAGTCCAGCGGCAATCAGAATCGAACCAACTGTTATCAGCTTGCGCTCGCTATATTTTTTAGTCAGCTGGCGAATCATCCCACCCTGAACAATGACAATCAAAATGCCGATGTAGACAAACAAGAAAGTATTTTCTTTCGGACCCCAGTTGTAAAGCTTAGCGGTGAGCAAAACCAGTGTCGCTTCCATATTGGCGAAAGCAAAAGTAGAAACGAAGAAAATTAAAAAAGAAACGCGCAGCTTTTCGCTGGTGATATTTTTCAGGTAAAAGTCCAGACCTAGGCCGAAACGTTCTTTGCCGAAATTGCCGCGCTCTTTCGGTTCAGGTAATAAGAAAAACGTCAAAACCAGATCGAGCAAACTGAAGCCGGCGGCAAAGAAACCTACGGTTTGCAAACCATATTGCACCAGAGCACTGCCAAGCGCCGGTCCAAGAACAAAACCGAGGCCGAAGGCAGCACCCACCATACCCATTCCGCGGGCGCGGTTTTCTTTGGTGGTGATGTCAGTAATGTAAGCCTGGGCCACGGCGATATTGGCATTGCCGAATCCGGCCACAATGCGCGAAGCAAATAGACCAACCAGCGATCCTGAAAAGCCCCAGATCATATAGCCGATGAATGAGGCTACCAGGCTGATTAAAAGCACCGGCCGCCGGCCGATTCGATCCGACAACCGGCCCCAGAACGGGGTGAAAATAAATTGCATCACTGAGTAACTGGCTATCAAGAGGCCGATAACCAGATCTGAGGCATGCAACTGTTGCGCGTAGGTCGGCAAAATGGGAATGACCAGGCCAAAGCCCATCAAATCGATGAAGACGGTCATGAAGATGAGAAGCAGCGGCGCTTTATTGGCAGATGACAAAATTGTGGTCTCCTGAAAACTTAGCTGCCAGTTTTTCGTTTTTGGCAACAGTTCTGCAATTGCATGGCTATTTTCCGGCCAGCTAGTTAATTCTGTCCGCTTGGCGGGCGGCTTTCTACAGCAAGGACGGTATCTGAAGCAATTTAAAGGCCGATGTGAAAGAGTAAACGGCTGCTCTGGTTATCTTTAAGGCCTTCAGTTAATATTTGCTCGCTTTATTGCTGAGATATTAAGAAGCAAACCGTTAAGATGTTTGTAGATCACGGCTCTGGGTAATTAAAAGTAAGATGGCAGGGGGAAATTGCCTTTTGGCGATTCATTTACTACTTACTAGAGAGAACTGGCGTTCCGCTAGCAGATTTGTATGAAACTTTGTCTGATATGTAATTTTCAGACTGCTGGCGAGCAAGATATCTGTCCTCGAGATGGATCGTCTATGGTCACCGTCGGTGATGACCCACTACTGGGAATGGTGGTGGAAGGTCGCTACAAGATCCAGTCAGTCATTGGTCAGGGTTCGGCAGGCACAGTCTACCGGGCGGTGCAGGAATTGATTGGCCGCGAAGTGGCAGTCAAAGTTTTGCATGACTATCTGGTATCAGATGATGAGTTCATCAAACGCTTTAAGCAGGAAGCCAAGGCTTCCAGCCGACTGAACCATCCTAATATCATCACCATTTACGATTTCGGCGTTATTCCTCAGGGTGGCGGCAGGCCTTACATTGCCATGGATTTACTCAACGGCACGCCGCTGTCTGACTTCATTGCCGAAGTCAATCACATTCCACCGGTAGAAGCCGTTCCGATTTTCACCCAGGTTTGCGCCGCATTAGCAGAAGCACATCGTCAGGGCGTTGTCCACCGTGACATCAAGCCGGAAAATATTGTTCTGGTGGAACGTGGCGGCCAGAAAAATTTCCCTATCGTGGTAGATTTCGGCATCGCCAGACTTGTGCAAGAAGAATCTGACCAGGCTAAAATTACACGCACGGGCACCGTATGTGGTAGCCCCACTTACATGAGTCCTGAACAGTGCACATCGAGCAAAGTTGATCATAGAAGTGACATTTATTCGCTCGGTATCGTCTTTTACGAATCTCTAACAGGCGAAGTGCCTTTCCAGCATGAAGAGCTGGTGCGAGTAATGGCTATGCATCTGTCTGATGCCCCTGTTCCCTTAAATGAAATGCGACCTGATTTGAATTTCCCCGAAGCTTTGATGCAAGTGGTGCACAAAACTCTGCTGAAAAATCCAAACGATCGCTATCAAACAATGGACGAACTTTCTCAGGCCCTTGAGGAAGCAATGAAAGAGCCTGAAACCAAGACTTCCGTCGGTATTACTCAAACATTGCATAAAGACATGATACCGGGCCCTCTTGCTCAAGATGATGCCTTGCAACACCGCAAAGAATCGCGAGAAATGTTGCAGCAAAGGCCGCTCACCCGCGAGATGCTCAATCAGCAAAATGCCACCAATCCTGCCGGCATCGGTGTGACCGGGCAGCCCCAGCCGGCCGAAGAGGTCGGTCAGCGCACCATGGGTTATGCCGATCAAGTGGCCGCTTATCGCGACGCACAAAAATACGCTGATAATTCTCATAGCCAGAATAAAGCTGCCACTAATTTCTCCGCTGGCCGTGGTGGCCCTGGTGGTATCGGTCGCATATTCTCTACCGCCCTGCGATTCTTGCCGGTACTGGCTACTCTTGCTTTAATTGGCGCGGCCGTAATGTTCGCTATGAACTCTGCGCAATTCCAGGGCATGATGCCCTGGGCCAAATCGGCCGATTCGAAAACTGTCAACGAAGACGATCCGGAAGCTTTAATAAAAGCTGGTAAATTGGCTCAGGCTGTAGCTTTAATGAAATCGATGAAAGCTCAAGGCAAATTGCCTTCCGATCTGACCGACAAGTATTACACCACTTGCGTTAGTCTCGGAAAGCTCTATATGAAAGACAAAAAGTTTAACGAAGCGGTGGCCGTGTTGCAACAAGTACCCGGCAAAGTCACTCAAAGTCAATCAGCCAAAGATCTATTGCGCAAAGCCAAGAAGCAAGCCAAATAATTTGCCTATCTAAAGCTGCCGAATGCTCTGAACTTATCCTGGCGATGCTGGCGCACTTCTTTTGGCGAGAGCTTAAGCAGTTCTTGCAATTGCAAGACAATGGCAGCCTTCAAATTGGCAGCTACAGCCTGATAGTCATGATGAGCGCCACCGAGAGGCTCTTTAATCACTTGATCAATTACGCCCAACTGCAAAATTTCTTTGGCCGTCATCTTCATGGCCTGACAGGCTTCCGATACTTTGTCGTTCGAACGCCATAAGATAGATGCGCATCCTTCTGGCGTAATCACTGAATAAACCGAATGCTCGAGCATCAAAATGCGATTGGCTACCCCAATGGCGAGGGCACCACCTGAGCCACCTTCACCGGTAATCGCTGCCACCACGGGCACTGTCACACCCGCCAGCTCCATGAGATTCTCGGCAATCGCTTGCGATTGATTATGCTCTTCGGCGGCAATACCGGGATAGGCTCCCTGAGTGTCTATCAAACAAAGAATAGGCAATTTAAATTTGTCGGCATGGCGAAAAAGTCGCAATGCTTTGCGGTAGCCTTCAGGTTGCGGCATGCCGAAATTACAGTGTTGCTTATCGCGAAGTGTGCGACCTTTTTGCGTGCCTACTGCCACCACTTTAATGCCGTCAATTTCCAGCAGGCCACCCACCATGGCGGCATCATCAACGCCCTTACGATCGCCGTGGAGTTCAATCCAGTTAGGATCCCAGGCCGAAAAATAATCTCTTGTATAAGGTCTTTGCGGATGACGGGCAATGGCAAGATGGTCGATAGGTCGCAAATTGAGATAGAGTGAGCGTTTAAGCGAATTATATTGCTCTTGCATGCGGTCGAGGTCCGCTTCCAGTTCCGGATTGTCCGACAACTGTTTTTCCAGAGCGTCCATGTTCTGAGCCAGAATTGCCAGGGGCTGTTCAAATTCTAGAGGTATTGGTTTTTTGTCGGTAGCCATGACTCTCGTTTCGCTTGATTAATTGCGCGCACCTAACGGTTTAGGCTCGGAGGAACCCTGACCGTTAGAATTTTCGCTGGAGTTATTCGCGTTGGCTGAAGTGCCGGCGCCCTGGTGGAAAGTAATTAAGCGGGCCAAAGTCTCTTTCAGCTTATTGCGGCTGACTACCATATCTACCTGGCCATGCTTGAGCAGATATTCAGCGGTTTGAAAATCAGCGGGCAACTTCTGGCGAATAGTTTGTTCAATTACGCGACGGCCAGCAAATCCGATGCGAGCTCCCGGCTCGGCGATGATAAAGTCACCGAGCATGGCAAAACTGGCAGTGACACCACCGAAAGTAGGTTCGCTCAAAATAGAGATATAGAGTCCACCAGCATCATTGAATGTCTTCAAGACCGAGCTGGTCTTAGCCATTTGCATCAAACTCAAAATGCCTTCTTGCATCCGGGCACCACCGGAGCTGCACACTACAATCAACGGTGATTTGCGCTCGAGGGCCGCTTCAGTCAAGCGGGTAACTTTTTCTCCCACAACCGAGCCCATAGAGCCGCCGAAGTGGCCAAAATCCATACAGCCAAGGGCCGCGGTTTGACCCTCGATCTTGCATAGACCGGTGAGCACCGCTTCGCGCAAACCCGATTTGCGGCTGGCTTCATCCTGTCTCTTTGTATAAGCTTCAGTATCAAAAAAGTTAAGGGGATCGGAAGAGCGCATGTCGGCATCAAGCTCTTCAAAAGAGTTTTCATCGGCCAATTGTTCAATGCGGTCCAGTGCACCTATTCTGAAGTGATAATCACACTTCGGGCAAACATCTAAATTAGTACGCAAGTCGCGGGTATAAAGAAGCTCACGGCACTGGAAACATTGTTTCCATAAAGCGCAATACTCTTCCGTTGTCAGGGGCTGAGTAATTACTTCTTGAATCTCGCGGCGCTTCTGCCGGCTGGCGAACCAGTCTTTTAAATCCATCGCTACTCCAGTGGCCTCAAATGATGCTCGAATGATGCTCGAAAGATGCTCGAAACATGCTCGAATGATGGAGAATGGGTGACAAAGAGGTCATTATACCACTGGCTGCCGCATAGCCAGGGACAGGCAAGGGTACTGATGCGAATAGTCACAAAGAAGCAGATTATCTACGAGGCAAAATGAGCCCCGACAGCTCTACAGCAGGCAGCGCAGACGACGACTTTAAATTAAGCTCGACTGCTTCATATTCAAGTTTTTTCTTACCGCCCCAGGCTTTCTCGACACAAAGCGGCCGGGCGGTTACTGACGATGCCGCCATCTGCCATCAGCTGCGCAAAGTTCTGCGGCTCAAAATCGGCGACGGCATAAGATTGCTCGATGGCGTAGGCCACGCCTGGCTCGCCACTATAGTTTCCCTGGAGCGCTACAGCACTGTCTTCAAATTGGAGACGCTGTGTGACCAGGGTGAATCCACAGCAAAAGAGCGTTGCCGCATAGTCTGCTTGCTGCCGCTCATCAAAGGGCACCGCTTTGAGTGGGCACTAGAAAAGTTGACCGAAATCGGCGTGCATCAAATTATGCCCTTTGCCACCACCCGTACTATCGTGAAAATTAAAGACGACAATCAGGGACGTCTCAAACGCTGGCAATTAATTACCAAAGAAGCAGCGGAACAATCCGAGCGCCTGACACTGCCCACAATCGACGAGCCGGCACCACTAGCAGAAGTTCTGCATAATCTTGCCGCACCAGCTGGAAGTTCCAACGATTCGAATAACACCTACCGCCTGCTGCTCAGCGAAAGAAGCAAGGCACCAAATATGGTTCAACTATTGGCCCGGGGAAAATCCTCTACTGACAACAGCGACACGGCAGCGGGTGGCCCATCGACGCTATGTCAAATAGCGCTAATTGTTGGTCCGGAAGGTGGTTTTACTGAAGAAGAATGTGGTCTGATTCGGGAAAATAATTTTCTTCCTGTCTCCATGGGCGACACCATTTTACGAAGTGAGACGGCTGCCATTTTGGCCGCCGGAATGGCAATCGCAATAGCTTCAACCTTAGACTAAAAAAATTTATTGCACCATTGGAGATATCACTCCAGTCTTTGCAAAAGGCATATCTTCGATACCGACTCCATCAAGGCAGAGACCACTGGATAGGCAGAAAAGATATAGATTTCGCCCACTGACAAAGCGCCGCCTGGCGGGTGGTGCGAAGATAAATTTTCTGTGGAGACTTGACAAAGGGATCTTATCCGAGCGTTAATAGTAGGCGTCGGTGGTGGCATCAGCGGTGACGCTTATCAAACCTCACGAAGCCCCCCAAAGATTTACTCGCTTCAACTTCAAAAAACTTCTGCTCACTGGTTTGCTCGGTCAAATTAAAGTCGTAATTTACTACTAATGCCCGACCAATCACAAAGCTCATCAGCCGCATCAGGTTCAACTCCCAACTTCCGAGGAAACTCAGCCGTGGCCGCCAATCTCGCACAAGTGAGAGAAGCTATCGACGAACAAACCGTAAGGTTGATCGCCGTAACTAAACACGCCAGCAATGCGCAAATCGAAGAAGCGTTCTCATTGGGAGTGTGTGAATTTGGTGAGAGTCGCATTCAGGACGCTTTGAAAAAACGTCAAACTTTGCCACCACACGTAGCACTAAATTCCAACTGGCATTTTATCGGACACTTACAGTCGAACAAAGTCAAGCAGGCCGTCGGCAACTTTTCTTTGATTCACTCGGTCGATTCGCTGAAGCTGGCCCTAGAGATTTCCAACGCCGCCGCGCACAGTGGCACCACTCAATCAATTTTGCTGCAAATCAAAATGGTGCCTGATAATTCAAAATCAGGATTTACTCCAGAACAATTGAGAAATTCTCTAGCCGACATTCTCGCTTTGCCTTGTATAAAGGTAGAAGGTTTAATGACCATCAGCCCTCTAACAGATGACGTAAACGTATGGCATGAGAGTTTCTCCGGTCTCACCGCCCTGCGCGATCAACTGGCAAGTGAGTTTGCTGTTCCTCTTAAAGAGCTATCTATGGGAATGACGAACGACTGGCGAGAAGCCATCGTATGTGGTTCAACTATGATCAGGCTCGGTCGAGCAATTTTTGGCAATTAGCCACCAAAGTTTTTCACACTCGGGATTATTGACTTACAAAACGTAGAGAATTCGGTAGAGACTTTTAATTTAGACCAACAGGGTAAGGAGGAAAGTAGTGAGCATCGTTCAAAAGTTCAAAAGCTTCTGGTTTGGGCCTGCAGATAACTACGAGCGCGAGGATTTCGAAGATCTTTTTGAGACTTCCGACGACGTTTACGCTACCAATGGACAACTAGCTCTTGATCCGGTTGCACACGCTCAAGAGCCTGTGAAGACCGCAAGAGTACACCAAATGATTCCCGGCACTGGCGCCAAAATTTTGGATCATCCAAACGCCCAGGCCATGAGTGAAGTTCTGGTGATCGAACCTAGACAATTCGAAGAGTCTTTGGATATTGTTGAACATCTTCGTGGTCGCAAGTCTGTGCTTCTTAATTTGCACATGCTCGACAATGAAGGATCGCAACGAGTAGTAGATTTCCTCTCCGGCGCCTGCTGGGCTATCGATGGCCATCAGCAACGCATCGGCGATGGCGTATTCCTCTTTGCGCCAGCTAGCGTGACCATCAGTTCAGAATCTACTTCTTCCAAAGTAATTAAAGAAGCGTTCTGGAATAAAGCCCAACCTATTTAGAGTTCAGGCGTCCCGCAGGAAACCCAGGAAACATCAAGAGAAAGAGGCAAGGTCACACTTGCCTCTTTCTTGTGGAAAAATACGTCCGGACGTATTTTCCACAAGAACTACAGTACAAATTAAAAAGCTTTGCTATACCACTGCTTGGGATTCGAAGCCACTTTGTTGCAGTAAATACTGAAGTGCAGGTGCGGCCCATTGGCCCGGCCTGTCTGTCCCACAGCTCCAATAGTCTGTCCGGCGGCCACATTTTGACCTAGTTTGACGTTCAGTTTTTGCATGTGGATATAGAAAGAAACCACGCCCTGGCCGTGATCGAGAGCAACACAGTTACCGTGTAGTTTGAAAACTCCGGTACTGGCCAGTATCACCGTCCCTGGTGCGCAAGCATAAATGGGGCTGCCCTGAAATCCGGCATAATCGAGGCCGCTATGAAAATAATCGGGCAAGAGTTTGCCGTTCACAATGCGGCGCAAACCAAAGCCGGCTGACACTCTTGCTTTAGAAGGAACATTGAAATTCTTGCTCCAGTGACGCTCGACGCTGACAGTGGCCTTAGCTTTGTCCACAGCTTCTTCTTCGCCTATAGCCATGTTGAAGTTGTTTTTGGAAGACGGCAAAGACAGGCGTTGCACCGGATAATGAGCGTCAGTGACGATTACACGAGTTGAAAGCCCGCCTACGGTGAGCGGCTGCAATCCGGCTTTTTCAACCACCGGCACCGTCACTAGTGCGCGGTAAGCAGGACCGTCTTCAGTATCAAAAGCAAAAAGCTTGTATTTGTTTTTGAGAAATTCGAGTGCCGGAGCCTCTGAACCTGCTTCCCGAGCCATGTCTTTGGCGAGAACGACAATTTCCATCACTTCGCCTTGTTTCGGCCGAGAATTTGAAATTTTAATTGGTGAGATGGCGACGTCGCCCTGACTTTCTTCCGCCCCAGCAATTTTAGAAGCAGAAAGACCTCCGCCCGGGTTTTTAGCCGCACCAGCAGAGGTCGCTGTTAGCACTGAAAGAACAAGAGAAAGACAACTGGAGACAAGAAGACCAGATTTTTTTGATTGCAGCAAAATACTTAGCAATGCTCCGTAGCTAGGACAAGCTACTTTCTCAGCAACCAGTTTTTTTTGCAACTGTTTAATCGCCCGGAACAGCTTGAACAGCTAATTCTATTCTTCAGCCGAAGCAGGCACCAGTCGATCAATCGCTTCTTTGAGAGCGGCAATTTTATCGATTGGCAGAGCAATACCCTTTTTGGTCGGCTTCTCTTCCTGGTCTTTATCGACGTACCATTCGCGAATGTGGAGATACTTGGTACCTCGATATTCGCCGATATATACGTTAATCGTCTCGCCACGAGCTTTTTCGTGGATTGTGATTCTCTCTTCCAAGGCCTATCCTCCCGGTTTGCTGCAAGTCTTCTTGGATAAGTATTCTTGCGCCTGTTCTTTAGTGCTATGAAAAACTCAAAGGTCCCAGCTATTCTGATGCCACGTAGAAGAGTAAAACCCAACAGATCTAGAACTAAGTATATATAAATTATTTTCTAGTTAAAGGATCTGTATAAGATCTATCTAGTTATCAGACAGATCAAGATCAAGTAAAAAGAAAAACAATGAGCCAGTTAATCGACCAGGTAGAAATAGAAGTGCTGTCCGGCGACGGCGGCAACGGGGCCGTGATGTGGCGCAAAGAAAAGTATGAGCCCATGGGGGGCCCATACGGCGGTAATGGCGGCCGCGGCGGCAGCGTCTTTATTGAGGCGACCCTGGACCTCAGCACCCTGGTAGATTTCCGCTTTAAGCAAAAATTTGAGGCTGAACCAGGCATCAAGGGTGGCAACAAAAATTGCCACGGCAAAGGCGGCAAAGACATCGTTATTCGCGTGCCAGTAGGCACAGTGATTCGAGATCTGGACAAAGATAAGGTCATAGCCGATCTGATCAAGGCCGGCCAGCGGGTCATGGTGGCTGAAGGCGGATACGGCGGCAAGGGCAATTGCGAACTGGCCACGCCGACCAAACGCGCTCCCCATTATTGTGAACCTGGTCAACCAGGCATCGCCAGGCGTCTGCAAATGACCCTGAAGCTCCTTGCCGACGTCGGTATTATCGGACTACCCAACGCCGGTAAATCAACCCTTCTAGCGGCTGCCACGCGTGCCAAACCAAAGATCGCCGATTATCCGTTCACCACCCTCGAACCCAATCTCGGCGTAGTCAAGCCTGAGCACGGCGCCAACTACGAAGGCTATGTCATGGCTGACATTCCCGGCTTAATTGAAGGAGCTTCACAAGGCATCGGTCTAGGGCACAACTTCTTGCGCCATGTAGAGCGCACCCGGCTTCTCATTCACATGGTCGACATCAATGCTGAAGACGTACTGGCCGACATGGAAATCATCAATAAAGAGCTCGCGCTTTACGACAAGCGCTTGAGCGATCTGCCCCAGCTGGTAGTGCTTAACAAGGCTGAACTGATGCCAGAAGAAGACGCTGAAGCAATCAAAACAAGAGTAGCAGCGGCTATCGCGCAGCGTACCAAGACGGCCTTGTACGAAGACGATTTGAAATTGAAAGAAAGAGTCTTTTTGCTTTCAGCCTATTCGCGCATGGGCATGCCTGATTTGCTCGACATCACCGGCAAGCTGGTTATTCGATTGAAAGAACTGGCGGCCAAAGTAGAACCTGCTCAAATCGAAGATGACGAAGCGGCCGTGGATCACGGCAGCACCGGCTTTGAAATCGTGCAAATAAAAGGTGGACTGCTGGTTGACAGCGACAGAGCCACTCGCATCATTCAAGTGACCAACTTAAAAGAGCCAGAAGCGCTCTTCAGCCTCTGGCAACGGCTTAGAGCCATGGGGATTATTGATGCATTAATTGAAGCCGGAGCCGAACCAGGAACAGACGTCACCATTGGCGGTGTGATCTTCACTTTCGGTGAGGGTCTTCAATAAAAATCTGATTTAGGTGAACCGGATTATTTCGCTGCTTTAGCGGTTTTTTCTGGTTTGCCGGCAGCCTGGCTAACTTCTTTCACCAATTTTTTGACCTGGCGAACTACAGCAGCTTTTTTGGCCACAACTTTTTTGCGAGCTCTTTCGGCCACTTTGACCGCTCTTTTCATGCCTTTTTGCTGAGCCATTACTGGATCTCCTGAATTTATGTTATTTGCAAGTGGGCAATGATACTACATCCAGAGATTGCCAAGATAGCGAATGCAGCCTTTCGTTGAGCTTGGTAAAGAATCAATCACTGTTTTTCCCACTGGCGGAAAGAGCGTTAAGCTGTGCAGATCCTTGATCGGCAAGTAGTCAACAGCAGCTAAAACCGGCTCGTCACCTAACTTCAAAATGCCGCCTACAACATGGGCAGTCAGGTAGACGTTGACAATATGGCGAGAGCGATCGGGGGCAATGGCCTCCGAAAGAAAGACAAAGTCGTCAACTGCCACCTCCAGGCCGGTTTCTTCCTTCATCTCGCGCACGGCGCACTCTTCGAAGCTCTCGCCATATTCAAGTCTGCCGCCGGGCAAGACCCAGTACTGGCGATTGCCTTTGCGATGTTTGACCAGCAAAATTTGTTCGTCCGCCACCACTATGACCGATACCCGCGTGGTGGGAATATTCTGCGCACTTTTGCTGAATTTCCTGAATTTTGGTCTTGGCAAATTGGCTCCAGGGGTTCAGAAAATGTACTGTTTTATTTTATGACAATTTCGCGCGATAAAAATTGCAAATCGCAACGACTGTCAGCTTTTCAAGTTATGGTGCGAGGGTCATCTGCTAATCTAGCAAAAATAGGATGTCTAACTAATGGATGCCAAAGAATTCGAGAACAAAATCGACGGCCTGGTGAGCGCTGCTCTTTCAGCCATAGAATCGACCGCTAGTTTAGACGGTCTGGAAAATTTGAGATTGCAATATCTGGGTCGAGAAGGCGAATTGACCGTGATTCTACGCGGCCTCGCCAGCCTTGATAAAGCATTCCGGCCCACTGCCGGCCAGCTGGGCAACCAGGCCAAGCAAAAAATCGAACAAAGTCATGAGGGAAAACGCAAATATCTTTACGAGGCCGGTTTGACAGAACGCATGGCCCGCGAAGCAATCGATGTTACCGCCCCTGGTGCTCGCTATCCCATCGGCCATGTCCATCCACTTTCGCAAATCAGCAGTGAAATCATCAGCATTTTCTACAGCATGGGCTTTTCGGTTGCCGACGGCCCTGAAGTAGAAACCGACTACTATAATTTCGACGCACTGAACACCCCCGCCTCGCATCCCGCTCGCGATGAGCAAGATACTTTTTACACAAACATGGGTCCGTCAGTGCTTTTGCGCAGTCAGACATCGACAGTGCAAATTCGCGTTATGGAAAATAATAAGCCTCCCTTGCGCATCATTGCGCCCGGTCGCGTTTATCGCAATGAAGAGGTAAACGCGCGCAAATACCCGCTCTTTCACCAGGTGGAAGGTTTGCTAATTGATCGCGACGTTACTTTCGGCCAACTGAAAGGCACGCTTTCCGCCTTCATTCAGGCTCTTTTTAAAAAGCCTTTAAAAGTGCGATTTCGTCCGGACTTTTTCCCTTTCACCGAACCCAGCGCTGAACTCGATAGCGAATGCCCTTTTTGCAACGGTAAAGGCTGTAAGACTTGCGGCGGACGCGGTTGGCTTGAACTTTTAGGTTGCGGCATGGTCGATCCAAATGTGCTCAAAGGGGTCGGAATTGATCCTGAAGAATTTAGTGGATTTGCCTTTGGCATGGGGCTAGAACGGCTGGCCATGCTCAAATACGATATCAATGATATTCGCAATTTTTATACTAATGATTTGCGTTTTCTGGAGCAGTTCTAAATGAAACTTTCATTCGACTGGCTGTCTGAGTTTGTTGATCTCAGTGGCCTTACCGCTCATCAGGTGGCCGAAAAGCTCACCATGGGAGCCTTTGAAGTAGAAGAAGTAACCCTGGTAGGGCCTGACTTGACCGGTCCTATTGTTGTGGGCGAAATTCTCGAAATTACTCAGCATCCCAATGCCGACAAAATCAGATTGACTAAAACCCGCATCAAGGTAGGCGCTGAGCCTCTCGATATCGTATGTGGTGCCGGCAATATTGAAGTAGGCCAATTAATACCAGTGGCATTGGCCGGCGCTAAAGTAATTAATCGCCATGACGGATCGCCGCTTTTAATCAAGGCTTCCGCCATAAGAGGCGTGCAATCAAACGGTATGCTTTGTTCGCCGCCTGAGTTGGGCATCACCGATAGTGCCACCAAAGACGGCATTTTAATTCTCAATGCCAATGGTGAGAAGCCCGAACTGGGAAGCGACATTCTCCAGTTGCTGCCCATTCAACGAGACTTTATTTTGCACGTAGAGCCGCGCTCCAACCGTGGTGACGCTCTTTCAGTTATGGGTCTGGCTCGCGAAGTTGCCGCCCTCTTTGGCCGTCCGTTAAAACCAGCCACCTGGTCGTTAAGCGAACTAAAAACCGATGCCACCAAATCTAAATTCAATAATGTAGTGATCGAATCTGCTCCAGAAGATTGTCCGTTTATCACCTTGCGCGTTCTTGAAGGCATCAAAATTGGTCCGTCTCATCCGCTCATATCCACACGGCTCACCGCTATCGGCATGCGCACAGTCAATAATGTGGTAGACATCACTAATTACGTCATGCATGAACTGGGTCAACCGCTCCATGCTTATGACCTGAAAAAAATCAAAAATGAAGCTGCTTTAACCGTTCGGCGGGCCAAAGCCGGTGAAACCATTACTACGATTGACGCTAAAGAACGCAAACTGACTGAAGAAATGCTCGTGATCGCTGACGGTGACACTGATACCATCGTCGGTGTGGCCGGGGTGATGGGTGGAAAAGACAGCGAAATAGACGATCAGTCAGACGCTCTGGTGCTCGAAGCAGCATGCTTCGCCCCAGCGGTGGTGCGCCGCGCCTCTCGATTACTTGGTCTTTCCAGCGACGCCAGCTTGCGTTTTGAAAGAGGCATCGATCCGGCCAGTGTGCGCCACGCTGCCAATCGGGCCGCCTACCTCATAGCGAAATATTGTGGCAACGAAGCTAGTACTGCATCGCTTGGCCCCTTGCTGGCAGCCGGCTCAGATCAAGTCAGCGCCGCCAAAGTACCTTTGCGTTCGTCGCAGATAAAAAGATTGCTCGGTATTGAAATTAGCGCCGAACGCGTCGCTGAGCTGCTTACGCCGCTAGGATTTTCAGTCAGCGGAGCGGGCGAGCAAATTGAAGTAATGGTGCCAAGTTTTCGCATCAATGATGTGAAGCGCGAGATAGACTTAATTGAAGAAGTTTGCCGCTTGAATGGCTACGATCAAATTACAGCTTGCATGCCTGCAGCTACTCTGGCTGTGGCAATGCCTGATGATACTTTGCAGCTGGCCAGAAATTGTCTTACCGGCCAAGGCTTATCAGAAGCCTGGTTATCGAGCCTGGTACCAATTGATCAAGAAGGTGCGTCAATGGATCTTGCTGTGCAAGTTCTCAACCCGCTTTCTAAAGATCACCAGCTGATGCGCCAGAGTCTCATTCCCGGTCTAATCAATGCCTGCAGTTATAACCAGGATCATGGTCGCAAAGACGTCTGGCTTTTTGAACATGGTCGGGTCTATTTCAAAGATTTTGAAAACGCGGCCGATAATCATGGTAAAAGCGGAAACAAAATTACCACCGGCGTCAAAGAAAACAATCATCTGGCTGGCCTTATCTGCGGTCAGAGTTTTAAGGCCTTCAATAAAGAAGCATTGGCAGTAGATTTTTATCTGGTCAAAGGTATGGTGGAGAATCTACTTAGTGTGCTCGATATTGATGAGCGCAAACTTGCCTGGCATGGCTTATCGAATCACGAAGATCTTTATCCCTGGCTCCATCCTTACCGATCGGCGCTCCTTACCTTGAACCGGCCGGCCAAGCCTGCCAATAAAGGTGCGGGGAAATCAAGCAGCCTCTTTGAGAGCAATATTACTCTTGGCTACGTCGGACAATTGCATCCGCGGTTTGCCGACAGCAAAGACGTGCGCGATCAGGCCTTTATTTTCGAACTAGATCTCGACCGCCTTAAAAAAGAGCGTAAAGCGAAGAAATTCACAGGCATTGCCACCGGCCCCGAAATGGTAAGAGACATTACTGCCGATTTTGATGTGACTGATAAAGAAGTGCTCTATGAGCAGCTCTCCAAACTGATCTGGAAAGCTGGCGGCAGCAATTTGCAAATGGTGGAACTGGTAAGCATCTACAAAGCTTCACCGGAATCCAAGCGGTCGGCCATCACTTGCAGGTTAACTTTTCAGCATGCCAATGAACCTGTTGCCAACGAAGAAATCGACAAAGTTCTTGGCGGCATTCGAGAAAGTTTGAGCCGCGATTTGGCCGCGTCGTTTAGACTATAAAATAACTCAGAATAATGCTTCTTAAGAAGATCTCCTGACAAATTGAGTCAGTGATTTTTTGACTGTTAGTAATCCTTTGGCCGGGTATAAAGGAAGCAACCCTTAAATGGCTTGGGACAAGGAAAGGTAGCTAGCAAAGATTCATGTACAGGCTCAGATTCCGGAAGAGTTGGATAGGCTTGCTGGCTTTAGTCGGCGGTGCAATCATAATGACCGTGATGCGTCTGAATCCGTTCAGTGCAGGAACGAACTTTGACCTGCCTCTACTCTGGATTCTGCCGGCTCAGATAGTTTTGCCGCTCCTCTTTGCTTTTTATCAATATCGCACCTGCCCTACTATTCAGCAGGTTGGCGCATATTGCTGGACTATCGCCATGATTAGCGCATTTGGCTTGATTGCCGATCTTTGCGTTATGAGCGAAATCGACCGGGTCTTCCGCTTCGCTGTAATTCAAGAAGGCTGGCTCTTTCACTTTAATGCCGTGACACTCGGCTTGATGAATATTCTTGGCATGATTGCCGCAGTCAATCTCATGCAAGCTGAACAAATAAGTAGCTTCGCCGACGCCAAGGTGGCTGAAGCTCAACTGGGACGGTTGAAGGCAGTCAAAGTCGACCCCGAAACCCAGAACAAATGGGAAAAAGCCGCCTCTCATGGTGGAGCTCAGGCCGATGGCCGCAGCTTGCGTTCTACCATGACCAACCTCAAAGCCATAAGTTTGCAGGACCCATCGCAGAATCTCAGCGGACCTTCGCCCACTGTGCCTAGAGAAATGCCCCTGCGTACTCCTGAAAATTCAGGGGAAGCTGGCAGTCTGGCGAGCTTGCTCGACCGCATCGGCGACGAACCGGCAGCCATTGAAGGTGAAGACTCAGGTCAACATCCGACCGCAGCCTCAGTAGCTGAAGTGGCATTTGACCCACTAGCTGCTGCTCCTGTATTTGAACCACAGTTCGATCTACTGGAAATAGCAGCTCTAGACGAAAACCCTGAACCAAAAGAAAGCGTCTCTACCGGCATGATGGGCAGCTTCAAACCCACAAGCCAGTCAAGTAAAGAAGCAACGCCAAGCGAACCTTTTGCTACAGCCACGTCGCAAGCCAGCCCTCAAGCCAACGCCGAAGCGGCATCACAACCGAGTGTGCAGGCACAAGTAAGCGCTCAAGCGGCGGTCAACACGCCAAGCAGCTTAGAATCGCCAACAGCATCGAACACTCGCTTGCAGGCGATGAAGCGCAGAAACACCAGCACATTCACCAAATTACAATCACTTTCATCGAGCAGCACCGGTTCGCTTAAACCACAAGCCCTTGACTCTACGCCGCAAGCAGAGCCTGACAGCCTGAAAAGCTTGCTCGACCGCCTCGACGATGACCACGTGCAAGAGCCTGCTCAAGCATTAACTCCTCCTGTAGAACTGGTTTTAGATACTGTCTTTAAAGAAGATGGCCATCTTGAAGTGACTGTCGCCTCATCTTCGTCATCAGTTCCTTCAGTTGACAGCATTGCTGTTTCTAAACCTGATTCAACCGGCGCTGTTCCGTCAGCGGCAGTACAGGCGGCTCTCGCCAAAGCAAAAGAAATGGCTGCAGCAGAGGCAGAAGCAGAAGCGGCAGCTGAAGTAGGTAGCTCAAGCGGCAATCATTCCAGCTTGAGCGATCGCTTAACGGCCTCCAGCGCCATTGAAGCTCCATCTCTGGCTAACTTGCTCGATACCGCAGAACCTAATGCCGAGCTGGTTGAAGACGAAGAACCAGAAGCACTATTCGCCGGTGGTGTTGATAAAGACATCGATAATCTCTTCTCTGATCTAGCTCCAGCGGAAGCGCAAAAAGTAGTAGAAGGTTCTGAGTTTGCTCGTATTGACGAAACTGAAGCAGCAAGTGAAGCTATCGAGACGCCGGCGTTTGAACTTAATCCTTTACTCAGTGCCCCTCTGGAAAACGCTCAAGATCAAATTAGCGAACCAGCGAGTTTCTCTGGTGCAGACGAAGCTGAAGTGGAAGAAGAATCAACAGGCCTGTTTGAAGGCGGCGTAGATTCTGATATTGACGATATATTCTCCGAACTGGCACCACCTGAAGCTCAAAAAGAAGTCGGTCAGGTTCTCGCTAAGAGCGATGCCAGTGACGTCGATGCCGATGTCGCCGGTATGATTTCGAACTTGTCTGCACAACAAGCCGCAGCTGACGATAGTGATGACGATGAATCTACAGGCACCTTATTTGGTGCCGGCGTCGACTCAGATATCGACAACATTTTCTCAGAGTTAGCACCGCCTGAAGCTCTTATGGAAGTTAAGGATGTCCTTAAACCCAGAGCCGAAGCCGCACCTGAAGTGGCCGCGAGAGTTGAAGACTTTAGCGTTCCTGAAGCTGAAGCTGCCGAAGATCAAGAAGAAGGTCTGTTTGGTGAAACTTTAGGCGAAGATCTCGACAATTTATTCTCTGAATTGACTGATGATAAACAGCTAGAAGTAAGCCCCGAAACTCTAGCGAAAGTCAAAGGCACCATCGTCGAAGAAGAAACTGCACCTCTTGCAAAAGCTCCGGCCAAGCCACCTTCGCCCCGTGCCACTGGTGACATGCCGGCCCTCAGTGCCGAGCAAGCTGAAGAAATCAAAGACGCAGTAGAAGAATCGGTGGTCGAAGCATCGGTAGCAGAAGAAAAAGTTGCGGCAAAAGCTGACGATAAAAAAGATAACGATCCAAAAGGTCCTAATTACAAAGAAGTAAAAGAATTTGGTCGCCTCTCGACCCGCTCCGGTTCGCTCAAATCAGCACCGGAAACCGTAGGCACCATGAAGACCATCGGCAAGCTTCTGCTTGACGTAAAAGCCGTAGAGAACATCATAAAGAGCGGTGAGAACAGAAAAATCGGCAGCGGCCTTTCAACAGCCAAAGTAATCAGTGCTGCTCGCGGTGAAGGCATCAAACAAATTCTCGTCACCATCGATTCGTATGAAGGCGTAGCCGGCAGTTTAATCGTCGGTCATGACGGCCTGGTAATTGCTTCTACAGTTGGCCAGGGCTGGGACAAAGACATGCTCGGTGCGCTTTCTACTGCTCTGCTTTCCACGTCCAACCTGGCAACTAAAAAGCTAGAAATCGGCAAACTAAAGCAGATGGTCTTACTGACCAAGCTGACTACCGATGAAGGCGATGTGCTCAAGAGCACTTTGCTGACAGACGTAGAAGTCGGTATTTTAGCCGTGTTCATTGAGCAGACCGACTTGTCTAAAATCGATGGCCTGCTTGAGACAATTCAAAAAACCATTCACGGCACTTAAGTACTGAAGTATGAAGGTACTTGCGCCCACATTAAACCAATCCTAAATAGAAGCTTGGAGATCAATGAATCTGCTCCGCATTCTGTAAGAATGCATCCAGCACGCTCTATTAGGAGAGAATCATGACATCACCACAAAGCACAAGCAGCATTTTGAAAGTGGGCGACAAAGCTCCAGCATTCGATCTGCCTGCATTTGTTCACGGCCAGGCCGCTGGTAACATCAAACTGGCTGATTATGCCGGTTCTAAAAATGTAATTCTGGCCTTCTATCCCAAAGACGATACACCAGGCTGCACCAAAGAAATGTGTGCCTTCTCCGAAGACATGGGCACTTTTGCAGAGCACAATACACAGCTTCTCGGTATCTCTACCGATGACGTTGTCTCCCACGAAAAATTCGTCGCTAAATTTACCCTTAAACAGCCTCTATTGGCCGACCAGGCTGGGCAAATAGGCAAACTTTACGGTACCGTAACTGAAGGCAAAGCGACCGCCAGCCGCGTGCTTTTTGTCATCGACAAAAGCGGTGTTGTCCGTCACGTTGTTGAAGGCATGCCTACCAACACCGAATTGCTCGAAATCGTCAAAGAGTTGAAGTAACAAATACTTCCAGCTACTGACTTTTGCCGGCCTGGTCGAGGCTATCGAGCACCAGTTGCACTGTAATTATTTCAGGCAACACGATTGGTGACTGCGCTTTACCGGCAGGAAAAATAACATATAACGGAACTCCTGCGCGACCAAACTTGCTCAGGAGTTTTGTTATATCAGGATCTTGTTTGGTCCAATCAGCGCGCATAAAAACTACACCAAGCGCTTTCATTTTGGCTTGCACAGCGCTATTAGAAAGCACGGTTTTTTCATTGACCTGGCAGGTCTGACACCAATCGGCAGTAAAGTCGAGCAAAACCGTTTTCTTTTCAGAAAGCAACTGGTCTAATTTCGCCACGGTAAAATGGACATATTCGCTTTCGCTACTTTCAGCTTGCTGAGCGACCGCAGTTTCACCGGTTTTACTATTGAGCAAGGCTGCCATGACCTGTGGTTGCGCAAAAATGCAAAGCCAGGTGATACCACCAAACAAGAGGGCAGTAATCAAATAAACTTTGGCTTTGCGCTCAGTAGTGCTGGTCAAATCCGTAAACGAGGCGATAATCCAGGCGGCGAAAGCCAGGGCAACGAGCCAGTAATTAACGAAAGAAGCAGGCTCAGCGCCAATCTGTCTGGTCAAAACGAAGTCTAGCCAGACCATTGTGGCAAGCAAAATGAATCCCATAGACTGTTTGAATTTTTCCATCCAGGCTCCCGGTTTGGGCAACTTTTGCAGCCAGGCCGGGTTGAAAGTCAAAAGCAAATAGGGCAGCGACATACCTAAACCGGCGCTAAAAAATATGGCGGCGATGATATGAGCCGGCTGAGCAAAAGCAAAGCCCAGAGCCGGTGCCAGAAGCGGTGCAGTGCATGGTGTCGATAATACAGTGGCCAGTACACCTTTGAAAAAAGTACCAACTACACCTTCTTTTTGCGAAAGTTTATCCACATCTGGACTAACAGCAATGTTGACGTAGAAGAGGCCGAAAAACGATAGAGACATGAGCAACACTACAGCGCACATGATTATTAAAAAGCCCGGATACTGAAATTGGAAACCCCAGCCTATAGTTTGACCGGCGGCCTTAAGAGCAATAACAATGGCTGCCAGAGCCATAAAAGAAGAAATGATGCCCGCAGAAAAAACAATGCCTAAAACGCGCACACGGGCTGGTGAATCTTGCGCTTGTTCAAGAAAGCTCATTACCTTTATAGCAATGACCGGCAAAACGCAGGGCATTATATTGAGGATAAGTCCACCCAATAATGCCCCACCAAGAAAACCCAGCAGCCCACCACCTTCGGTGCCTTCAACTTTATAGTCAGCATCTAGAACCGATACATTAGCTGAGGGTGCAGCGGCTTTAGAGCCAGTGGGCAGACTTTCCAGCACCTTCCCGGTGCCGTTAAAACCACCGCCTAGGGCGTCAAATTCTGCTGCCTGGGGCGAGGCGACGGCTTTGCTTACGACGGGTATCTGTAGTGACACATCACCTTTGCCCGGCAGACAAATGTCTTTGCACGACAGCCATTTTACTTTCGCTTTAAAAGTAAGCATCGTGCCTGCTTTCAAATCAGCCGGTGCTGTAACTTCACTGGCTAAAAGCACTTTGTCGTGATAGCCATAAGTGACGATACCTGCATCTACGAATTTTTCCGGTTTCTGCCAGATCAACTCAGAAGCAGTAAAACCAGGAGGCAATTGCCATTCGATACTGGTCTTCATACCAGCGTCACCGGGCTCTTTATAATATGTGTGCCAGTCAGGCGCCATATCGAGATGAACGCCAATTTTGAACTTTTCACCGGCGACTACACCAGTAGTGTTTGCCACCAGATGCGGTGTAACATAAACAGGCTCGGCAGCGGCCTTGGCCTCAGCTTCAGCGGCAGATTGGGCCAGCGCCGGAGGGGCGACAAGAGCAAAAATTGCATTATGGCCGAAGCTAGCGCCAGAGCAACACAAGGCAAATAAAAGCATAAGCTTGATCGAAGATTTCAATTGCCTGACGTGCCTCGCTTGATATATGGTCATTTTAGCCTTTCTGTTCTTTTGCCGCCAATTACTATGGCTATTTTTCAAACTGAAACGTTAACGGTTCAGTTTTTTGAAGGCTTCAACCTATGACTTACCCGTTCTAGAGCGCATTGTTTTTGGCAATCTCGGCGTAAACTTTAGCGCTCGCTCTTAGAATTCTTTCCTGACTGGGATAGCTCACGCGAATCAAACCAAAGCGTGCTTTCAAACCTTCTGCCCATTCGAAATTATCCAGCAAAGACCAGTGCAGGTAACCTTTTACGTCAACACCGCTGGCAATGGCACGGTGCAATTCCTTCAAATGCGACTCGAGATAATCCACTCGTTTTTGATCGGCTAACGACCAATCACCCTGGTCAAGGTCAGCGGCAAACAGACTAGCATAGCCGTTTTCAGTGATAATCACCGGCCGGCGTGAGCCGTCGGTATTAAATTGATAGTGCAAAGTGTCTCTTGTGAGTAGATCGTAAAGCCCCTGGGGGTAGATTTCCCAGCCGATTTCGTTGACGGCCAATTCAGTATCGGGCGAACTTTCACCAAAAATATCGATGGGCCATGACGGCCTAAAACGCGAGAGCTCACGGGTGTAATAGTTGATGGCCAGATAATCGCATTTGCCCTTCAGACCTTCGACTTGGCCCGAAATGGAAATAATCTCTTTGTTGGTACTGAGAGGGAAAGGAAATTTGACCTCACCGCTTTCCACTGAGCTGGAAAAGAGCTGATTGAAAGTGAAGTCGCGGTAGAAACGCACCATGTGGTCCATGGGATTTAAAGGATTTTTCGGCATAAACGGCCGCCAGTGCAAGGTATAGCTCACCTGCGCAGCCGGATTGACAGCTTTAATGGCGTCGTATGCTGCTGCGTGTCCTTCCAGCATGCGACGCACGCACTTAAAGGCAGATAGATAGTCGTATTTCGTCCCGGGGGGCCAGGCGCCGGCGACATAGCTTTGATAGGCGTAGGCTAGCGGCTCGTTAATGGTGATCCAGTAATCAACCAGGTCGTTGAATTCAGCCACTAAAAGCTCGGTAAAGCGCTTGAATTCGCTTACGGCATAGGCCGATGTCCAGCCGCCTGCCGCGGCTAACCAGTCGGGCAAAGTGAAATGAAACAAGGTAGCAAAGGTGGTCACACCACTTTCTTTCAAGCTGGTGAGAATGCGGCGGTAATATTCAACCTGCTCGGGGTCGAGGCGACTGGGAGCGACCCTCGTGCCCGGTGGCTCTTGCAGAAGAGCGGGCCAGTTGAAAGAAAGGCGAAAAGCATTGAGATTCATGTCGCGAATTAGAGCGATGTCATCTTCATATCGTTGATAAAATTCGCAAGCCTTGTCTGCTGATGTGCTGTCTGAAATACGGCCGCTTTCATTGGTCCACAAAGCCCAGTCAGATAGACGCGCCTGTATCTCTTTGGGATGGCCCTCTACCTGGAAATGCGAGGTAGCGGCGCCCCATAAAAAACCATTTGGAAATTTGAGCGAACCATCACCCAACAAAATAAGCTCTCCAATTCAAAGCGACAACCATCAGTGGAAGTGTATTAAGCATTCTAAGCATTATCTTCATTCAAATCTGCCCCTCCCAAGCCAATCCACCTGCTTGGCAACAATATAATAGAAGCGCTTATGAATTCTTCCGCCATCACTCATGACAAACAAAGCCGTCTTTTCGGGCTTTTCGCCGTTATCATCATTGTTTTAGCCAATTGGCTTGCTTACAGCAATTGTTTCAATGGTTACTTTCTGGCCGACGATTTTGTCCACGTAGACTATCTTTATCACGCCATATCAAAACAGTTTCAACCTCTTCTAGCCAACTTCTGGGGCAACTGGATGCAGGCTCAGGGCACGACTTTCTATCGACCGCTGATTTCAGTCACTCTGGCTCTCGATTATTTAGTCGGTGGTCCACACCCATTTATTTTTCACTTCACAAACTGGCTTTATCAGACTGCTGCCAGTTGCCTGACATTTCTTTTAGTCAGGCGCATCGGCGCCGCTTTCAGACCGGGTCAAATGCAGCTAAACCAAAATCTGTCTCTGGCCGCCGCCCTTGTTTTTAGTTTCTATCCGCTCCACAGCGAAGTGGTCAACTGGATTATCGCCCGGGTTGACAGCGTTGCGCTCACTTTTTGCCTGGCTTCGTTCTGGCTCTATTTAAAAAACGACAAACCATCTCCCTGGGCAGCCAGAGCCAGTTTACTAGCGTTCATTTGTGGCCTGATGTCGAAAGAAATGGCAGTCACTCTGCCGCCAACGCTTTTGCTTTTTCGCTTGCTGACTAATTTTGCGCCAGAGCAAGAACAGTTGAAACCGTGGCAGCGTATCAAACTAGCCCTGAAACAGACTTTGCCTTACTGGATTATTCTGGCCTGTTATTTTGTCTTCCGCCTGCTGGTGTTAGGCACCATATCCGGAGGCTATGAAGGTTCAGTCGGCCACAGCCTTTCCAGCAGCATGGGGCGGCGCTGGCTTGACGGCTCACTCTGGCGCATACTCTACCCGTTCAATATCGAAGTGTTCGGCGCTAAACATAATTTCAACGGGCAGCTGCGCATTATCTATCTGGCCATGGTAGCCAATTTCGCCGTGTTGCTCATTACTTCAAAAGAGCGCTCAGCCGCGGTGCGCGGTCTGCTTTTCGGCCTGGGCTGGCTGGTACTGGCACTTTTGCCCACCTATCAAGTCTGGAATTTAACTGATTCCCTGCAAGGGGGCCGCCTGATTTATTACGGTACCGCACCTATCGCTTTGATTTTCGCCTGGCTGCTTTTTCCCGGCGACGGCGTTTTTGCCAGAGCGGTAACCACTTTGCGATATATTCTAGCCACCTGGTTCTGCACACTATTACTTCTAATTACCCATGGAAACAACCAGCCCTGGACCTCCGCAATGCAGGAAGTGAGCCGCTTTCGTCAGGCCGTGGCCGACAAGATTTTGCAACTGCCCCCTGGTCAATCTCTTTGTCTAATCAATGTGCCCCAGACCTATCGCGGCGCTCACATGCTCTATAACGCCGCCACCATGTCAGTGCTTTTGAGCCCTCCCTTAACTGAAAAAGCAGTCTATCAGAGGGTCAAGAGCTTCGAGCCGGCAACATTCGGCGACTCTGACCTGGTAAACATTTCACGCGTCAGAACTCTATGCGCTGACAAGAGCAACCAGTTCATGCGCTGGGACAGGCAAAAAATGCAATTGCTTGCCGTGCCGCTCACATGTAAACAGACATCGCTCGCGGCCCCACAGCGGGCTGTACCACAAGCGGCCGAAGGTCTTGACTCTACACGTGCGATTCTATCGCCTGAGCTGAAAATGGATGTGCTTGATTGTGACTACATTGATATCAAATACGGTGGCGGCAAAAATGCGGGTAAAGCTGTTTTAATTTTAGAAGCGTTCAATATCGAAGGCGATCGAGCAGCTTTAAGTTTGCCATTAAATAAGAGTATCGATGGCCGTTTGCGCTTTCAAGTTTCAGAGCACAAACAATGGTTGGCTCTCAACCGCGTCAATCAAATAGTTCTATCTTTACAATCTCCCGTGGCGGCCGAACCTTTGACAATTAGCGCACTGGAATTCGGCGCTCTAACAACAAAGCGGCCCATACTTAAATGTGATGGCATCACCCTGGTGGAGGATATTGACGGCATTTGCCGCCCACGAGGACAGGTGGAGCGCTCGGCCTTTTCATACGATGCCAGTAATGTGGCGGGGGCAGCGACGGTCTATTATGAGGTATCAAAACCAAACAGTTGGTTTGAACATTACAGCGGCACTTTAAGAGACAATCAGCAAAGTGACGAAGCACAGTTTACAGGTACCCTGGCCAAGCTCAAGGGTAGTGCCATTCCCATAACTTTTTCTGGCTTAAAAGGTCATGGTTTTTACCAGTTACGGTTAGCGGCACTAGACGAGAAAGGCAAATTAGTCGGCTACTTCAGTGACCCTCTGAATTTTCACATTTAAGTGAGCAATGACCCAGCAAACATCAATTAGTGAATTACAAAAAAGAAGGCTGGCGCCGTCGTCTGTGGACCTTGCCTCGACAAAAACGCAGATGCTTTTAGGCTCACTTTTTGTAGGTTTGTCATCGGTACTTGCGTACGCCGGCACGTTGTCGATTGGTTTTCTTGGCCAGGAAACAGCAGCGCTGCAGAGCCTGGCCAGCGCCTTGAACGGTTCTTTTTCACTTTTGCAAAGTCAGATGGAAAACCTTTGCTTTTTAGACTATTCAATTTTTCACGGCAATTATGCCGGTTATCACTGCGTCAATATTTTGCTGGCAACGGTTTGCGCTATTTTTGTCGGCCTTATAGCTCTTGAATTAACAGGTCGTCTCGGTAACCGCAATGGCGCTGTGACGGCTTTCTGGGCCGGATTACTGTTCTCCGTTTATCCTCTGCACGCCGCCACATTGGCACCAGTTATTGGCCGCTATGAAATTTTAGGTGCGCTCTTTTATCTGATTTCGTTATTTCTATTTTTACGCTATCGCCTGATTGAAGAAAAGAAGCTCTATCTGTTGTCGCTCTTGAGCGCGGCAATAGCCCTGCTGTGCCAGCCTCAGTCACTCACTCTGGCAGTGGTGATAACGGCCTTTGCCATTCATCCGGCTGTGCCGCCCTTTGCCGCAGAAAGAAATTCCAGTGCCTTTAAATGCAGTGCGCCCTACTGGTTATTGAATTTGCTTGCCTGGTTTTTCCTCTGGTCGCACAATGAGACAAATATCTTCGATTTTAAGCAGATCGACAAAAATATTATTTTGCAAATTTTCGTACCGGTCAATCAAAGTATTACCACAAACAATATTTTGATTGCTGTAGTTCCACTGGCAGCCGCTCTGGTAGTGCTTCTATTGAAGTCGGTCATTGCCGGACAACGCAGTGACACTGGGGCTGAAATTGGTACTAAAAGTATACAGCCGCCCAGTTCAACTATCACTTGTATGATTTTGCTGCTCTGGTTGGCCCTCTCGACATTGCTTAGCGCCGGTGATCATTATTTTCTCAGCGCTGCACCACTGTCGATTTTGCTTGCCCTTTGCGCTCTGGAGAGCGGTAATAACAGCAGCAGCAAAGCGAAGATGCTCTTTGTCTGCGGCTTGGTAGCTTTAAGTAGTCTCTACCTTTCGTGGAGCTACCTGCTTACTCTCAATCTCAAACCATTTATTCAAGCCAGCAAAATTGTGGATAGCTACCGCAAACAAGTAACTGTTTTGAAAATATTGCACGGCCAATTGTTATTAGTCAATTTGCCCTCCAATCGAGGCCCGGTATCACCCATAGGCAATCTAGACAACCTCAAAAGATTTCTGGCACCGCCTTTTAGTCAGACCGATATCAGCCAGAATCTGCTCTTGGTCAAAGAGAAAAATCAATACAACAAGGCGCTGCTGACCGCCGCTCGCGAATTATATTTGTGGGACAACGCCGATCAAGTAATGCTTCCCCTGCCTGTACCCAGTGCTGCAGAAGGTCAGAATAGCTATCAATTTAGATTTACTGATTTGAATTATTTGAAAAATTGCGGCTGGCAAACGGGCTTACCGGGCCAGTGGCAAAACGCCAGCAGAGCAGAGCCTGTCATATCGCCGATGGACGGTGTGGCGAGTTTGCGAACCTTTGACCAACCGGCCATATTCTGGCTGCCCTTTAAAATTCAACATCCGATCACCAACGCAAACTTATGGTATTTGCAGGTGCATACAGGTGACCGGAACAATAAGATCACAGTTGTCACCCGCGACGTCGACACTGCATTTGACGTCAAACATCAAGGCCTGTCTGGAGAATCAAAAACTGACGGTCTGCTGCAGTTTAATTTAAGTGCTTCAGATACCTATATGCTCAGCCACCGCCCGCAACAGATAGGTCTTCGCCTGGGGGCCAATCAGAACATGTCAGTGACGCTAATAGAGCTCACCACTGGTACTTTATCGCAAGACAAAACAAAATTTGGAGCAAACAGATGAAAGACGGCAACGCAAGGTTGGTACTATATTTAGTGCTGGCGGGTCTGGCGATTTATGTCGCCATTCAACTGCAAACTTTGATTATTTGCCTGATAGCGGCCGTCACTTTAGCAGCGGCGCTGGCACCGTTGGCTGAGCGCTTGGAACAAAAGAAAATACCCAGAGTGGCAACAGTGCTGGCAGTCTACGGTTTTGTCGCAGTTCTTTACATATGTGTCGGCGCGGGCTTAGTTCCAGTTTTAAAAGAGCAGGCAATCGGCCTTTTTGACAATACTCCAGGTTACGTCGATTGGGCCATTGACCAGGCACACAAACTCAATGACATGGGTGGTCCAGATTTGACACATACAAAAATTGCCGCTGCCGACATCAAGCAATTGACCATGAGCACTGCTTCCAAACTCGTGAGATTTACCGGGTCGATTTTCGGTTCTTTAATTAATGCCTTATTTATTCTCTTTCTCACCGGTTATTTTGTGGTGGCAGCTAAAGAGATCACTTCGTCTTTACTGGCATGGCTTCCTTCGCCACATCGCGAGCGTTGGGCGGCTCTTATTCGTCCGATAGAACTGCGGCTGGGAGGTTATGTAAAAGGGCAAATGCTGGTCAGTCTCGCCGTAGGCACCATCATCGGCGGTGGCCTGGCCCTGATTGGCAACGATAAAGCGTTAATTCTCGGTGTCATGGCCGGCCTACTTAATCTGGTACCATTTGTGGGCTCGATGATCACATCGGTCTTTGCTATTATCATCAGCTTTATGCAAGCACCATGGATGGGCATGGCTACAATCGCCCTTGTTGTTGTAGAGCAGTTTTTGGAAAGCAATTTCATTGTGCCCATGCTGCTCGGTAAGCAGGTTGACCTCCATCCGCTGGTGGTCATGCTCTCAGTAGTTATCGGTGGCAGTTTGCTTGGTTTAAGCGGCGCACTAATTGCGGTGCCGGTGGCGACCTTGACAATATTATTGGCTGAAGAATTTTACAAAAAGAATTTGACTGCAGCTGGGCCCAGCGTGCCCACAAGCAAGAATAGCTAGATTATCGGTTTGGCAGATGAGCCAGCAACTTCTGGCCAAGGGTGTCATTGCCCACTAGCTCTGATATTGATGCTTTTTCTTTTTCAAGGGCGAGAGCCAGTTGAGCCAGCATTTCCATAATCAGAAAGGGCCCTTGATAAACAAGAGCTGTATAAAGCTGCACGGCAGAGGCACCAGCAGCGATGGCGGCAACGACATCGGCAGCGCTCGAGATTCCACCGCAAGCAATAACTTGCTGACTGGAATCCTTGAGCAAACTCACCTTCCCCACCTGGCTGAGCATCCGCTCTCGCAGGGGTGGCCCGCTCAGGCCCCCAGCACCACAAGCCGTGACCACGGCATTATTAGTATTGAGGCCGCTGCGACTAACTGAAGTATTGCCGCAGACAAAACCGGCCAAGGCAAACTCTCGACTGAGATTCACCACCAGTTGCATAAATTCATCAGTACTGTCCGGTGAAAGCTTGAGAAAAAGCGGAAAGTTTCGGCAATTGGCAGCGCTAATCGCTTCTAAAATCAGCTTCAGCTCAGAAGCTTCATTGAGCGCGCCGTCATGAGTATTAGGACAGCTGGTATTAATAGTGACGTAAAGCAAATTATTTTTCTGAAATTGCTCAAAAGAACTGAGTAAATCAGCAACCGCCGCGGCACCGTGCAGGCCTGGTAAATTACTCTTGGCGATATTGAGGGCTACCGGAAATTGAATCATGCCCGACTTGTAGGCCCGGTCTAAGCGTGCAGAAATTTTCTTTGCGCCGTCGCCGTTTAAGCCCATGCGGTTAATCACCGCCTGATCAGCGGGCAGGCGAAACAACCGCGGTCTGGTATTACCCACTGAGTAGTCAGCGGTGACCGAACCAATTTCCATAAATCCAAATTCAAATTCGTGAAACGATGAAACGTATCTGGCGTTTTTATCAACACCGGCTGCTACTCCCACAGGATTAGCTATTCTAGAACCGGCAATGGCAGTCTCAAGCCGTGGCCAGGCGCTTAACACATCATCGCTGAGAATAGCTGCTCGTCCTACTTTAAGCATTCCGGTAGAGGCCGGCAAAAGATGCAAACCAAAATCGTGAGCTTCTTCAGGGTCAAGCAAGAAAAGCAGATGCGCTAGAAAATTTCGATAGAACCAGGTTGCCAGCATGCGCCACCACTAGATGAATCAGTCGCTTATAAATCGCTCACAGGCTTAGTATCGGCATTTGTTTGACCAAACTGGCTGTCGATCTGAGCCCGCATATTCTCTTTATCGCTTGCGGCACCGGCAGCGAAACGAAAAACCGTGCGTTTAAGCCACTTCTGAAAATCATCAACATAGGTAAAGACTACAGGAATCACAATCAATGTAAACATAGTGGAGGTAACAAGTCCACCAATCACCGATATGGCCATGGGCGCCCTTGCTTCTGAGCCGGCGCCGATTCCTAGTGCCACCGGCATCATACCGGCAATCATTGCGATGGTGGTCATCAAGATAGGTTGCATGCGAGTCTCGCCTGCCAGCATAATTGCCTCTCTTTGCGGCACACCTTGTTTCATAGACATCAAGCCATATTCAACTAATAAAATGGCGTTTTTGGTCACCAGTCCCATGAGCATGGTGATGCCTATCAGTGCATAAAGACCCACTGATTGATGGAAAAGTACCAGGCCGATGAGGGCACCGCAAAGTGAAAGAGGCAATGACATCATAATCGTCAGCGGATGGAAAAATCCACCAAACAAAACCACGAGCACGGCGTAAATGAGTAAAACAGCTGAACCAATGGCGGTGGCAAAGCCGCTGAAAATGTCTCTTTGAATTTCGGCGTCACCGAGTGGCAATTCAGAAATCGAACTAGGCAGGGCTTTGAAAGCCGGCAATTCATGCACCTTTTTAATGGCATCGCCAAGCGGTATGGTGCTTTCCAGCCCTGACTCTAAAGTTACTTGCCTCTGGCGATCGAACCTGTCAATTTGAAAAGGACCGCTGCCGAATTTGACCGAGGCTACGCTGCTGAGCGGCACCAGTCGGCCACCATTGGCAGCGACTTTCATGTCTTCGATAATGCGCAAATCATTGCGATATTGAGGATCTAATTGCACTCTGATATTAACCTGGCGATCATCGAGATTGAATTTGGCCAGATTGGCCTCACTATCTCCCAGAGTGCCGATAAGCGCGGTGCGGGCAATAGACTGCACCGATACTCCCTGTCTGGCGGCTTTGTCAAAATCGGGTGTGACCAGAATTTCGGGTCGCAAAATACCGGCTGACGAACTGACATCATAAAGACCTTTTACCGAACGCATCTGGTCTTTGATTTCTTCGGCCACCCGCTCAAGTTGATTAGCATCTGACGAAGTCAGCACCATGCGTAGTGGCTTACCGCCCATCCCTCCTGAGCGTGAGAAACTCAGTCTGGCACCGGCGATGGCGTCGAGCTCGGCCCTTACATTCTCTTCAAATTGTTGTTGGCTTAAGCGTCTTTCATTGCGCGGTTTAAGCGAGATATAAATAGTAGCTTTCGTGACGTCGCCCTGGTTGCCGGCGGAAGTGCGTTTGGCTGAAGTAGGCGTACCGACGAAGCTGACTACGTTCACAGCCTCAGGATGTTTTTTGATAATAGCGCTGCATTTTTCGGCCACGGATCTCGTATCGTCGATGTCGGAGCCAGGCGGCATCTCGATTGTCAGCAGTACTTCGCCCCTGTCTACATTTGCCATGAGTGATGTGGGCATTGATTTAAATAAAGCGATGGAACCGGCGAAAAGCAAAAAGGCACAGAACACCGCTGTCAGTCTATGCTTCATGGCCAGGTTTAAAATCGGGCCATAATATTTCATAAAAGTACGTTTTTTGTCGACTTTTTCTTCTGTGGCGCGCATGCCATAAGCGGCAATCATGGGTGTAATCATGCGGGCCACAAGCAGTGAGAATAATACCGCCACAGTGACAGTGAGGCCGAACTGTTTGAAAAATTGTCCGGGAATGCCGCCCATAGATGCCACCGGCACAAAAACCACAACGATAGTCAAAGTGGTGGCGATAACGGCCAGGCCGATTTCTTCGGCTGCCTCGATAGAGGCCTGATAAGCGGGCTTGCCCATGCGAATGTGCCTGACGATATTTTCAATTTCTACAATGGCGTCATCTACAAGAATGCCTATCACCAGAGCCAGACCTAGAAGTGACATACCATTTAGAGTAAAACCTGCCCATTGCATCACGGCAAAAGTTGGTATCACCGATAGAGGAATAGCAATTGCTGTGATTGCTGTAGCCCGCCAGTCTTTTAAGAAAACCCAGACCACGAACACGGCCAGTAGCGCGCCAAAAATGAGCGACTCCAGCGAGGCGTCGTAAGAATCTTTGATATACCGACCGTTGCTGCGCAGCTTAACCACTTTCAGTGAACCCGGGAGAATTTCGCTCAACTCTTTGATTTTAGCGTCCACGCCGCGCTCTACATCAACGAGATTAGAACCGGTGCTGCGTACTACTGAAAAGGCTACCACCGGTTCGTTATTGAGCAGAGCCATCTGCCTCACTTCAGAAGTGCTATCCTGCACCTTTCCTAGAGTGTCTAAGCGGGCCCTTCTGCCGCTCGGTAACGTAATGTCGGTTTTGGCCAGCTGTTCTACAGTTAAGGCGCTTCCCAATAAGCGAATAGATTGCTCACCTTCACCCACCTGGCCACGCCCGCCGGGTAAGTTGATATTGAGCTGACGAATCTGGTTGCTTACGGTATCGGCGGTAATACCAAGGGCTTCCAATCTGGTGGGGTCGAGATTGATTCTAATTTCTCTATCGACACCACCGGCTCTTTGCACCTGCCCCACTCCCGGAACGGAAAGCAGAGCGCGGGCAACGTCATTATCTACCACCCATGACAGTTCAGCGGCAGGCAATACCTTTGAGTCGATTGTGTAAGTGACGAAAGGACCGCCGACAAAATCAAGTCTTTGAATAATCGGCTCTTCAATGCCCTGGGGCATATCCTGGCGAATTTTAGAAATGGCGTCGCGCACATCATTGACCGCTCTATCGGTATTGGTGCCAAGATTGAATTCGATAGAAGTTGATGAGGCACCGTCGGTGATACTGGATGAAATGTGTTTGATATTACCTATGCCGGCAATGGCATCTTCAATTTTTCGCGTTACCTGAGTCTCTAATTCGGCTGGCGCCGCTCCCAGCTGAGATACTGAGACGGTTACTACCGGAACGTCGATATTGGGGCTTTCGTCGATGCCCAGCTTGACAAAAGATATTGCCCCCATCAAAGTCAAAACTAAAAAGAGCACGATTACTGGAACCGGGTTTTTAATCGACCATGTGGAAAGATTGAAATTCACGGCAATATATTGACCGTATCACCGTCTTTAATAAAGCCGGCACCCTTAGCCACAATTTTGTCGCCCGGCTTTAAACCTGAACGCAGTTCGATGAAGTCGCCATCACGGTCACCAACTTCGACAAAGTGCATGTGGGCCTTTTTATCGTCGCCGGTGGTGTAAACCACCGCTCGATTGTCTTTAAAAACAACAGCGCTGGAAGGCACCGCCAGTGTAGTTTGTCCACCGAGGCCGATTTCTCCTTTGACAAAATTGCCCGGCCGCAGAGTGGTATTTTTGGGCAGGTCAATACGCACCATACCCAGTCTGCTTTCTTGATCAATCATGGGGCTGATTTCTCGCACTCTGCCGCTCACGCCACCAATGCGCACCAGTTGACCGGCTTTAACAGCGGCAATATCGGCCTCAGGCAAATTAGCTCGCAGCTCTAACCGACCGTCGCGCACCAGATCGAACATCACTTTATTGACGCTGGCAATGTCGCCGATGTGAACCGAGCGTTTGAGCACCAGGCCATCACATGGAGATTGAATGGTGGTCTGCGCCAGTTGCGATTGGAGCTCGGCGATGCCGGCCGAAATTTCGGCCAGCTGCGATTTTGAAATAGCAACGTCTTCGGCCCGACCACCAGAATTCCCCATGGTCAAACGGTCATGAGCCTGCTCGGCAGCTAGTTTAGCTGCTTTTACCTTCTGCTCGCCATTGTGCACTTCCGCCTGAAAAACTTTCGCTTGAGTGGTGCGGTTATCTGCATCTTGCGCACTGACTGCACCCTGACTAACCAGCCATGTGTAACGCGTAGAGTTGGCATCGGCCTCGGCATGATTGGCCTGGGCTCTGGCCAAATAAGCTTCTTCTTGGGCCACATTGGCCTGCGCTTGATGATAAGCATATTTGAGCGAAGTCAAATCTTCAGGACGATTAGGTTGAATTGCCTTGATTAATGCGGCCTGGGCACCGGCTAAATTAGCGCGTTTCTTGGCCAGTTGGGCTTCGATAATGCTGCTGTTAAGTTTGGCCAGGGTTTGTCCGCGCACCACCCGAGCACCATCATCAACCAGCACCGATTGCACTTTCAAGCCATTAACTTCTGAACCGACCTGAACCGGGTCCCAGGCCCAGACAGTGCCGCTTACTAGAAGCTCTCTTTCAAAAGATCTTGTCTTCACCGGAGTCAACTGCACGGTCAGTACAGCTTGAGTGTTGGCACGGGCGGCGGCCTTAGCGGTATCGGCCGGTGCTAAAAAAGTCAGCTTGTCTTTACCCACATAGCCGCCCAGAGCCAGCACCAGGGCCAGGCCTACCCAGAGCTGCTTGCGGCCTTTATTACGCGGCAAACCGCCCAGTTCAGGTTGAGTCGATGAAATCTGTTTTTCTAATTTGGCATCCATCAAAACTCCTGGCTCACTAGAAGTAGTGCTGACTGCCGACTGTGGAGCTTATAGAAATTATAGCTGAAGTTGTCAGTTAGCGGTTCTTGACATTTAGCACACCGCTTTCGGCTTTTTCGATGCAAAAGTCGGAGCACTCGCCGGTAAGCAAGCTGGCAATTAGCTTATAAGGAATAAGGTGTTTGAGCCGCAACTTACTGATGTCGTACACCGCCAGATTGGCGGCCAATGGACCAGCTACGCTGGCCTGGCCAAGACGCAAATGATTGCCCTGACGTGGTTTTGGATCGTCGCCGAAATTGTAGCCCGCCCGGCGAATGAAAGACGAGAGTTTTAGATTGAGATCGTTGGTGGCACAGAGCAACATCAATTTGCCCGAATACATTTTTATCGCTACTTGCGAATGTTTGAACGAGCTGACATCAACGTCGGGTCGGCAAAGCACAACAGCAGAAAACATCTGTTCTGGTGTCAATATTTCTTGTTGAAGAGCGTTCTGGCAGTAATCTTGCAGCGCATGAATACCGAGGCTGTGTGCCACGATCACAATTTTATCGCGGCCGATTTTCCTGACCAGCCGCTGGAGAAATGCGGTGAAATTTGTGCGGCAACCGGGTAACCGGGCAAGAGATCCCGGATAGTTATAGTTAGGAGTAGCCCAGTCATAGGCCAGAAGCGGACCATTGAGCCCCTGGGCCTGCAGAGCTTGATGAATGTCGTTGGCCTGAATCAGATCTTCGTTAAAGCTGACGCAGCAGCCGTGCACAAAAATCGTCAGCGGCCGTCCCGAACTTTCCATCTCCTGGATCAAGCGTTTGAAGAGCTGTTCTTCGCTAAACAATGAATCTTTATCGGCCCGACGGTCGCCGTATGAAAGGTCTTTACTGGTGCGCCCGAGCCAGTCAGAGGCACTGATGCGCGTGCCTTTAAGGGCCAATTTGCGCTCGCAAGCAAAATAGAGACCGGGTTTTTTAGTGTCGTCTTGACTGACCGCCGACGCCTCCTGGGTGCCATTGATGTCTTTGATGTCTTTGATGTCTTTGATATCTTTGATGTCTTTGATATCAATGCGCACGCCATCGGCGCCCACCACACTGTCACCGCTACTGCTGCCTCTAGTTTCTCCCACCAGGCTACTTGCTCCTGTTACACGCTGGCGCCTGGGCGACGAGCCTACCCCCAGCCTCAACGGCGCGCAACCTCGGGCTGCTCTTTCAATATATACGCCATTAGTACTATCGGCCGCGTAAACAGCTGAGCTAGCCAAAACGGGCACCAAGATAGTCAATAATGCCGAGCAAGAGAGGAAGATATTGCATGACTGAGTCCTTTTCACAAAACTCAGTATGGCAATATTGGCACGGGTCATTGTTCTAGCAGCAACAGTTAGGTAACTGATCGGTTGAGAAAGCATCCTTACATATTAGTGTATGTGGATGTTAGCTGTCTCGCGGTAAGCTTCCATTTCTTCCCATTCAAGAACTTCCGGTTTGGACTTAACCAGCTCATTCCAGGTGATGTGCGGCCTACCTGTGTCGATTTCCACCATTGTGATGCAATCGTCTACGGGGCAAACACGTGAACAAAGGTCACAGCCGACGCAATCTTCTTCGCGCACGACCGGCCAGAGCCGCTCTTTAGCCTCATCAGTAATTTGTAGCGATTTGAGATCGATACACTGGTGCGCGGCGTCATTACAGGCGATATAACAGAGATTGCACTGGATACATTTATCATGATTAATGCGGGCCACGGACTGGAAACCGAGGTCGAAATCGCCGAAATTGGAAACCCGGGGCAATGACTTGCCGATAAAATCGTTGCAAGTCTCAAAACCTTTCTCTTCCATCCAGTTGCTCATGCCTTCAATCATGTCTTCCACAATGCGGAAGCCCCAATGCATCACGGCTGTACAGACCTGCACCGAGGTGGCTCCAAGGAGCATAAATTCCACGGCGTCACGCCAGGTTTCTACACCGCCCATACCGGAGATTGGCAAACGAGAATTAAGGATGTCTGGATCGGCCGCCACGGCGCTGAGCAAATGCAGGGCAATCGGTTTAACTGCCGGGCCGGCATAACCGCCGTGACCACCTTTACCGCCCACATTGGGCTGCAATTCAAAAGTGTCGAGGTCAACGCCCATCACGCTATTGATGGTGTTGATTAAAGAAAGACCGGAAGCACCACCAAGTAAAGCAGCCCGTGCCGGCAGCACAATATCGGTGACGTTGGGTGTGAGTTTAACGATTACCGGTTTGGTGGCAACCTCCATTACCCATTCGGTGACCATGCGAGTGTATTCGGGCACTTGCCCCATGGCAGAGCCCATACCGCGTTCAGACATACCGTGTGGGCAACCGAAATTGAGTTCAAAACCATCGATGCCTGTTTGCTCTGTACGTTTGACGATTTCTTGCCAGGCTTCTTTTTTTGATTCCACCATAATCGAAGCGACAATGGCATGGTGAGGAAAATTGCGTTTGGCTTCAGCCATTTCTTTGAGATTGAGCTCTATAGGCCGGTCTGAGATTAACTCGACATTGTTCAAGCCGATGATCTTGCTGCCTTTGTAATCCATGGTGCCATAACGATTACAAACGTTTAGCACAGGGGCGCCGATAGTTTTCCAGACTGCACCACCCCAGCCTTGTTCAAAGGCTTTCTGTACCTGATAGCCGGAATTGGCAGGCGGAGCGGATGCCAACCAAAAAGGATTGGGTGATTTGATACCACAAAAGTCGATCGATAGATCTGGCATTATGTTTTTCCTTACCTTTTTGAAACAGCTTCTGCAAGTGGCCGAGCCACACCCACCAGCTGCTCAGCCATGGAGGCAGCGGCAATTTTGCCGTCTTGCACGGCCATCACTGTAGAAGCCTCGCCGTGACTGCGAATGCAATCACCACCAGCAAATATTTTCGAATGAGCGGTGCGATTGTGCTCATCCACTTTTATGTAGCCTTTCTCCGTCTCAATACCGAACGGTGTCAGCATGGAGATAACGCCTTCTGGTTTGACCTGGCCGATTGCCTTAATCAGCATGTCGCAAGGCACCACAAATTCAGAATCAGGCACGTGCACCGGCCGTCTGCGTCCGGAAGCATCTGGTTGACCCAGGTCCATGCGCACGCATTTGACCCCGTGAACTTTGCCGTCCTTGCCCAGTATTTCTACTGGTTGAGTCAAAAACATAAAGCTCACGCCTTCTTTCAAAGCAAATTCGTACTCAAAATGATAGGCAGGCATCTCTGCTTCCGAGCGACGATAAATCATTGTGACGCGCTCGGCACCAAGTCTTCTGGCAATGGTGGCACAGTCGATGGCAGTGTTGCCGGCACCGACCACGCAAACCCGCTTGCCAAATTTGATTGTATTGAGCGCCTCGGTTTTGGTTTCTTCGACAAAATCGAGACCGTCATGAACGCCGTCCAGATCTTCGCCCGGTATCTCCATTTCAGGAACATTACCAAGACCGATTGAGACGAAAATGGCGTCATTTTCGGCCAACAATTCTTCGAATGTAAGATCTTTGCCAATCTCGATGCCATTGCGGATGGTGACACCAAGTTCTTCAATCATTTTCACTTCAGCCAGGCTGACTTCTACAGGCTCGCGGAAAACCACGATGCCGTAAGTAGAAAGACCACCGGCCCAGACTTTTTTTTCATAAATGGTGACGGCGAAACCAAGCTTTGCCAGTTCACCGCCACATGACAGACCGGCAGGACCGCCGCCTACGACTGCTACTTTTTTACCATTGGGCTGACCGGCTTTAAAAAAGCGTATGCCTTTTTCGTTGGCATAGTCAGTGGCATAGCGCTGCAAGCGTCCGATAGCAATTGGTTTTTCATCGGCGTGCAAGACGCAATCGCCTTCACACAACACTTGCACCGGGCAAACCCGGGCGCAAGTAGCGCCCATCAAATTAGATTCGAGAATGGTTTTAGCAGAACCTTTGACATTACCAGTAGCGATCTTTCTGATAAAAGTGGGAATGTCGATGCCGGTGGGGCATGCCACCATGCACGGTGCATCGTGGCAATAAAGGCAGCGGTTTGCTTCCAGCACCGCGTCCCTCTGCGAGAAAGGTGGGTAGACTTCCTGAAAGCGTTCCTCCAGAGTAAGTTCCCAGGCCTTGTATTTAGTCGGCTTGTAATGCTCTGCCATTGCGTCCTCAGCTTTGAAATTTAGAGTTTGACCAGAGTCTCGTATGTCTCAGGTCGTCTATCGCGGTAGAACTGCCAGGTATTGCGCACTTCTCTAATTTGATCAAGATTGAGGTCGGAAACTAAGAGTTCTTCTTTATCTCTGCTGGCGCAAGCAATAATTTGACCGCGGGGATCGCAGAAATAACTGGAGCCGTAAAACTCGCCGATATTCCACGGCGCTTCGGTGCCTACGCGATTAATGGCGCCGACAAAATAGCCATTAGCAGCCGCGTGAGCCGGTTGTTCAAGCTTCCACAGATATTCTGACAAACCAGCCACGGTGGCGGAAGGATTAAAGACGATTTCAGCACCATTGAGACCGAGAGCGCGAGCGCCTTCAGGGAAGTGACGGTCATAACAGATATAAACGCCGATGGTGGCATAAGCAGTTTGGAAAACAGGGTAACCAAGATTGCCTGGTTTGAAGTAGAACTTCTCCCAGAAACCTGGGGCCACATGAGGAATGTGATTTTTGCGATATTTGCCGAGATATTGTCCATCAGCGTCGATTACGGCAGCGGTATTGTAATAGACACCGGTATTTTCTTTTTCGTAAATCGGGACAACCAGTACCATTTTGTATTTCTTTGCCAGTTCTTGCATCTTCTTAATGGTAGGACCATCAGGAATTTCTTCAGCCGAGTCATACCAGCAAGTTTCTTGTTCGGCACAGAAATATGGCCCGTTGAAAATTTCTTGATAGCAAAGAATTTGCACGCCTTTGTCGTGAGCATCTTTCGTATAGTCGATGTGTTTTTTCAACATACTGTCTTTAATTTCAGCCAGCAATTTCTGGTTGGTGCCGCCAGAAGGTGAAACCACGTCGTTCTTGGTTTGAATCAAACCGCAACGAACCATATTTTTGCCTTTGTCATTCTCTGAGCCATTTTTGGCCATCTTGCAACTCCTGATTTTATTTAAAAAAGTACTCAAGTCTAAAAAATAGTTATGCGCTGACGCCCACTTTGACCAGGCTTTCCATGCATTTTTTAACTACTTTGAGCATAGTGTCCACATTTTCTTTAGTGATATTGAGCGGCGGTTTGATACGAATAACATTGCCGAACATTCCACCCTTACCGATAATCACACCTTCGTCTTTAGCCATTTCAACAATGCGCATGGTTTCTTTTGTCAGTGGCACTTTGTTTTTATCTGCCAGCTCCATACCCACCATAAGGCCCTTGCCGCGCACATCACCCACCAGTTGTGGGAATTGCTTTTGCAGATCCTTCAAACCAGCCATCAAATATTCGCCCACTACCCGAGCATTTTCCATCAGCTTTTCTTCTTCGATGGTCTCCAGCACAGCCAGTGCTGTAGCTGCGGAAACAGGGTTGCCACCAAATGTGTTGATAGTTTGCTTTTGCAGCGCTTTAGCCACAGCTTCGGTGGTGATTACAGCACCGATAGGCAGACCATTCGCGAGACCTTTGGCCATGGTGATGATGTCCGGTTGCACGCCATAGCTGCTGATACCGAACCAGTGTTTGCCCGTGCGGCCCACGCCGGTTTGTACTTCATCGGCAATGAAGAGCGCGCCGTACTGATCAAGAATTTTCTTCACTTCAATGAAGTAATCATCTGGAGGAGTGATGGCCCCGCCTACACCCTGAATGGGCTCGGCAATCATTACTGCAGGTTTGCCGCTGGTTTGCGATTGGATGACGCGCTCTACATCTTGAGCGCATTCCAGACCGCAACTATCAGGAGATTTTTTAAAGGGACAGCGATAGCAATACGCGTTGGCGGCATAAGCCACACCGGCAGCCGGCATGGTATCAGGGCGCCAGTTATGATTGGCAGTCAGCGTAGAGGCCAGGTGTGATTCACCATGATATGAATGTTCAAGAGCAATGACTTCGTGGCGACCGGTTGCCAGTCTGGCAAAGCGAATTGCTGCTTCGTTAGCTTCGGTGCCTGAATTGGTGATGAACGATTTGCCCATGTCACCAGGGGCGATATCAGCCAATTTTTCACCCAGGTCGACCATGGGTTGCGTCATGAAAATAGTGGAAGTGTGTTGCAGAGTATTGAGCTGTTCCACAGTGGCTTGCACCACTTTTGGATGGCAGTGACCGACTGAGACGGTAACAATTCCAGCGAACATATCGAGATACTGACGGCCGGTCTCATCGAAAAGATACTGCCCTTTGCCTTTGACGAAGTGAGGTGGATCGGCATACATTTGCTTGACGCCCGGGATGATGAATTTCTCACGCTTCTTTTTAAGCTCTTCGCGATTCAAGGGAACTGACACTTATTCCTCCTCAGACGCCGAAGCGACCGTTAGTTTGTTCAAACAGAGATTTGCCGGCGCAGCAAAGAATAATCGAGCTAATGCCTTTCCCGGTGGTCAGCTCGTATGAAAAATAGGGATGCCATCTGTAAAACGCCGAATATATCAAATGGTACTAATGTATCTTTTGTATAGTCAATATCTCGTAATTAATGCTTGTTAATGCTGAGCTGAAAAAGGTTCATTAGAGCACTCTTCTATAAGCCAGGTGCATCCTCTTATATACTGACATGGCTAAGCACGTGAGCTGCCAAACCAAAATATGATTTTCAGCAGTGTTCAATATCTGATTTTCCTGCCGGTAGTGGTCTTCATCTACTGGCGGCTCAAAGGCAGGCCGCGGCTGCTTTTCACCGTAGCCGCCAGCTATTTTTTCTATATGAGCTGGATGCCGGTGTACGGCGTTTTGTTGGCATTGCTTTCAACAGTCAATTGGCTTCTGGCGCGCTCTATCGAAGACGTGAACGGCAAGCGGGGCAAAGGCAATCTTCCCGCCAAATTGCTTTTATTGAGCGGACTATTTCTCAATGTGGGCGCTCTTTGCTATTACAAATACGCCAATTTCTTTTTTGAAAATTTGAGCCTGCTGGTTCACGCCGTCGCTCCCGTAGTGCCGGTTTTCAGTGCCCAACTGGCGAGCTATCAAGCGCCTTTGATGGCCGTATTTCTACCTCTGGGCATAAGCTTTTTTGTTTTTGAATTTGTCCATTACCTCACTGACGTCTACAAAGGCGACAAGTCAGTCAAGTCACTATTTGAGTTTGCCGCCTTCGCCGTATTCTTTCCTTCGCAAATTGCCGGACCAATTAAGCGCTATCAAGATTTTCTCGCCCAGCTGCGACAGCCATTGGTTTTAGACAGTGCACTGATGGCGGAAGGGACCACACTTTTCATGCAGGGCTTGTTTAAGAAGGCGGCCATGGCAGACCCTATCGGCGCGCTCATACTCAAACCTTACGACATGACTCAGATGCTCTCGGGGCCTGACGCCTGGATCGCCGTAATTGGTTTTACCATTCAGATTTATTGCGATTTTTCGGGCTACACCGATATGGGCCGGGGATCGGCACTGTTACTCGGCATCAGACTGCCAATCAATTTCAATTTACCTTTGCTTTGCGGTGACATTTCAGTATTCTGGCGGCGCTGGCACATTTCTCTCAGTACCTGGCTCAAAGACTACGTTTACATTGCCCTGGGCGGATCAAGATATGGCGAATGGCTGCAGGCACGCAACCTGTTTATCACCATGGCTATCTCTGGCCTCTGGCACGGCGCCAGCTGGCACTTTGTTCTATGGGGAGCGCTTCACGGTGTCGCCATGATCGTTCACCACCAGTGGTGCCGACTGCTTGAAGCCGCACCACTTCTTAAAAGAGCGGCAGCAAGTACGGTAGGAAATGGCGCGGCAATCATCATTACACAGCTTTTTGTGGCACTGGCCTTTGCCCTTTTCCGCGCCCCTGACATTCCTCATGCATTCAATATGTGGGCCAGCCTCCTTAACTTTGGCGGAGAAGCCACTCTGGTTGAACCGTTGCTCAAATCTGGCTGCCTCGTTATTGCCGGAGGCTACCTGGCCTTCTGGATCTTGATTGAATATTTACGCCGCCATCAAACCATGTTTGATGGTTTGCTCAAAGGCCCCGACCAGAGCTTCCTGCCTCAAGTGCGGCTGGCTACTTACACCATGGCAATAATTCTGGCTGTGGCCTCGAAGCCGCTTGAAGCAGTGCCTTTCCTTTACTTCCAGTTTTGAACGGGTAAATCATGGTCGCCAGTTTAAAATCAACCAAAGAGAATAGAAGCGAGGCTGCAAGCACTGAGCCGGCCGCTTTGCCCAAACGCAGCCTGCTCAAGAAACTGGCGCCTTATATTGCCTGGCAAATAGTGGCACTACTGACGGTGGAGCTGATTTTGTCGCTGGCCGGATTGGGCGAAGAAGAAATTTTCAAACTGGATAAACAAATCGGCACTGTGCACATGGTCAATAAAACTGTCACCTGGCGCAAAGAGGGTTATGCCCATTCTTATTTGTATGCATCGGGACTACGGGAGCCGGCCGCAGTGGCCAAGGCACCTGGCGTCTATCGCATTGTACTTTTAGGTGATTCGCAAACTGAGGCAATGCAAGTCGGTTTAGACAAATCTTTCGGCAAAATTTTGCAGGCAAAACTTAACGCCAAGCTTGGCCGACCTGTGGAAGTTTTGAATTTCGGCGTCTCTGGTTATTCTACGGTGCAAGAGCTTTTACTGATGCGACGTCAGGTGTTTGCTTACGCACCAGATTTGATACTGGTGGGTTATAACGCCCGCGATATGTTTGAAAACTGGGCCATTCCCGATGCTGCCATCGCCAATGTTCGCCCCATTGCCTTAAAGTTGCCCAAACAAAAAGTGGTGATTGATCATAGCGCTGTAAGCGGCTGGCTCAAATCACCGCGAGGCAAATTCTTGAACAGCATCGAATTTGTGCGCTCGCGTTCGCGCATCTGGGGCTTGATTGCTTCCTTTGAATCTGATGCCAGCACCCATAACCCAATTTATAAAAATGTGGTGGCCTTCTCCACTTCGCCGGTCAATTCAGTCAAGCAGTTCAAAGTAGAAATAGCACAGCCGGACTATTTCACCAAGCTCAATGACGGTTTGAAACAATCATTTGATCAGGCCTGGCAAGAGCAGAGCGCCCAGTGGGATTTTGCAAAAGTGCTGGCCAGCACCAGCGCAGCACCTGTGCCTGAATCTGTAGCAGCAGCACCTGCACCAGTAAAAAAACCAGTGATCGAAAGCAAACCACTCAGCGACAGCGACAAACTATTCCATGATGTCATTGCCAACACGATGAACGCTCTATTGCAAGAATTTAAAAGCGACAGTGCTGCGCACAAATGCAAACTGATTGTGGTCGGTTTACCTTCCAGAGCCACTCTCGCTCCTATTGCCGGCATGGACGCAGCCACACTGGGAATGAACTACGAAGGCGAGCTGGCCTTGCTGCAAAAGCAGTGCCGGCAAAATCAAATTCCTTATATAGACGCTCAAGCTCCTGCTTTGAATTTCAGCAGCGCCCAAATAGAAAAGCTCTTTTACACGGCTCACCTTAATAATGAAGGCCAGGTATATGTGGCCGATACCATTGAGGCAGACGTGGCAGGAGCAGTCCAGAGCGGTTTATAAGTACGATTCAATTTATAAACGCAAGAATATCGTCACTTGTTCTTGACGGAGGGATAAGAGCGCTGATAGGATGGGCTCTTGTGGTTGAGACGTGACTGCTTCAATAAGTCATCTCTCTTGTCGCATATGCGTCCGTAGCTCAGCTGGTAGAGCACTCGGCTTTTAACTGATTGGTCGTGCGTTCGAGTCGCACCGGACGCAAATTTATTATCCCGATAAGAAATATCTCAAGATATTGTCAGGATCAAAAAGAATAGAGAGCCCCGTATTTTGAAAGACGGGGCTTTTTTGCCTTTGCCACGGCGACCTTTCGGTGCCCTCGGATGAGTCTGTCAAAACGCTGTCTAGACCCTTTTTCACAACCTAGAAGTTGTAGAGCGATACAACCTTGAGGTTGTAAAAATCCTTAGGCGGCGAAAAGAGACATAGCCAGACGGGAAGCCCAGGCCAGATGCAAAAGTAATTACCAGGGGAAATTAAAGCGAGCAAACATCGGCACGCTGCCGGCAGTTAAACCTTGCCTGAAGTCGAGCACGCCAATTTGCACGCCTCTATCTTCAAAAGTATCAGGGTAGAGGTACAGCGAAACCGAAAACTGCTCTACATAACCGCGTCCGGTAGCTCCCGGCGCCAATTCAAATACCACTTCTAAACCACGCGGCGTTCTTACCGATTCATTGAGCTCAAAATATTTCTCCAGCAGCACGTCATCCTCGCCATAGGGTGGCGGCTCGTCGAAATCTACAGGCACCGAATGGGTGGTCCACTGCCAGAGCACATGATCCGTGCCTGACTTCTTCAAGCTGACGTTCAAGCGCGGAAACCAGTCATCGCTGCAGGTCGACTCTCGATACACAGACAACCGGCCCTTGCTCAGTAGCGGCCGATCAATCAGGAGTTGGCGCCCCTGGGCGTCGATCTCTTCCATTTATTTGACTCTCCATTCAATACAAAGGAAAGAATAACATCTGAAGACAGATTGGCCCCAATCGGATAATGTTTGAGGGTTATGAACGGCATGACTGAAAGATTATTGCGATTCCCCCAGCGTTACTCCATGGGTGGACTTTATACGGCTCCTTCTTCTCAACCTGAGACCTGGGATCTGTTTGAAAGGCCGCTCGGCCTGATTGTCAATCCTGAAAATCAACCTATTAACTGGCAGTGGTTGGATGAAGCTCGCGGTGACGTCATTATTCCCAGCCCAGAATCGTGCAAAATTCAGTTGAAAGTTTCGGCCAGCGCCGCTAATTTGCTTTCGCCAATGGAAAACCTGCCGTCGCAATCTTTGCATGTGCTTGATATGAGCCGCACGCAAATAAACGACCTGAGCTTAACTCATATTTCTCACTTAGAAACTTTGCGAGTGCTGGAGCTGGCTTACACTCCAGTAGGCGACGCCGGGCTAGCGTTCATTGCGCGCTTGAGCAACTTAGAATCGCTTGGTTTAACCGCCACCAGCATTAGCGCCGACGGCCTCATACACCTGGCGGCACTGCCTCACTTGAAAGAGTTATGGCTGAACGGCACCAGTGTTGATGACAGCGCTGTGGAACACCTGACCCAGCTCACTGAGCTGAAATTGCTCGGTCTATCAGGAACCAAATTTACCGACAGCGGTTTAGAGGCACTGAGCGGCCTCAAAGATTTAGTCAGACTTTACTTGTTCAACACCGGAGTTACCGAAGCCGGCATCGCTAAGCTACGCGCCGAGCTGCCGGCTCTGCGCGTCAAATGGAAAAGAGCTGCGCCAACGAGACCCGAATACACTCTGGCCGATCTGGTTGATTTGTCTATCAAAGCCGGCCCAGATCAGGGCAAAACTACTTCCTCAACATCACCGTCTAATTCCAGTACCAATTCCAGTTCTAGCCCCGCCGGCAATGCGGCCGCACTGCCAATGCCAGCACCGGCTCAGCTGCAAGAAACTCTCGCCGACCCGAGCAAATATATGAGCCAGGATGATTTCTGGGATTTAATTGATTTGCTCAACTGGGATGAAGAGGGCAACGACGACGCTGTGATAGCACCGGCGGTGCAGCAGTTGGGTAACCTGACTGTAGAAGAGATTTTTGCTTTTCAAGAAATTTTGAGCGAAAAGCTCTGGCAGCTCGATGGCGAAAAATTTGCTCGTGAAATCGGTCGCGACGCTTTTAAGAACAACGAAAAGCAATTTTCTAAAGAATGGTTTTTGGCGGCGCGCTGCTGTGCCGTAGCCAACGGTCAACTATTTTTCAACGACATTCTCAAAGACCCGGCGACAATGCCGAAAGACCTGGGATTTGTTTCGTTGACCAGTTTAGCTGGACGCGCCTACCGCAAGAAAACCGGCAACCATTTCAACTATTCTCCCAAGCATGCTTTTTCATCTTGCAGCAATAAAAGCGGCTGGCCTTCGCTCCATGCCTGAGACTTCCAAGCGCAGTGCGCGGCTTTCCGGTAAGGCTCCCGACGGCGCGCAAGCTCAAGCTATCTGCGATCACTTGAGCCGAGCCGATGGCAAATTGGCTAAAGTTATTAAGCAGGTTGGTCCGTACACTTTGCGCGTGGACGGCATGCAGTCGAGCTATGAAGCCCTGGCCGAGTCAATTGTTTATCAACAAATTACCGGCAAAGCGGCTCAGTCGATTTGCAATAAAGTAATGACGAATTTTAAAACGAAAAAATTTCCCGGCGAAAAATTGATTCTTAAAGCCAGCGAAGATGACCTGCGCGCCTGCGGTTTGTCTAGGGCAAAAGCGATGGCTTTGCAAGACCTGGCTCTAAAAAGTCTTGATGGCATAGTGCCTCATGTAGATGAGATGCAAAATTTGAGCGACGAAGAACTACTGACTCGCCTGGTGTCTGTTAGAGGCATCGGACCGTGGACGGTACAGATGCTCTTGATGTTTCGTCTGGGCCGGCTGGACGTTCTTCCCAACACCGACTACGGCGTGCGCAAAGGTTTTGCCCTCACCTATTTCGGCAAAAAAAGGGCGCAGTCAGACGACTTGCCCAAGCCCTCTGAAATCGCCGCCCACGCTGAGCGCTGGCGGCCCTTTCGTTCGGCGGCCAGCTGGTACCTGTGGCGAGCTTTGGAACTTTGAGAGCGAACTTTACAAAATGGTTTAAGATCAATCTGATGAATAGCAGGTTTTTACTACTAAATCTTTTACTGGTGAGCCTCACTTGCTACAGCATTGCCGAAACTCCAAATAATGCAGCAGTAGCAAAAGTGCCGCAGTCAGCCCCCAGCCGTGCTGCCATTGATGACGACGAAGACGAGCCGCCGGTGCGAAGAGAACGCAAAACACCGCCCAAGCTTGCTGTGCCTGCCTATGTTACTTACTGGACTCACGACGCTCTTGGGTATCATCCCTCTATTATGCTGACCATAGAAAATGTCAGCGACGTCAGTTTACTGGGCGAACAAATACAGCTACAAGCGCACTTCAGGCTGCTTTCAGAAGGAATATTGACTGTCTACCGCTGGCACACCAGGCTTGATACCATCGGCAGCAAACAGCAAATAAACACTGAAGCTCACGGCAAAAGACCTTTTGAATTGCCTATAGATCCTGGTGAATGGCCCATGATCGAATGCAAGGTGATCTGCAAAATCGGCGATGTCTCCAGCGAAGAAAGCCAAAATTTGATTGTCGCCCGCATTCAATCGGTCGCTATGACCGATGAAGACGCGCGCACGCAGCTCAATAGCCAGCTCGGTAATAATCGTCTGGCGAAAGCCAAAATGGAGCAGGGTAAAAAGAAGTTTGAGGCTGAGCACGCTCGCTCAAATACTCAAGAGCATCAAAATTCGGAGCACCTTGATCGGACCACCAGTAGTAAGGCAAATCACAACGCCAATTCGCACTATATTAATCACAACAACAGCAACAACACGGCAACTACGTCTCCACCGGTAGCAATAGAAAAACCGCTTACGGCAGTGGCCAACTCTTTAGCCTTGAATTCGGGCACCAGATCTGGTGCGATAAATAGTTCAAGTAGTAACGTTAATAATAGCGTCAGCAGGCACACCGCCTCGGCCAGCTCAAGCGCAAGTGGCTCAGGCAGCCAATATGTGCTTAAAAGTAATCTGCCCGGTCTAGGTGACGACTTCTATCAATTTGAAAAAACACTTGGTCTGCCTTTGCAAACCGACGTTAAAGACAAAAACTGGATCTGGGCGAGCTATAAAAAACACCCGCAAGTAAAAGTGGTGGCGGGCTCGAAAGGCCGCACCGGTAAAGCGGATGTAGTAGTATGCACAATTGGCCAGGACAACAGCGGCAGACTGACTGACGCCCAATTCATCAGTCTGGCCAAAGCACTAGCGGGTAAATTCAAAAACGAAAAATCGTCCGCCACTGAGCACTCAGTGCGTTATACCGATGATGGCCGCATCGAACTCGTGAACCTTACAACACAGAGCTGTCGCGCCGTCTATTTTAAAACTACGGACAGCAGCGGACAGAATTTGGCAGTGGTAGCGATCAGCCGTTTGCCCGGTTCAGTTAGCGAACTACTCAAAGAAGAGGGGCACAAATCAGATTTGCTTCATTTTGCATTGCGCGGGTTGGGTGAAGTCGACTGAGCCGGCGAATAATAAGCAAAAGCTAAACAGTTTAAATAAAGATTTTCTGATTTAGCATTCTCGTCGGCACTCCTAGATGGAAGAAGGTCAGCGGCAGATCTATAATTCGCCTTGAGAACTATGTGAGTAGGATGATTATGCCGATAACACAGGAAGCTGCGGTCAAAAATACTATGCAGGCGCAAAGCGATCAGGGCGATAGTTCAGGCGGCAAACCTCCGGTAACGCCGTCACTTTTCGACAAAATACCAGTTTCGCTGGTGTTGATGTTGGCCAAGCCTTATCTGGCCGGCGAGACTGCAGAAGAAGCACTAGTACTGGCAAGAAAACTCTACGACGAAAACCAGTTTTGCGTCACTCTCGATATTCTCGGTGAAGACGCAGCCAAAGACGCTGACTGTGACGCCTCAGTAGCTCACTACAAACATCTAATAGATTTAATTGCCGCAGGTCCGCTGCCCACCGAAGAATGGCGCAGACAGCCAAGAGTTTCATTCAAACCGTCAATGTTCTGCCCCGTTACTCCACAGGTGGGTGAGTTTCGATCACCAGCTTTAGATCGCGCATACAACCGCATCGAATCTGTAGTTGAGTATGCCAGCGGCAAAAATGTGGCCGTTACTTTAGAAGCAGAAGATCACCGCTGGACTGATTTTCAATTAGAGAGTTACTTTGCCTTAATTGAATCTGGCTACCGCAATGTCGGCACAGTGCTACAAACACGCCTGTTCCGCACCGCAAACGACATCAAGCGCTTCGACAATCGCATGCGCACTCGTCTAGTTATCGGCATCTACAATGAGCCTGGCTCAATTGCCCATACCAACAAACCGGCCATGAAAGAATGCCTGGTCAAATACGCAAGGGAGCTACTCGCTCGTGGCACTTACGTCGAAGTGGCCACCCACGACACCAGAACTATCGAGACTTTCTTCAAAGATGTGGTGATACCAGATGCAGTGCCGACCTCTGCATTTGAAACACAATACTTGCATGGTGTGCCAAGAAAACGTTTCCAGAAGAGTTTGATCTCCGGCGAGATTTTCGAAGCCATTGCCGCGACCAATAAAACTGAATTGAAAAATGGCGAAAAAGCAGAAGCGATTTTCAAGAAACTAGCTGCCGAAGGTGTGCTGGTAAGGATGTACCTGCCTTTCGGAGAAGGCAAAGTGGCCGGGGCTTATTGCCGCAGGCGCTTGAAAGAAAATCCGAATATGGCTATTTACGGCATCAAGAATCTGCTCAGACTAGATTCATAGACTCGTAAGTTCGTAGAAATTTTAAAACAATGCCTGACTTGCCTGTTCGTCGGCATGATATGAGCTGCGCACCAGCGGGCCGGCGAAGACATTGGTGAAGCCCATGGCCAGGCCCTGTTCTTGCAGATAGGCAAATGTGGCCGGCTCGACGTAGCGTTTTACACTCAAGTGATTGTCTGTCGGTTGCATGTACTGACCGATGGTAACCAGATCAACACCGGCTTTACGCCAGTCTTTCATCACTTCTAAAACTTCTTCGTCACGCTCTCCCAGACCCATCATCAAACCAGATTTTGTGGTCAACCTGGCGGCCTTGCTGCGTGCCAGCACATCCAGAGAGCGATCGTAGCGGCCTTGCGGGCGCACTTCCAGATAAAGTCTTGGGACAGTTTCAATATTATGATTGAGCACGTCAGGCCGGGCATCTATCACTGTTTGCAAAGCGTCCCAATTGGCGCAAAAATCAGGAATCAATACTTCAATGCCGGTATTGGGATTGAGCTCCCGCACGGCGGTAATCGTATCAGCCCAGACTTGAGCGCCGCCGTCTTTTAACTCGTCGCGATTGACAGAGGTAATAACGGCATATTTGAGCGATAGCTTACGCACCGCTTCGGCCACGCGCCGGGGCTCATCGAGATCGAGCTCAGTTGGTTTGCCGGTAATGACATTACAAAATCCACAACTTCGCGTGCAGACATTGCCCAAAATCATAAAGGTGGCAGTGCCGCGGGCCCAGCACTCGCCCCGGTTAGGGCAGGCGGCCGACTCGCAAACGGTGTGCAAATCGTTCTCGTCAAGAAGTTCTTTAACCCGATAATAAGGCTCGCCGGTGGGCAGCTTAACCTTGAGCCAGGGCGGTTTTGGCAGCTTGTCGGACTTTTCGATTGTTATTTCGGCTTTCATGCAATTTTAAGCTTTGCAGCATCATTAGCCGCTTTTAGCATCTCATCTATAAGAATTTTCCACAAACCTTTATAGTCCCTCACGGGCTATATATGACATACTTTGCCTGGTCTGTGACCTCTCGTCAAGTAGAAGATGTTAACACAGTAAAGACCGATGCAAACCCATTTAACGGTGCACCCTATGCCAAGAACAAAGATTGATCTTCCTCATATCGAGTATCTCTCCATTCTGGATGAGGACGCCAAACTCGATAAAGCTCTGGAGCCTAAAATCGCTCCCGAAACTTTGAAGACCATGTACAAATACATGCTGCTGGCAAGGCGCACTGACGAACGCATGCTCTTGATGCAAAGACAGGGCAGAATGGGCACGTTCCCTCAATCTTCAGGACATGAAGCCATCTCAATGGGCTCGGCCATTCACCTTGGTAAAACCGACTGGCATGTGCCCGCTTATCGCGAGCTGGCTGGTTTGCTGTTTCGCGGTTGGTCAATAGAAACTACTTTGCTTTACTGGAACGGTTTTGAAGAAGGCGCTATGCCTCCTGAAGGCGTAAATGACCTGCCGGTTTGCGTGCCTATCGCCAGCCAGTTGTTGCATGCTGCCGGCCTCGGTATGGCTATGAAATTGCGCAACGACAACAGCGTCGTCATGACCTATTTTGGTGATGGTGCCTCTTCCGAAGGCGACACTCACGAAGCCATGAATTTCGCCTCTGTTTATCAAGCTCCAGTTGTCTTTGTCTGTCTCAACAATCAGTATGCCATCTCCGTGCCAATTTCTAAACAGATGCGCAACGAAACCATTGCCCAGCGCGCCATTGCTTATGGTATGCCCGGCATTCGAGTAGACGGCAACGACGTGCTGGCAGTTTATGTCGCCACTGAAGAAGCGGTGGCTCGCGCCAAGCGCGGCGAGGGACCAACCTTGATTGAAGGTCTGACTTATCGCTTCACTCCACACACTACCGCCGACGATCCAAAACGTTATCGCAGTGACGATGAATGCGCACTCTGGACAAAAAGAGAACCGTTGGCACGCTTCAGCAAATATCTGATTGCCAAAGGCGTCTATACCGAAAAACAATTGCAAGAACTAGAAGCTGAATTGGATGCAACCATCAAATCCTCCATCGTGCGCGTTGAAGAAATGGCGCAAAGCGAAGAACTGGCCAATCCACTATCCATGTTCGACTACCTCTACAACGATATTCCGCCTTATCTCAACGAACAAAGAGAAGAGTTGAAAAATCATCTCGAACAAGTGGAAAAAGCAAAAAACAATTCTGGTGTCAGCCCGCAAAAAGCCAACGCTCACTAAAGTTTTCGACTGTGAACTTGGACTTTGCGACTTTTAAATTTTCAGGAGAAATTCGATGGCACAAATGAATATGGCAAAGGCCATTAACCTTGCCCTTTTTGAAGCGATGGAAAGAGACGACAAAGTTATAGTCATGGGCGAAGATGTGGGCCCTGATGAAGGCGTCTTCCGCATTACCGAAGGCCTCTTCCACAAATTCGGCGATAAGCGTGTGCTCGACACTCCGCTGGCCGAGTCAGGTATCATGGGCACCGCTATCGGTATGGCCATTTATGGTTTGCGTCCGGTTTGCGAAATGCAATTTTCCGGTTTTGACTACTACGCTTTCCATCAACTTGAATGCCATGCTTCCCGCTTCCGCAACCGCACCAGAGGCCGAGTTACCGTACCTGTAGTAATGCGCGCTCCATACGGCGGCGGCATCCGTGCTCTTGAGCATCACTCTGAAAGTCGTGAAGCGATTTATGCTCACACTCCCGGTTTGAAAGTTGTTATTCCATCAGGCCCACGCAATGCCAGAGCACTTCTGCATAGCGCTATTCAAGATCCTGATCCGGTCATTTATTATGAACCGAAAGCAATCTATCGCCTCTTTAAAGAAGAAGTTCCAGAGGCCATGGAAACTTTGCCCATTGGTGCCGCTCAAGTAGTGCGCAAAGGCAAAGACATCACTTTGATTTCTTACGGTGCCAGTTTGCGCGCCACCTTAGAAGCTGCTGAAATGCTTGAAGAGGAAGATGGCGTGCATGCTGAAGTGATCGACTTGCTCACCATCGCCCCTATGGACGCAACCCTGATTATAGAATCGGTGAAGAAAACCGGCCGGGCGGTAGTGGTGCACGAAGGCCCTCGCACATGCGGTCTGGGTGCTGAAGTGGTGGCACGCATCAACGAAGCGGCTCTGCTCTATCTGGAAGCACCGATCAAACGCGTTACCGGTTTTGATGTGCCGATTCCATACTTCTCTAAAGAACGCTTCTTCTTGCCTGATCCTGAGCGGGTTCTGGCAGCCAGTCGCGAAACACTTTCATTCTAGTATCAACTCTCCAGAGGTGGACAATGACGGTTGAATTTAAATTGCCTGACCTGGGTGAAGGCATTCACGAAGCTGAAATTATCGGTGTCAAAGTTAAAGAAGGCGAGATGGTCAAAGAAGACCAGATCATCTTTGAAGTTGAAACCGACAAAGCCGTAGTCGAAATTCCCTCACCTTACGCCGGGGCCGTGGCCAAAATTCACGTCACCACCGGTCAGACCGTAACCGTCGGCAGCGTCATGATTGCTTATGATATTGCCGCCAAAGGCGCGGTTAAAAACGCCGCCGCTGAAAACGAGAAAGCCGTAGGTAGTGTCGAAACTACAGATAAAGCCGCTGAAGCTGAAATCGCCGTGGCGAAGGAAGCAGTAACAGCCGGTCGCACCAACAATGGTGCTGCAGCCAACAAGACTGTAGACACAGACAGACCGGTACCGGCCACTCCAGCCACACGCAGATTGGCCCGCGAGCTGGGTGTCGACCTCCATCAAGTTAACGCTACAGGGCCCGCTGGTAGAGTTTCAAAAGAAGACGTAATGGCTTTCGCCGCCGGATCACTTGAGTCTAGAATTCAAACAAACGGTGCTTCGAAGGGCAGCTCTGCACCAGCATTTTCTACTATCTCCCCAGCTTCTTCAGCTTCGATGCAAGAGAAGTATGGCACTGCCGGTGGTGCCACAGCTCCTCTATCTGCGCTCAATAACAATGCCGGCAAGCCGGTTGAATATCCCGACTTTGCTAAATTCGGCAAAGTTGAGCGCTTGCCGCTCAAATCTATTCGCCGTAAAATTGCCGTCAATATGACCCAGGCCTGGACACATATTCCTCATGTGACCCATTTTGACGAAGCCAATGTGAGCGACCTTACCGCTCTTGTTGGCAAATACGAAAAAGAATTTGCTATTCGCTCTGGTGATAACAAAGTCAAACCGACACTTACTGTTTTCACCATTAAAGCACTGGCCAGCGCCCTCAAGCTTTTCCCGCAATTTAACTCCAGCCTGGATGAAAATACCGGCGAAATCGTAGTCAAACATTATTATAACATCGGCGTGGCAGTGGCTACAGAGCGAGGTTTAATCGTTCCTGTGATTCGCGACGTCGATCAAAAAAGCTTCTATGAAATTGCTGTAGAACTTTCTGATATCGCCGCCAAAACCAGAGCGGGAAGAGTAGAACTGGATCGCTTGCAAGGCGGCACGTTTACTTTGACTAACATCGGTGCCATCGGCGGGACTTCTATGTCACCCATGGTCAACTTCCCTGAAGCGGCCATTCTGGGTATGGCGAGAGCCAGTCAGAAACCAATCGTCAAAGACGGTCAAATCGTCATCGGCACCATTCTGCCTCTGGCTATGTCATTCGATCACCGATTGGCTGACGGAGCTGAAGCCGCTTACTTTGTGCAACACGTAGTCAAATTGTTGGAAGATCCTTTCAAATTTGTTTTAGAAGCCTAGGAGGCAAATTATGGTCGTCGGAGAGATGGTGCAAGAAGTTGACCTCGCCGTAATAGGTGGCGGTCCAGGCGGTTACACTGCGGCATTGCGCGCGGCCGAGCTCGGCATCAAAACTCTCCTGATTGATGCGGCACCAAAGCCTGGTGGCGTCTGTCTGCATATGGGCTGCATTCCTTCAAAAGCTTTATTGCATGCAGCTGAAGTAGTTTATTCCTCCAAACACGCCGAAAAAATCGGCATCAAATTTGGCGCTCCTGAAATTGACTTGCCTGCGCTTAAAACCTGGAAAC